>CANKOT010000072.1 GCA_947484245.1 Comamonadaceae bacterium
ACACCTGACATCTCTTTATTTTGGAGATGCTTCAGATGGTGGCCAATGTATTCACCGGCGCTGGGAGCGTTTGCAGCTGACATTCTCTAGGCTCTTTTTTAAATAACTTTTAACTTTTTCAATTCAATTGACTGGGTGAAACACTTTGCGCCAGGCAAACACCACCCAATAAACCTTCATCGTGACCACAAGGCCCACCAACATGGCAGGCCAACTCAAATCTTTGACCCACCAGGTGGCCGCATAAAGCATGGCAACCGTGAGGCCGATCTTCACCATTTCCCACAGCAAGAACCCAAAAACCGCGGCTCCTGTATTGATGCTGCTGGTTTTGCTGGTTAAACCCCGCGCGAACAACGCTGCAGGAACAACCACCGCCAAAGCACCATATGCTGCTGACCAAGCTGCCGAAACTCGCCCCGTGAAGAGCCAAGTGAGCGCCGCAAAGGCCAAACCAACCAAAACTTGCGCCAAAACCACACGCCAAATTGAAAGGAGAGGTTGCTGGCGTCGTAACTTTTGAACTTCTTCAGCTGTCAGGGGCCTGAAATTTTCAGCGCCATTGACTTCACCCTCATCTTCAAAATCTTGTGGCGGTATTCTGGCCATGTTTGTTTACAACCAGGTTACAGATACCCTTGGTTCCGCAAAGCTCACGATTATAGGTGAAAACCCATATGCTGAAAAAGGGTCACAATTCAAAAGGGATTATTTAATGTCAACAAGAACTCATTGAGCACGAACCATGTACGAACTCATCAAATTTACCCATTTGGCTGCCGGCATTGTTTGGCTAGGCGGCATGGCCATCATGCTCTGGGCTGTGCGTCCCGTGGCCATTGCTCAATTAGAGCCCGCGCAACGTTTGCCTTTGTTGGCTGGCATGCTCCGTCGCTTTTTCAACCTGGTCGGCTTGTGTGTGATTTTGTTGCTGGCCACCGGTGGAATCATGTTGATGGGCGTCGATATGAAACTTGCCCCTAAGGGTTGGCACGCCATGATTGGGCTGGGATCATTGATGTGCCTCATTTTTGGGCACCTCTATTTTGGGCCCTTCCGGAAAATGAAAAACGCCTTGTTGATTGACGATTTGAGCGCTGCCGGGGCCCAATTGGCCAAAATTCACCCCCTGGTTTTGTCCAACTTCGCCTTAGGCTGGTTGGCAGTTGGCGCTGTGGTCATGTGGCGCTGATCCATGGATGGATCGCTTTGTCCATCAGCCAGCTGTTCATTCGCCCGTGAAGCCCACATAATTCATTGAAATGAGCGCCACTTCAACGCCACCGTCGTCAGCCAACGCTTCAAAAGACTCTTTGATTGAGTACCCTTGCGAGTTTCCGATCAAGGTCATGGGCGCCCGCGTGGATGGTTTTGCGGAAGCCATGTCCGAGATTGCCAAGCAATTTGATCCTGGATTTAATCCGGCCACCATCGAGATGCGGACCAGTAAAGCGGGAAACTATCTGAGCGTGACACTGACCATCCAAGCCACCAGTCGCGAACAGCTCGACAACATGTACCGAACTCTCACCTCGCATCCCATGGTGAAAGTGGCCCTCTGATGAGGGCTTAACAGCCATGCAGGTCAAGCATCTAGGCCAAGTCAATTACTTGGACACTTATCAGGCCATGCAAGAATTTACGGCGCAGCGCACGCCTGACACAGCAGATGTGTTGTGGCTGTGTCAACACCCGCCCGTTTTTACGCAAGGTTTGGCGGGCATGGCGGGTCACGTTTTGGATGCAGGCAACATTCCGGTTATCCCCACCAACCGGGGCGGTCAAGTGACTTATCACGGGCCGGGTCAAGTGATGGCCTATCCGATGATTAACCTGCAGCGTGCGGGATACTTCGTGAAAGAATATGTGTACCGACTGGAAGAGGCCGTGATTAGAACCTTGGCGCACTTTGGGATCACTGGCCACCGAGTGGCAAGTGCCCCAGGGATTTATGTGCGTTTGGCCGACCCCTTTGCGCACACCGCCCTCACGGGACCTGCAACACCAGGCGACCCCTTTAAAGGCTTGGGCAAAATCAGTGCCTTGGGCATCAAGGTGAGTCGCCAAAGCACCTACCACGGCTTGACGCTGAATGTGAAAATGGACCTCGAACCCTTTGGCCGCATCAACCCATGTGGCCATGTTGGCTTGCAGTCAGTCGACCTTTTTACAATAGGGGTTGATGCCTCCTGGGAAGAAGCGGCAGATGTCCTTGGACACAAGCTCCATCAACTGCTTGCTCCCTGAATCAGAAAGATTGCGATGACCCAAGAAACTAATGCCCCGCGTAACATTGTGCGTGAGGTTCAAACTGTCGAAAACTACGACCCGTCTGCCAAACAAAAAGCAGCCGCAAAGTTGTCGCGCATCCCCATCAAAGTCGCGCCAGGCGAAGTCTTGAAAAAGCCTGAATGGATTCGTGTCAAAGCAGGCTCTCCGACCACACGGTTTTACGAAATCAAAGACATCCTGCGCAAAAACAAGTTGGTCACGGTTTGCGAAGAAGCCAGCTGCCCCAACATTGGTGAATGCTTTGGCAAGGGCACTGCCACCTTCATGATCATGGGTGACAAGTGCACGCGCCGCTGCCCCTTCTGCGATGTGGGCCATGGCCGGCCCGACCCACTTGATGTGAATGAGCCCGGCAACTTGGCGCGCACCATTGCCGACCTCAAACTCAGCTATGTGGTGATCACGAGCGTGGACCGCGATGACTTGCGCGATGGCGGTGCAGGTCACTTTGTCGACTGCATCAGAGAAACCCGCGCGCTCTCACCCAAAACACAAATTGAAGTGCTGGTGCCCGACTTCAGAGGCCGCGACGATCGCGCCTTGGAAATTTTGAAAGCGGCGCCACCCGATGTGATGAACCACAATTTAGAAACTGTGCCACGCTTGTACAAAGAAGTCCGCCCTGGTTCTGACTATCAGTTCTCCTTGCAACTGCTGAAGAAATTCAAAGCCCTGTTTCCACATGTTCCAACCAAGAGTGGTTTGATGGTGGGCCTCGGTGAAACCGACGAAGAGATTTTGCAAGTCATGCAGGAGATGCGTGAGCACAACATTGAAATGCTGACCCTCGGTCAATACCTTGCGCCTTCCAGCAGTCATCTTTCCGTGAAGCGATATGTGCACCCAGACACCTTCAAAATGTTTGAAGAGAAGGCCTATGCAATGGGCTTCACACATGCCGCTGTCGGCGCGATGGTGCGCTCTAGCTATCACGCGGACCAGCAAGCGCACGCTGCGAGTTTGGCGCGTTGAGTTCACCTCGCCAAGCAACCTGGCTGGCACTTGCCGCCATTGCGCTTTGGGCGACATTGGCCCCGATATCCGGCACCTGCTCGGAGAAATCTTAAGACGACAAAAGACTGGCCGGGTCTTCAGACGCCAGCACTTGCTGCGCCAAAGCTTTGAGTTTTTCAGTGTCTGCGCGCAAGATTTGCTGCTTGACCAGCAGCACTTGAGAGGGGTGCATGGAGAAGCTCCTTAGCCCCATGCCCAACAGCAGCCGCGTCATGCTCACATCGCCGGCCATCTCACCACACACTGACACGCTTTTGCCTTGCGCCGCACCTTCTGCAATGGTGTCCGCAATTAAACGCAATACGGCTGGATGCAATGGGTCATAAAGATGCGCCACACTTTCGTCGGCGCGATCAATGGCCAAGGTGTATTGAATCAAGTCGTTGGTGCCAATCGACAAGAAGTCGAAGTGCTTCAAGAAAAGCTTGAGCGACAATGCTGCGGCTGGAATTTCAATCATGGCGCCCAATCGCACATTGCCATAAGCAACACCCCGCGCATCCAAGTCAAGTTGTGCTTGCTTGACCAAGGCCAAGGTTTGGTGAATCTCACTGGCATGCGCCAGCATGGGCACCAACAAATTGACCTGGCCGAAGGAGGCCGCACGCAAGATGGCTCGCAGCTGCGTTAGAAACATTTCGGGGTCAGCCAAACTCCAACGAATCGCTCGCAATCCCAACGCAGGGTTCAAGTGCGCAGCATCATGCCGCGCTTCATCGAGTGGCTTGTCAGCGCCCACATCGACCGTGCGAATGGTGACAGGCAAACCTTGCATGCCTTCAATGGCTTTGCGATATTGATTGAATTGCTCTTCTTCTTCAGGCAAATTACCCTGCCTGCCCATGAACAAAAATTCACTGCGAAAAAGTCCAACGCCCACCGCACCGGCCATCATGGCTGCACTGGTATCTTCCGGCATTTCAATGTTGGCCAACAGTTCAATTTTTTGGCCGTCAAGGGTCAAAGCCGGCGTGTGCCTGAGCCTACTTAAACGCTCACGTTCCAAGTCGCCTTGACGCTGCTTGAAACCATACTCAGCCAAAATGATGGGCGATGGATCGACAATGATGAGGCCCATGTCGCCGTCAATGATGATCCAGTCGTCTTGCCGAATGAGTTGGCTTGCACTGCGCGCGCCCACCACGGCAGGAATGTCCAAACTCCGCGCCACAATGGCAGTGTGAGATGTTTTACCGCCGACATCGGTTACAAAACCCGTGAACACGCTTTGTTTAAATTGCAGCATGTCTGCGGGCGACAGATCGTGCGCCACCAACACCAAGGGCACGTCCATGGTGTCGCCCAATTGGAGTTCTTGTTGCGGCCTTGCCTGCGGCTTGGTCCGAATCACAGGCGCATGACCGCTTTTTAAAAAATGCAAAATCCGTTCTGTCACTTGCTCCAAGTCTGATTTGCGCTCGCGCAAATAGGCGTCTTCCATTTCATCAAACTGGCGGCCAATGACCTCCATCTGACTGGTCAACGCCCACTCGGCGTTGTAAAACCTTTTTTCAATCCAGTGCTTCACGCTCGTCGACAAGCTCTCGTCTTCGAGCAACATCAAGTGCACATCAAGCAATGCGCCCAGCTCGGGAGGCGCGTCGGAGGTGAGTTCGTGTTGAAGACGTCGAAGCTCTTCAACGACGGCATTGCGCGCTTGACGCAAGCGATCAATTTCTGCGGCGACTTGATCGGGTTGAATGAAGTAATGCGCCACATCCACGCGGCTTGATGCCACAAGCACCGCCCGTCCAATGGCGATCCCTCTGGCAACGGCAAGGCCATGAATGCTGAATGTCATTCACCCTCGCCAAACTTATCGGCAATCAGTGCCAGCAAGGCGTCCAAAGCCTCTTGCGCTTGATCACCCTCTGTGTCAATGATCACTTCACTGCCAATGCCAGCAGCCAACATCATGACACCCATAATGCTCTTGGCATTGACGCGCCGCTCTCCCTTGGCAATCCATACTTCGCAAGGAAAACCACCTGCCAACTTCGTCAGTTTGGCAGAGGCGCGAGCATGCAAGCCGAGTTTATTGCTGATGGTCGTGGTAGCTTGGGGCATGTCGAGGTCCTGATTGATTTTGAGGTGCAGTGCAGCCTACGGGCATGATGCCTTGGGTGCCGCCCGCTTGCGCACGTGCGGCCAACGCGTCTAAAGTTTCGTGGCGATAGCACACGCTTCTAAGCAGCATGGGTAAATTCACGCCAGCCAACAAGCGCGTGTCAATGCCATCGTTGAGTTTTTGAGCCACATTGGAAGGCGTAGCGCCAAACACGTCACTTAACAACAAGACCTCGGCGGTGTTGAGTTTGGCCATGGCCGCTTTGGCCAAAATCAGACTCTCCTCAGGGCTTGCGTGGGGCGCTATGTCCAATGCCAGAACGCCCGAAGCACATTCGGGAAAAACGTGCAAGGCGCACTCGCGCAAAGCCGAAGCCAGCGGCGCATGGGCAACAATGAGAATTCCAATCATGCTGAATTATCGCGGTTTGCCCAATGAAAATAAACGTACGACAAGGTCGCAAACACACCAAAGACAGAAAAAGCCGACTGAAAGGCCAGGACAGGTGGCCAACCAAGCGATTTGAAGAAGTCAACGCCCAAACCAATGCCCCACTGAACCACAAACACGCCCAAGAAAATAACCAGGTTGTAGGCGGACAGTGCTCGACCTGCCAAATGCGGCGGAAAGGCCATGCCCACAGCGGGTTGCGCCAAGGACACAAAGGTGCTGGTCACGCAAAAAAGTGTCAAAACAATGGCCGTGCTGTCCCCCAAATCGGGGCCCCGCCAAATGAGACAAGCCAATACCAGCAAGCTTGCGGGCTGGCCCCAAGCAATCAACCGATCAGGCGATATCCCGCGCTTTGCCAGCTTTGGCGTCACCAAACCCCAAAGCCAAAACGTGCAAAGCATCGTCAAGTTGATCGCAAACAAGCCTGTTGCTGCCGACACGGGCGAGTAGCCTCCGACCACCGTCATCCAAGGGCCGGCCCATAAAGTTTGAACCGCCAACATGCCCGCATAGCAAAAGAATCCGATGGGCGCCATGCGCCAAAAATAAGCACTTCGCCAAATAGGACCGTAACCGGCCTCTTCATCTGAGGGCTTGACGGCGTTTTCGCTTGGTTTTTCCCAGACGGGGACCACCCAATAGATCAGCAGCATGGCCAGCACGACCAGCACCGCAAGCCCCGCAAAAATGGCACGCCATCCCGTGATGGGCATTAACCATTGCACAGGCAAAGTGGAAGCCAGCATGCCCAAAGAGCCCGACATGAGCATCCATGAATTGGCGCGCAACTGCGCACCTGGGTCCATCCACCGACGGTAGCCTGTTAATGGCGACATCAAGCAGGCACTGACTCCCACGCCACATAAAAAACGCGCCAGCCAAAGGCCGATAAAACTTTCGGCCATGGCAAAACAAATACACCCCAAAACGGCGATGACCAAAAAGGACAAGATCACTTTTTTAGGACCATGCAAATCAAGCCACTTGCCCAGTGGTAATTGGGTCACTGAAAAGCCAAGAAAATAGCCGCCCGCCAAAAGGCCCAGGTCTTGGGCAGACAGCCCCAGTTCTTGCGTCAACGCAGGCGACAAAGTGGCCGTAATGGCCCGCATCAGGGTCGACAAGAAATAGGCAAACGCAAAGGCCAGAAAGACCACCACAATTTGACGTCTCTCCAGCAGAGGACTTTGGGTTGGGTTCATGGCCATTGAAGACTTTCTAAAAATTGATCGGCACTCTGATCGTTTTGAGCGCGGCTTGTTTTATTTTGATAGACAACTGCGTGGACTAAGCGCACCGCATCGCCATCGATGTGGGCAAACCACACTGCATTCGCCTTTACGGCTTGGCCAGTGGGGCCGGTGCCTTGTGCCTTCACGCGCAACGCCCCCGGTAATATTGCCAGGTGCTGTGGCGTCCAAGGAGTTTCATTGACGCCTTGTGCACGCATATTTTGCAACGTGGCTTGGCGCCAACCCTTCATTAATTCGGCACGGTCCACCGAGGCCTTCACACTTGTGGACATCACAGCCCACACGGCGTCATCGGCTTCACAGCCCGCCACGGCAAGGTCTAAGGCCTCACCCGCCATCGTGACCTGCCTGACCGTTCGGTCTGGTTTACAGGGCAACTCAAAGCGCAAAGAGCTTCCTTCAAGCTGGGTCGCGCGCCAATTTAAATTGGGCTGACAAGCGGCAAGGCTTAGCAATACACCGCCAAATAAAATCGATAACAACAATTTCAACATGTCTTGATTATCAACGTGTGCATCGCGCTTTGTTTTTCGCGACAATGTGCACATGAATTCATTAGACGGCATCCGTATCCTTGACCTCTCCCGCGTCCTTGCGGGTCCTTGGTGCACCCAAACTTTGGCCGACCTGGGTGCCGATGTGATCAAGATAGAGCGGCCTGGCGCAGGGGATGACACGCGCAGTTGGGGGCCCCCATTTCTGAAAGATGAACATGGGAAAGATACACCAGAAGCTGCATATTACTTAGGAACCAATAGAAATAAGCGCTCACTTACTTGCGATATTTCCAAACCTGAAGGCCAAGCCCTGATCCGCGAATTGGTGCTGCATTGCAACGTCTTCATTGAAAATTTCAAAGTGGGCGACATGGCCCGATACGGTCTTGACTACGACAGTCTTTGCGCCCTCAATCCCCGGTTAATTTACTGCAGTGTGACGGGTTTTGGCCAAACCGGCCCCTACCGTGATCGTGCGGGTTACGACTATGCCGTGCAAGGCGTTGGTGGCTTAATGAGCGTGACCGGCGAGCGAGACGATCTGGGCGGGGGGCCTCAAAAAGTGGGCGTCGCCGTGGCCGATTTGTTCACGGGCATGTATGCCGCTGTGGGCATTTTGGCGGCACTGCGACATGTCGAAAAAACCGGTCAAGGCCAATATGTCGACATGGCTTTGTTAGACACACAGGTGGCCATGCTGGCCAATTTGGGGGCGAATTATTTGGTGAGCGGCAAAACGCCGGGCCGCGCCGGCAATGCCCATCAGAACATCGTGCCCTACCAAGTCTTTGAAGTGAAGGCGAGCCCACAAGCATTGGCCATTGACGGCGCTGGCGCACGGGATCATTTGATCTTGGCCGTCGGCAACGATGGTCAATACGCCAAGTTTTGTCATGTGGCAGGTCACCCTGAATTGGCCACAGATTCACGGTTTGCCAAAAATACCGACCGGGTTAAAAACCGCAGCGTATTGGTGCCCTTGCTTGAAAAAATCATGCTGACCCGAACAAAAGCAGAGTGGCTGCCGGCACTTGAAGTGGCCAAAGTACCCTGTGGCGCGATCAACAATTTGGCGGAAGTTTTTGCAGACCCTCAAGTGACGGCACGACAAATGGTGAGCACGTGGCAGCACCCTCACCAAAAAGATTTGAAGCTGGTTTCTAGCCCTTTAAAGCTCAGCGTGACGCCCGTCCGTCAAGATCATGTGCCGCCCCAACTGGGCCAGCACACCACGCAGCTGCTCAAAGAGGTTTTGGGCTACAGCGACTCACACATTGAAAGCCTCAAAAATAAAGACATCATCTGATGTCTTTGGGAATTCCAGCCCTTCAGTCGTTGGCTTGCATGAAGCCCACGACTGAAGCCAATAAACCACTACTCCTTGCGGAAATTATCGTGGCAAGCTTTGCAAGTTGCGGCTGCGGGGCCAAAGGCTGTTTTGAGCGCATCGACGTTGCCGACCTTGGCAGCAACGGCAAGCTTGGTTAATTCTGCTTGCATTTTGTCGCCAGCTTCTTTGTACTTTGCACTGTCTTTCCAGATTTCAGGCTTAGCGCGCGTATCGCCTTTGTCACTGCCTTCCGTAAAAGCAGCCCAAGGTAATTTGGACATGGCAGCCGCAATATCGGCATTTTCAGCGGCCGCTTTTGCATCATAGGGGGCTCGGCCGTTGGCCATCGCACCAACCCGGCCAAAGTGAGCCGACATGACGGTGAGGCTGGCTTTTCTGTATTTGATGGCGTCTTCAGGTTTCGCAAATTGTGCTGCGGCAGGCAATGTCAATACCCCGGCCGCCAAGCCTGTCAGGATAATAAAAAGTTTTCTCATAAAAGGCTCCAAGTTTTGTTACTGTGCATTACAGTTTCTCATGTTTTAAAAAAATTTGCAGAGCCTCGGGCTTTGATGAAAGCGACTGAATGATTCAAGTGAGAGTTTGGGATTTACCGACACGTGTTTTCCACTGGGCCTTGGCGATTTTGGTGGCTGCATTGGTAGTCTCCGGCCTGGTGGGCGGGGATGCCATGATCTGGCACTTCCGTTTTGGTTACTGTGTGGGTAGCTTGATTATTTTCAGAGTGGTCTGGGGTTTTGTAGGCGGTTTTTGGTCCCGCTGGCGTCAGTTTTCTTGCTCGCCAACCTCGCTCAAAGCTTTCCTAGGTGGCAAGACATCCACGTCGCGTTACTTGGGGCACAGCCCAACAGGCTCACTTTCTGTGATTGTCATTTTGCTGTTTTTGGCGGCTCAAGTTGGGTCGGGAATGATGAGCGATGACGAGATTTCCAATGCCGGGCCCCTCACGCCATTTGTCTCTGGGGCCATCATCCAATGGGCAACTTATTGGCACAAAGAAATTGGCAAAGTCGCCATTCTTTTACTGGTTGCGCTGCATGTGCTGGCCATTGCTTGGTACTTTTACAAGAAGAATGAAAACCTGTTGCGCCCGATGCTGACTGGGGACAAAATGAGCCATGACAATGCGCCAGTTTCAAAAGACCGACCTGTCGATTGGTTAAAGGCTATTTTGCTGATGGCTGCCAGTGCTTATGCCATCTACAAACTAATCCATCTTGTTCCTTGATTTTCAAAATTTACAGCGCATCACGCTCCACTCCAAATTTTTCAGTTCTACCGCTTTGTCAGAAAACACCCACTTCACCATTTTGCTGTTTGAGCCCACTTCGCCTGAAGACATTCATTCAGTTCGCGAGATTTTTTTAGAGTACGCAAACACGCTCAACGTTGATTTGTGTTTTCAAGGGTTTGAGCTTGAGTTGCAGGAATTGCCGGGTGAATATGCACCGCCACGAGGTGCTTTGTTGTTGGCCATGGTGAATCAACAGGTGGCAGGGTGTTGCGCGCTGAGGCCCCTAGACTCTGCAGATGTCCCCAATTCGTCAGAAATGAAACGACTTTATGTTCGCCCTGCCTTTAGAAGGCTCGGGCTAGGCCGCCAATTGGCCGAGGCCATCCTAGATGCTGCCCGTCGCCATGGCTACAGCAGCATTTTTTTAGACACGCTTGACGAAATGGAAACGGCCCGTGCCTTGTACGAAGATTTGGGCTTTGAAGAAATTCCACCTTACTATCACAACCCTGTGCCAGGCGCTCACTATCTTCGCGTCATGCTCTGATGTGCGTCAGCCACTGGCTGGGTTGGGACATTTGTAGCGTTAAGCTCAGTTCATTAGGCTTTGGCTTGCGACAGCATGGTGTCTGCGTCGCTCACTTCAAATTTACCTGGGCCTTCAACATTGAGCGTAGCGACTTTGCCGTTTTTCACGAGCATCGAATAACGGTTGCTGCGCAAACCCATACCGCGTGCGGTGAGGTCCAACGTCAGACCCGTAGCCTTGGTGAAGTCAGCACTGCCGTCACCCATCATGCGAACTTTGCCCGTACTGTGCAGATCGCGACCCCAAGCGCCCATGACAAATGCATCGTTCACGCTGACACACCAAATTTCATCAACACCCGCGGCCTTCAATGCATCAAATTGCGCCACATACCCGGGCACGTGCTTGGCTGAACAAGTGGGTGTGAAAGCACCAGGCAATGCAAATACCGCAATGGTTTTCCCAGCAGAAGCCTTGGCGACATCGACAGGGTTGGGGCCGATGCTGCAACCATTGCCTTCTACCTCAACGAACTCGGTCAATGTGACGGCGGGAATAGTGTCTCCAACTTTGATCATGGTGTTTCCTTTAAAAATAGCGTGAATGAACGAAAAAAAACGACTCACTATTGTGAGTCGTTTTTAGAAGCTCTGCTGAAACTAAGCTGATTGAGCTTATACAGTCTCTGCCTTTTCAACCAAACGGGTAGCAACCCAGTTTTTGGTTTTGGAAATTGGCTTGCTCTCGGTGATTTCAATCACGTCGCCCATGCCATATTGTCCTGTTTCGTCATGTGCGTGGTACTTGCTTGATTTGGCAACAAT
>CANKOT010000073.1 GCA_947484245.1 Comamonadaceae bacterium
CAGAACCACCAAACTTGGCCGCCAACACCGTGGTGATAGCAGCTGTCAAGGTTGTCTTGCCATGGTCAACGTGACCAATCGTGCCAACGTTGACGTGCGGTTTTGTCCGCTCAAATTTCTCTTTTGCCATTTCTCGACTCCGAAAAAAACATTAAAACTCTGACTAAAAAAACTGGTGCCCTTGGCGGGAATCGGACCCGCGATCTCCCCCTTACCAAGGGGGTGCTCTACCACTGAGCCACAAGGGCGCTCATGACTTAGCACAACTAGGCACTTTGTCCGCACTAACTAAACTGCTAACTGAACTGCTAACTGAACCGATAACCAAGGCACCACCTCATCAAAAACTGGAGCGGGAGACGGGAATCGAACCCGCGTCATTAGCTTGGAAGGCTAGGGTTCTACCATTGAACTACTCCCGCATTTGACTGCAGCAGAGTCAGGTACATCATCTGGGAAACAAGCCATAGGCTGCTGCAACCCAGATGCGTTCATCTGATTCCAAACGCTCTTTGTTCTTAACAAGTTAAGTTTTGCTGGTGGAGGAGACTGGATTCGAACCAGTGTAGGCGTAAGCCAACAGATTTACAGTCTGCCCCCTTTAGCCACTCGGGCACCCCTCCTCAGCGAATCTCGGATTATGCCACTTTTTTCCAGACTCCCGCAAGACCAAAGCGCGAAATTACCAGCGGATTGGTTTTTTCACTTGGGCCTCAAGCCAATGGTTCACTTGACCAAAATGACCGCATCCAATGAACGGCAAGGGCGGTCGCAAAGCCGACAAAGGCGAAGGGTGATTGGCCTTTAAAACCAGGTGCCGGCCATTGCTATTTTGAGCTTCAATGAGGTTTGCCTTGCTTTGGGCGTGCGCGCCCCACAACAAAAAAGCTTGAGGTTCTGGCTTGGCGGCGAGGGCTTGGATAATTTTGTCAGTAAGTACTTCCCAACCCCACTTACTATGACTGGCAGGCAATGACTGCTCAACCGTGAGCGCTGTGTTGAGAAGCAAAACACCCTGCTCCGACCAACGCACCAAACTGCCCGCATCGGGCCCCACGGGCATGGTGAGACCCAGATCTCGCTGAATCTCTTTGAAAATATTGCGCAAGCTGGGGGGAATTTTTTGACCCGAACCCACAGAGAACGCCAAGCCTTCAGCTTGGTCAGGGCCATGGTAGGGGTCTTGGCCCAAGACCAGCACTTGAACTTTGTCAAAAGGCGTGAGCGCCAAGGCTTTGTAAGCGGCTTGCGGGTAGAAAACTCGGCCAGCTGAGAGGCCGGTGCGCATTTTTTGGTCCAGCGCTAGACCCGAGGGGCTGCACCAAAAGTCGCTCAACAGTTCTTGCCAGCCTTGGGCAAGCGATTCCAAGTTTGGCGGCCAATCGGCAGCGCGCAGCTGATTTGAGGGCTCAGTCAACTTCAGGCCTGCGCCCGGTTCATTGAACAAGTCGGGTTGACTCAGCCGCATCTTGGCTGCCTGCTTTCAATGAAACAGGTCGGCCAGCGCTTGTCCGGGATCGGCTGCACGCATGAATGCTTCACCCACCAAAAAGGCATGGACATGGGCTTCCCGCATTTTTTGGACATCGGCTGGCGACAAAATACCGCTTTCAGTGATCAAAATGCGATCGGCGGGAACATCCTTCAACATGCCAAGTGTGGTGTCTAGGCTCACCTCAAAAGTGCGAAGGTTGCGATTGTTGATGCCCACCAAAGGCGTCTTGAGTTTCAAAGCGCGGCCCAATTCTTCGGCATCATGCACCTCGACCAAGACCGCCATGTCCATACTGCGGGCAATGGCTTCCAGATCTTTCATTTGGGCATCGTCCAAACAAGCGGCAATGAGCAAGATGCAATCTGCGCCCATGGCTCGGGATTCGTAGATTTGGTAGGCATCGACCATGAAGTCTTTGCGCAGCACGGGCAAATCGCAACTGGCTCTGGCTTGTTTCAAGTAGTCGGAGCTGCCTTGAAAAAACTGCACATCGGTGAGCACGGACAAGCATGCCGCCCCATGCTCTGCATAACTTTGCGCAATGTCTGCAGGCATAAAGTCTTCGCGCAGCACCCCTTTAGAAGGGCTGGCTTTTTTGATCTCAGCAATGACGGCCGCTTCTTGCTTGGCCATTTTTTGCTGGATGGCGCCCACAAAGTCGCGCGTCAAAACTCGACTTTCGGCATCGGCTCGAACGGCTTCGAATGATTTCTTTTGGGCAGCCAGCGCAATCTCTTCGTGCTTGACGGCCACAATTTTTTTCAGAATATCGCTCATGTGAGGCCGCCTGATTTTTGGGTGAATGCCACAAACTGTTCCATCTTTTGATGAGCAGCGCCTGTTGCAATGGCTTCTCGCGCCAAAGCAATGCCTTCTTTGATGGAAGCCGCAACATTGGCGGCATACAAAGCAGCACCTGCGTTCAAGATCACAATGTCACGCGCAGCACCTGCTTCGTTTTTCAACACGCCTCGCAAAACCGCTTGCGACTCTTCAGGCGTTTCGACGCGCAAAGCACGGTTGCTCACCATGGCCATGCCAAAGTCTTCGGGATGAATTTCATATTCGGTGATTTGACCATCTTTCAATTCACCCACCAAGGTTGATGCGCCCAGGCTTACTTCGTCCATGCCATCGCGACCATAGACCACCAGCGCGTGCTCTGCGCCTAAGCGTTGCAAGGCTCGAATTTGAATGCCCACCAAGTCGGAGTGAAACACGCCCATCAAAATGTTGGGAGCGCCTGCAGGATTGGTGAGCGGCCCCAAAATATTGAAAATGGTTCTGACGCCAAGCTCTTTGCGCACAGGTGCAACATTCTTCATAGCCGGATGGTGATTGGGTGCAAACATAAACCCAATGCCCACCTCTTGCAAACACTGCGCAATTTTGTCAGGCGACAAATTGATGTTGGCGCCCAAACTTTCCAGCACGTCGGCACTGCCCGATTTGCTACTGACACTGCGGCCACCATGCTTGGCCGTTTTGGCGCCAGCTGCAGCAGCCACAAACATGGCGCAGGTTGAAATATTGAAAGTGTGTGAGCCATCGCCACCGGTGCCCACAATGTCAACCAAATGACGTGCGTCAGGCGCATTGACCTTGGTGGAAAACTCGCGCATGACTTGCGCTGCCGCTGTAATTTCACCAATCGTTTCTTTTTTCACACGCAGGCCCGTGATGAGCGCGGCCGTCATGACGGGCGATAACTCACCATTCATGATCATGCGCATGATTTTGAGCATTTCGTCGTGAAAAATTTCGCGATGCTCAATGGTTCTTTGAAGTGCTTCTTGTGGTGTGATAGGCATGTTGTTCTCTGACTGTAAATTCAAGGCAATGAAGGTGTTGCTGAAGAGGGCTCAAGCATTGAAGAATTGACGAATGGCCGCAATGGCGCGGTCAACACCTGCGCGATCGACATCGAGGTGCGTGACAAATCGAAGGCGGTACAAGCCCGTCATGTCAATGCCCTCTTGCTTCAAATGCGCTTGCAAGGCCGCACCTTTGGCTTTAGCACCGTCCACCAAATCCACAAACAAGATGTTGGTTTGGGGTGTTTCAATTTGAAGTCCAGGAATACCAGACAAGCCTTGCGCCATGTACGCCATGAGTTGGTGGTCTTGAGCCAGTCGCTCGACATGGTGATCGAGGGCATAGGATGCGGCAGCCGCCATGAAGCCCGCTTGCCGCAAACCGCCACCTGACATTTTTCGAACGCGATGTGCCTTGGCAATGAACTCTTTGGTGCCGCACAAGGCCGAGCCCATGGGTGCACCCAAACCTTTGCTAAAGCAAACAGAGACACTGTCAAAACACTGCGTGATGTTTTTCAGTTCATCGTATGGTGATGTGCCTGAAGCCGTGGCTTGGGCCACCGCCGCATTGAACAACCTGGCACCATCCAAATGTCGGGCCAGGCCTTTTTGTTTTGCAAACGCGCTGAACTCATTCAGGTAAGTTTGTGGCACGACTTTGCCGCCCCATGTATTTTCTATGGCCACCATTTTGGTCATAGCAAAGTGCGCATCATCGGGCTTGATCGCGGCCTCGATGTCTGACAAGGACATGCTCCCGTCAGGCTGCTGAGTGAGTGGCTGCGGCTGAACACTGCCAAACACTGCGGCGCCACCACCCTCCCAACGATAGCAATGCGCCATTTGGCCCACGATGTATTCGTCGCCGCGCTGGCAGTGCGACAAAATGCCGCACAAATTACTTTGCGTGCCAGTGCTCATAAAGAGCGCCGCCTCAAAGCCCAGCATCTTGGCAATTTTGTCCTGCAGCTCGTTCACGCTGGGGTCGTCTTTGTACACATCGTCGCCCACCAACGCTTTGGCCATGGCCTCTCGCATGCCAGCCGTGGGGCGAGTGACGGTGTCGCTTCTTAGATCGACTCGCGCAGAAGTGGCCAAATGAGTGCCGGTCTTTGAGCTTGCAGTTGTGTTCATGTCAATGAGCTTCCAAGAAATTTTTCAACATGGCATGTCCATGCTCGGTGAGGATGGACTCGGGGTGGAATTGAACACCTTCAATGGCCAAGCTTTTGTGGCGCACACCCATGATTTCACCATCATCGGTCCACGCTGTCACCTCCAAATCTGCAGGACAGCTGACACGCTCGATGGCCAGGGAGTGATAGCGATTGACTGTGAATTTTTCTGGCAAGTTTCTAAACACGCCCTGTTGCGTGGTGTGAATGACACTGGTTTTACCGTGCATCAATTCTTGCGCTCGCACAATCTTGCCCCCGAAGGCCGCGCCAATGCTTTGGTGGCCCAAACACACCCCCAAGATAGGCAGCTTGCCTGCAAAGTGCTGAATGGCAGCCACGGATATCCCAGCCTCTGCGGGTGAACAAGGCCCTGGAGAAATGACCAAGCGCTCAGGCCTTCTTTCGGCAATGCCTTCGAGGCTAATTTCGTCATTGCGAAAGACTTCAATGTCGGCGCCCAGCTCACCAAAATATTGAACGATGTTGTAAGTGAAAGAGTCGTAGTTGTCGACCATCAACAATTTGATTTTTTTCATGTCGATTACTCCAAGCCTTCTTCCACCAACTCACTGGCACGCAACAAGGCGCGCGCTTTGTGTTCGGTTTCTTTCCACTCTAGCTCTGGCACAGAGTCGGCCACCACGCCCGCTGCGGCTTGCACATACAAGGTTTGGTCTTTGATAATGCCAGTGCGAATGGCGATGGCCACATCCATGTCGCCCGCGTAGCTCAGGTAACCACACGCACCGCCATACACACCGCGCTTGGTGGGCTCCAATTTGTCGATGAGCTCCATGGCATGTACCTTTGGTGCGCCGGTGAGAGTGCCTGCTGGGAAAGTGGCCTTGAGCACGTCCATGTTGGTCATACCATCTTTCAAAATACCTTCGACATTGCTCACAATGTGCATCACATGGCTGTAGCGCTCGATGGCAAATGCTTCAGTCACTTTGACAGAGCCTATTTTGGCAATGCGGCCAATGTCGTTGCGCGCCAAGTCAATCAGCATCACGTGCTCGGCTCGCTCTTTGGGATCATTCACCAACTCGAGCTCCGCCGCTTTGTCTTTTTCAGGCGTTGCGCCGCGGGGCCTTGTGCCGGCCAAAGGGCGAATGGTGACTTTCACACCTTCTTCAGTTTGTTCTTGGCGCATCAAAATTTCAGGGCTGGCACCCACCACGTGGAAGTCACCAAAATTGTAGAAGTACATGTAGGGGCTGGGATTCAAAGACCTGAGCGCGCGGTACAAAGACAAGGGGCTTTCGGTGTAACGTTTTTTAATGCGCTGACCCACCTGCACTTGCATAAAGTCGCCGGCAGCAATGAGCTCCTTGGCTTCCAACACGGCTTTCAAATAATCTTCTTTTTTGAAATCGCGTTCTGCAGGATAGGTTTGGGTGGAGCTAATGACCGGTGCGCTGACGGAATACTTGAGTTGCTCTTTCAATTCACGCAAACGCTTTTTGGCTTTGGAATAAGCTTCTGGCACACCAGGGTCGGCATAGACCATCAAATAAAGTTTGCCCGACAAGTTGTCAATCACGGCCAACTCTTCGCATTGCAAGAGCAAAATATCGGGCGTGCCCAAGGAATCGGGTGGGCATGATGTTTCGAGTTTCTTCTCGATGTACCTCACAGCATCGTAGCCAAAGTAGCCTGCCAAGCCGCCGCAAAAGCGCGGCAGACCCGGCCTGAGCGCCACCTTGAAGCGCTTTTGATACTGCTCAATGAAATCAAGCGGGTTGCCTGATGCCGTTTCAAGCACCACGCCATCGGTGACCACTTCGGTCTGCGCTGCGCTGCCAAAGCCACGCGCCTGCAAATAGGTGCGCGCTGGCAAACCAATGAAGCTGTAACGCCCAAACCGTTCGCCACCCACCACCGACTCCAGCAAGAAACTGTATTTGCCACCATCTTTGTGATGGGCCAATTTCAAATACAAGGAGAGTGGGGTTTCTAAATCTGCAAACGCCTCGAGCATGAGGGGGATGCGGTTGTAGCCTTGTTGGGCTAGGCTTTTAAATTCAAGTTCTGTGATCACGATGGAGGCTCCGTTGTTCTAGCCGGTTCATTCAGGTGTTCATGTCAGTGCATGAACCATTTTTTGGCAACCAAGGGGTCGCCGGTTCTTGGCAAAATTAAGTTGGCTGACGCCAAGACCAGGCTCCCCGGCTCAATGAGGCCGGCAGCTGGACTGCGAAGAATGAATGAAACAAGATCATGAGAACGCCAGTGTACCAAAGCTCTGCAGCAACTTAGCCACCACGCAATTCTTGGCGCATGGCTTGAATGACCGCCGCGTAATCGGGTTTGCTAAAAATGGCACTGCCGGCCACAAAGGTGTCGGCGCCGGCATCGGCCACACGGCGGATGTTGTCCACCTTGATGCCGCCATCCACCTCGAGGCGAATGTCTTTGCCTGAAGCTTCAATCCACTTGCGTGCAAGCTCAATTTTGCGCAGTGCGCTGTCGATGAAACTTTGGCCGCCAAAGCCGGGGTTGACCGACATGATCAAAATCAGGTCGATGTCTTCAATGACCCATTCCAACACATCAAGGGACTCGGCGGGGTTGAACACCACACCTGCTTTGCAGCCCTTGGACTTGATGGCCTGCACGCTGCGGTGCACATGGGTGCTTGCATCGGGGTGAAAGCTGATGAGATCGGCTCCGGCATCGGCAAAAGCCGCCGCCAATGCGTCGACAGGTTGCACCATGAGGTGCACATCAATGGGCACGTCTTTGCCATCGGCCGTTTTGGCATGGGGCTTGAGTGCCTGACAAATCATGGGCCCAAAGGTGAGATTGGGCACGTAATGGTTGTCCATCACGTCGTAGTGAATCCAGTCGGCGCCGGCAGCGATGACGTTGCGCACTTCTTCGCCCAGACGAGCGAAATCGGCAGACAAGAGTGAGGGGGCAATGCGATAAGTGGTCATTGGCGAATTGTCGCATTTTGCGGCTTGCCCATCTGATGGGGGTCCGTCTTGGCGTTATGCTTAGGCTTATGGGCGAGTTTGATCTGATCGAAACCTACTTCAAGCGCCCCCCGCGCCATGCCACGCTGGGGGTGGGCGATGACTGCGCCTTGCTGGCCGTCAAATCGGGACAGCATTTGGCCATTTCCAGCGACATGCTGGTGGAGGGGCGCCACTTTTTATCGACCGTCAACCCTGCGCACTTGGGCCACAAAGCCCTGGCCGTCAACTTAAGCGATTTGGCTGCATGCGGTGCTCAGCCCAAAGCCTTCTTGCTGTCTTTGGCCTTGCCAGAAGTACAAGCGCAGTGGTTGGCTGAATTTTCCAAAGGCCTGTGGGCCTTGGCAGATCTTTACCAATGCGATCTGATTGGGGGTGACACCACTCGCGGCCCTCTGAATATCTGCATCACCGTGATGGGCGAGGTACCCGCAGATCAAGCCCTGCTGCGCAGCGGCGCACAAGTCGGTGATGACATCTACGTCAGTGGTCATTTGGGCGATGCGCGCTTGGCACTGGAGGTTTTTCGAGGCCATTTGAGTGTGCCGCAAACGGTCTTTGAGGCTGCCCGGCTGCGCATGGAAGTTCCAACGCCCAGAGTGGCGCTGGGCTTGGCCTTGCGGGGGCATGCGCATGCAGCGGCAGACATCAGCGATGGCTTGCTGGGCGACTTGCAACACATTTTGAAGGCCAGTGGGGTGGGTGCAGAAATTCAAACAGCGCAGGTTTTGAGTACCATGTCTTGTGCAAAAAGTGCCGGTTTGCCGACCACCGCCTTGCTGCCTCTGTGTCTGTCGGGCGGTGATGATTACGAATTGGTGTTCACTGCCCCAGAGCACAAACGCAGCGCCATTGATGCCGCCAGTGAGGCATCAGCGACCCAAGTGACGCGCATTGGCAAGATCACCGCATCGCCCCACCTGTCTTTGTTTGATGGGCAAGGCCAGCCTGTGGCCAATACCTTTCAGTCGTTTGACCATTTCAAAACACCATGAGACCTGATGCCGGTTTCATGCTTCGTCATCCAGCCCATTGGGTGGCTTTGGGTTTTGGCTCGGGACTTTCACCCAAAGCACCTGGCACCGTGGGCACGCTGTGGGCATGGCTCAGTTGGTGGGGCATCCAAGATTTTTTCACGCTGAGTGAGCAATTTGCGATTATTTTGATCGCCAGCTTGGTCGGTGTTTGGGCCTGCAAAGTGACGGCTCAGAATTTGGGCATATCAGACCCTGGTGCCATTGTTTGGGACGAGATCGTGGCATTTTGGTTGGTGCTGTTGGTGCTATCACCCGCCAGTTTCACAACGCAATTGATGGCCTTTGCCTTGTTCAGATTTTTTGATGCAGTCAAGCCGGGTCCCGTGGCCTGGGCCGATCAATTGTTCAAAGGCTTTGGGTGGCGCGGTGCCTTTGGCATCTTGTTGGATGATTTTGTCGCCGCTTTTTGTACGCTGCTTTGTTTTGCACTTTGGAGAGCATGGTGACCCCACACATCGAGACGCTTTGTACCACCCTGGCCCATGTTTTAGGGGCGCGCAAGCTCAGTCTGTGCACAGCGGAAAGTTGCACCGGTGGTTTGATTGCCGCCAGTTGCACCCAATTGTCAGGCTCTAGCGCTTGGTTTGAACGTGGGTTTGTCACCTACTCCAATGCCGCCAAACACGAGCTCTTGGGCGTGCCATCGGCCCTCATTGAGGCGCATGGCGCCGTGAGCGAGGAAGTTGCCAAAGCCATGGCTTTGGGCGCCTTGGCGCATTCAAATGCCGCCCTGAGTGTGGCCGTGACCGGCGTTGCTGGGCCCACGGGCGGCACAGCAGCCAAGCCTGTTGGCACTGTCTGGTTGGCTTGGGCCTGGCGCGATTCAGACCAACAGACCTCAAGCCAACAGAGTTCTAAGCAACAAACACATTGTGAAACATTGCTACAACAATTTAAAGGCTCGCGTTCTGAAGTTCGGTTTGCCACCACCGAGTTGGCACTCACACACCTGACTGAGATTGCTCAAAAAGCATTTGCTCCGCTGAATACTTAGCGTCAAGGCAGATGGATGCAGAGGGCGCATTAGACAAAAAAATACCCACCGAAGTGGGTATTTTTCAATGCGCAACAAGGCGTTTGCCTTGGCTTAATTTGGTTGCGGGGGCCGGATTTGAACCAACGACCTTTGGGTTATGAGCCCAACGAGCTACCAGACTGCTCCACCCCGCGGTAAAAACGTGAGTATAACTTGTTAATCAGCTTTAATACTTAAGGTTGAAAAATTAAAGCTGAAACTAAACCATTGGTTAAGCGGCAGGCGCTTGATCGGCCACATCGGGACGATCGACCAACTCCACCAAAGCCATGGGCGCATTGTCACCAACGCGGAAGCCCATTTTCAAGATGCGTGTGTAACCACCTGGGCGTGCATTGAAGCGGGGGCCGAGGTCGGTGAACAATTTGGTGACGCTGTCACGATCGCGCAAGCGGTTGAAGGCCAAGCGGCGGTTGGCCACTGTGTCAACTTTGGCCAATGTGATCATGGGCTCAATGACGCGGCGCAGTTCTTTGGCCTTTGGCACTGTGGTTTTGATCACTTCGTGCTCAATGATGGAGTTCATCATGTTTTGCAGCATTGCCAAGCGGTGTGAGCTTGTGCGATTGAGTTTACGTAGTCCGTGTCCGTGACGCATGGTGCTAATCCTTTCTTTATTAATCAAGCAGCCGTATCAGGTACTGCCCGTGCACTGCCCACTTCTTTGGTGCAAGTGGGACTTTTTCTTTTCAAGCGTTGATTAACGCTTTTCCAAACCGGCGGGTGGCCAGCTCTCGAGCTTCATGCCCAATGTCAAACCACGTGAGGCCAAAACTTCTTTGATCTCGTTGAGTGACTTGCGACCCAAGTTGGGGGTCTTGAGCAATTCGTTCTCGGTACGCTGAATAAGGTCGCCGATGTAGTAAATGTTTTCTGCTTTGAGGCAGTTGGCCGAGCGCACAGTGAGTTCGAGCTCGTCGACTGGGCGCAGCAAAATTGGATCGAAGCTGCTGGCGCCACCGCGTTGTGCGGGTGCGTCGAATGCAGACAATTCGCTGCCTTCGAGCTGTGCGAACACAGCCAATTGCTCAACCAAAATTTTGGCAGAAGAACGCACTGCGTCTTCAGCGGTGATGGCACCGTTGGTTTCCATTTCGATGACCAACTTGTCGAGGTCGGTACGCTGTTCAACACGAGCGCTTTCGACTGTGTAGCTGACTCGCTTCACAGGTGAGAAAGAGGCATCGAGAACAATGCGGCCCACAGATTTGGTAGGCTCATCGGCAAAACGGCGCATCGAGCCAGGCACATAGCCACGGCCTTTTTCAACCTTGATTTGCATGTCGAGTTTGCCGCCTTGTGACAGGTTGGCAATGATGTGCTCAGGGTTGATGACTTCGACGTCGTGCGGAGTTTGGATGTCAGCCGCTGTGACAGGGCCTTCGCCGTCTTTGCGCAAGCTCAAAGTGACTTCGTCGCGGTTGTGCAGTTTGAAAACCACACCTTTGAGATTCAACAAGATGTTGACGACATCTTCTTGCACGCCATCAATGGACGAGTACTCATGAACAACACCAGCGATGGTGACTTCGGTGGCGGAATAACCCACCATGGAAGACAACAAAACGCGGCGCAGCGCATTGCCCAAGGTATGGCCATAGCCACGCTCGAAGGGCTCAAGGGTTACCTTGGCGCGGTTAGGGCCGAGTTGTTCGACCTGGATAGCTTTTGGTTTCAACAGATTGGTTTGCATTCAGACTTCCTCTCAATACCCTCGGTACGTTACA
>CANKOT010000074.1 GCA_947484245.1 Comamonadaceae bacterium
GCCGTCTACCCCTTTTTCGAGCAAATCGGGGGAGTTGGGCTTCAGAAGGTTGTTGTCTAGGAAAACAAAGTAAAAAGACGAGCCTATCCACGCAATCGCGGTAATCACATGGACCCACCGCAGTAGCAAATTAACCCAATCTAGCAAATAGGCTTCCATCGATAAGGCTCCGAACTGTTTACCGAAGTGTATACAATTTTTTAAGCTTGCAGCAGTTGCGCTGCTACAGCAACCGCAATCACCTCGGGCTCTTTGCCATCAATGCCAGGGACACCGATGGGGCAAGTCACTTGTTGGCACTCTTCTTCTGAAAAACCCCGCTCGGCCAAACGCCGCTTGAAGCTGGCCCATTTGGTGGCGCTGCCAATCAGGCCAATGTAGGGCAAGTCATGTTGATTTCGCTGGCGCAGCAAGCATGCCGCCACCACGTCCAAATCCTCAGCGTGACTGAAACTCATGATCAGCACCCGGCTTTTGGGGGCCAAATCGGGAACGGCTGCATGCACGGGGTTGGAGTGTTCGCAGACCACCTGGGGGGCAACATCGCTGGGAAAAATTTCGTCTCGGCTGTCGATCCACCGAACATGAAAGGGCAAGGGTGCCAACACCTTGACCAAGGCTTTGCCCACGTGGCCGCCACCAAACAAAGCCAAAGGCTGAAATCGCTCAAGGGCTTGGGCCGCCAAAATGGCCTGAAGACGCCCTTCATCGGCGGCAGTGACGCGCTCAAATTTCAAGACCAATGCACCGCCACAACATTGCCCCAGACTGGGGCCCAGTGCAATTCGTTTCTCGATGGGCAGAGCAGGCAAAGTAGCAGGCTCATGCAAGTAATGCCTAGCCTGCGCAATGGCCTCAAATTCGAGGTGGCCGCCGCCAATCGTGCCCAAGAAATCATCGGCAAAGATGGCCATGACCGTGCCAGCGCCTCGCGGCACTGAGCCCTGCGCTTGCAATACCGTGACCCAGATGGCTGGCATCTGGGCCAACTTGAATTTCAATACGGAAGACCAATGCACCTGTTTTTGCTTTCAATTCAATGCTTCTCAAACCACACTGTACAGTGCCAAAATAGCATATGTTGTTTTGAAGGCTGTTGACCCATGACTCATGACTTGACCCATCTTCTGAAACCCGTTTGGGGGGCATTGTTCGCTTGCATGATTTCTTTGTGGCTCACGGGATGCACTACCACTGAACTCAAACCAACACCACCGACACCCGCACCACCACCACCTGCACCTGCACCCCAACCAGTCAAACCCCCAGCTCCCATAGTGCAATTGGAAGAGCCCGCCAAACCCAAGCTACCCGTCTCAAGTGCGCGCAACGCCCGCGAATACAGAGTGTATGCGGCCAAGCATCTCTACCAACTCAATGGCGCGCGCATTTTCAAAGGCCGCATGCCGCCCATGCTGTATGCCGTGGGCGTCCTAGATGTCGAGATTGACAAGCAAGGGCAAGTGACGCGCACCCAATGGGTGAGAGCGCCAGGCCATGCCCCCGAGGTGATGCGGGAAATTGAAAAAACCGTGCGCCAGGCAGCGCCCTATCCGGTCCCTGTCCACTTGGGCAAGGTGGTGTATTCAGACGTGTGGCTGTGGCACAAAAGTGGCCACTTTCAACTTGACACCCTCACCGAGGGCCAAGACTGAAGCTGTTTAGACGGCCGCCTTGGCCTTTTCGCAGGTCATCAATATCTTCTCAGGTGTAGCGGGCGCACTCATGTGAACCACCGTTTTGTGGTCTGCACTGGCGCTCACAGCATCGCGCAAGGCAAAGAAAGTTGACAAGGCCAACATCAAAGGTGGCTCGCCCACAGCTTTGGAATAGAACGGTGTGGGCTTCAAGTTGCTGCCATCAAACAGCGTGACTTTGAAGTGCTCAGGAATGTCGCCTGCCACTGGAATTTTATAAGTGCTGGGGCCGTGCGTGAGGAACTTGCCCTTCTTGTCCCATATGCACTCTTCCATGGTGAGCCAGCCCATGCCTTGCACGTAGCCACCTTCAATTTGACCTTTGTCGATGGCGGGGTTGATGCTCTTGCCTGCGTCGTGAACGATGTCCACGGCTTTGATCCAATACTCACCTGTGCGTGTGTCAATTTCGACTTCGCTCACAGACGCACCGTAGCAGTAGTAATAAAAAGCATGACCTGTCAGGGTGGCAAAGTCGTACTTGATTTCGGGTGTCATGTAGAAGCCTGTCACAGACAAGCCCACGCGGTCCATCCAAGCTTTCTTGGCCACAGCGGTCCACGCCACAGACTTGCCGCCGCCATGCGCCATGTTGTTGGCAAAGCTCACATCGGCGTCTTTGCAACCCAGCATGTTGGCCGCAACGGGCGCCAAGCGCGCACGCATTTGTGCCGTGGCATTCATGATGGCAGCACCGTTGATGTCAGCACCGCTAGAAGCCGAAGTGGCGGAAGCGTTGGGCACCTTTTGTGTATCGGTGCCAGTAACGCGCACGTATTTGATGTCAATGCCCAAACCATCGGCACAGACTTGCGCCATCTTGGTGTTGAGGCCCTGCCCCATTTCGGTACCGCCATGGTTGCAACTGACCGAGCCGTCCATGTAAATGTTGAGCAATGCACCGCCTTGGTTCAACATGGTGGCCGTAAAGCTGATGCCAAACTTCAAAGGCACCAAAGCCAAACCACGTTTGCGGCGCTTGTTCACTTTGTTGAACGCATTGACGCTGTCGCGGCGCTCGCGGTACTTGGCCTCAGACGCCACTTGGTCAATGACCTTGTCGCCCACCCAATCGGCAATGGTCTGCCCATATTGCGTCACCATGGTGGCAGGGTTGCCAGACACTGCGGGGTCTTTGTAGATGTTGAGCATGCGAACATCTAAAGGATCTTTGCCGATGTCGTTGGCAATTTCTTCAATCACTGTCTCGATGCCAAACATTCCCTGTGGGCCACCAAAGCCGCGGAAAGCTGTAGCGCTTTGCGTGTTGGTTTTGCAGCGGTGGCTGATCAATTTCAGATTGGGAATGAAGTAGCAGTTGTCAATGTGCAAACAAGCACGGTCGTTCACAGGGCCTGAATAGTCGATGCTGTAACCGCATCGCGACATGAGCGTGATGTCGGCGCCCAAAATACGGCCTTCGTCGTCGTAGCCCACTTCGTAATCGATGCGGAAATCGTGACGCTTGCCCGTGATCATCATGTCGTCGTCGCGGTTGACGCGCAACTTAACAGGCTTTTGCAATTTGAATGCCGCCAGCGCAGCGCTCTGACTGAAGATGCTGGCATTGCCCTCTTTGCCACCAAAGCCACCCCCCATGCGGCGGCAAATGACTTCCACGTCATTGGTGCTGAGGTTCAATGCGGAGGCCGCTTCACGCTGATTGCCATCGGGGTGCTGCGTAGAACAATACAAAGTGAGTTGACCATCTTCACGCGGCACGGCGTACGTAATTTGGCCTTCCATGTAAAACTGTTCTTGCTGACCCGTTTCGGTACTGCCCTTCACTTTGCGAGGTGCATTGGCAATGGCTTCGGATGCATTGCCGCGCGTGATGCCTTTGGCAGGCATGACAAAACTTTGCGCCGCCATGGCTTCGTCGATGGTCAAAATGGGCTTGAGTTCTTTGACCAACACTTTGGCGTTGTGCGCAGCTTCGCGGGCGTACAACATTTCGCGCGCCACCACCACTGCCACGGCTTGACCTAAAAACTCGACCTTGCCAACAGCCAAGAATGGATCGTCGTGGACGATAGGGCCGCAATTGTTTTCACCAGGAATGTCTTTGGCGGTGTAAACAGCCACCACGCCGTGCGCTTTCAGAATGGCTTCGCGGTCAATGCCATCGCCAATCAGTTCGCCATGGGCCACCGGTGATTTGATGATGGCGGCATAAAGCGTACCCGCCAACTCGGGCATGTCGTCGGTGAACGTAGCGCCACCCGTTACGTGCAAGTGCGCAGATTCATGAATGACATCGGTGCCTTGTTGCAAACCAGACACGGGCAATAAATTGTGCAAAGAAATAGGCGCGTTCATTTAAGCCACCTCCGCGGTTGTTTGAGTTTGTTCTTCAATGAAATCGATCACCAAATTGCGAGCTACCAAAGAGCGGTAGGCCCACGTGGCGCGCAAACCATCGCGTGCCACAAAGCTAGCGGCAATGGCCGCATCCAAATCGGATTCCTTCACATCGGCAGGCGCTTTGCCTTCCAACACCGCTTCCAATTTGGGCGCGCGGCAAGGTGATGGTGCCAAGCCGTTGTAGGCCAACTTCACATTGCTGAGCTTGCCGCCCTTCAAGGAGTAAGTGATGGCGGCACAGGTGGCAGAAATGTCTTGTTCAAAACGCTTGCTCACTTTGTGGGCGCGGAACACTTGGCCCGCTTGTGGCTTGGGCAACACTACAGCCTCAATGAACTCACCTGCTTGCAACACTGTTTGTTTTTGGCCGGTGTAGAACTTGTCTAAAGAAACAGTGCGGGTTTTGTCGCCACAGCGCAGCGTGAGCGTGGCGCCCAAGGCCATGAGGCAAGGCATGGTGTCGCCAATGGGAGAACCGTTGGCAATGTTGCCTGCCAAGGTGGCCGTAGAGCGAATAGGGGGCGAGCCAAAACGTCGCAGCACCTCTGCAAAATCTGGGTAGGCCTTGGCCACCAAGGTTTCGACTTCCGTGAGCGAAACCACCGCGCCAATGTGCCAAGCTTGAGAGGTGTCTTTGACTTGCTTGAGTTCGGTCACGTTGCCCAAGTACACAATATGGTCGGGGCGCGAATATTTTTTGTTCACTTGCAAGCCCACTTCGGTGCTGCCGGCAAGCAGTGTGGAGGTGGGGTGCTTGACCAAATAGTCGGCCACCTCGGCCACGGTAGCGGGCGATACAAACTCATTGCCTTTGCGTGTGCGAACCACGGGCTGAACAATGATGTCGCCTTCCAAACTGAGTGTGGGCGTGGACGCGCGTTGAATGTCTTTCAGCAATGGCACATCGGCCGCATCGTCAAGCTTCAAAGCAGACTTGTTGCTGCAAGCTTTGGCAGCCGCATCCAATATGGGAGCATAACCTGTGCAACGGCACAGATTGCCGCTAAGTGCGTCACTCACATCTTGACGATTGGGAGAAGAATTGAGTTGCACCAAGTTGACCAAACTCATCACAATGCCAGGCGTACAAAACCCGCATTGAGAACCGTGACAATTGACCATGGCTTGTTGCACAGGATGCAAAGTGCCATCTGGCTTTTTCAAACTCTCAACTGTTTTAACCGACTTGCCATCGAGCGTGGGCAACAACTGAATGCAACTGTTTACTGGCACGTAGTCAACACCTTGGCCCGACGCATTCAATGAGCCCACCATGACCACACAAGCCCCGCAATCGCCTTCAGCACAACCCTCCTTGGTGCCAGTGCGCTGCATTTGTTCGCGCAGGTAATCTAAAACGGTGGTGGTGCGGCGAGCGCCTTGGGCTTCAACGACTTTGCCGTCAAGCACAAAACGAACTGTATTGGTCACTTGGCTCATGAGGAGGAGTTTGGGTTAGGTTCAAAACAAAAGCTGATTTTATTGATGAACCGCCACTCAAGGGGGCCATCAAGCAGAAATAATTGCGAATTCAAGAGCCGCGGTAGGTCGAGTAGCTCCATGGGCTGGCCAAGAGCGGCACGTGGTAGTGCTGGGTGACATCGGCCACCCCAAAATCCAAGCTCACCAAGTTCAAAAAGGACGGCTCTGGCAGTTTCACCCCCTTGGCTTTGAAATAAGCCGCCACATCAAAGACCAGCCGGTAGGTGCCCTTTTGCAAACTGGCGTTGTCATAGAGAGGCCCGTCTGGATTGCGCCCATCTGCATTCAATTTGAAACTTTTGACCAGCGTGGCAAATTGCCCCTCGGTGGTGTACAGGCTCACCTGCATGCCTGCTGCGGGACAACCATGCATGGTGTCCAAAACGTGTGTGCTTAAACCCATGATTGATCTTTCCTTGAATTGGTCGACTGAAAGTGTATACACTTTTGACTTTTGAAGCTATCATCTTTCTGCATGGAAACCTCATCAACCCACGCCATTGTCAGTGCTTTGACCAAAGCCATAGTCGAACACCGACTGTTGCCTGGCTCCAAATTGGCTGAGCAGAAGCTGGCCACCCATTTTGGCGTCTCCAGAACCTTGGTCAGGCAAGCGCTTTTTCAGCTTTCTCAAAACCGCTTGATTCGCATGGAGCCCGCCAGAGGCGCTTTCGTGGCAGCCCCCTCTGCCGATGAAGCCAAGCAGGTTTTCGCCGTTCGTCGAATGCTCGAAGTTCAAATGACGCGTGAATTTGTGCGCGACATCACACCCGCCAAAATTCGCGCCCTGAAGGCGCACACCAAGCAAGAGAAAGAAGCCGTGGCACAAGAAGATGTGCACGGCCGAACTGAGTTGCTGGGTGATTTTCATGTGCGCATGGCCGAGCTCATGGGCAACCATGTGTTGGCGCAAAGCTTGGGCGAGCTCATCTCGCGCTGCGCACTCATCACACTCATGTACCAGTCTCGCAATGCCGCCCAACATTCGGCCGATGAACATGAGGCCATTGTGGATGCCATGGCCAAGAAAGATGCAGACCTGGCAGCGCGGCTGATGGAAGAACATTTGATTTTTGTGGAAAGCAGTTTGAGCTTTGACAAAAAAATCCCGACTCACGATATTTCAATGGCCCTGTCATGAACACCTCTGTCTACGACACCACAGCCGCCTACCCTCGAGATTTAAAAGGTTATGGCCGCAATCCACCTCACGCGCAATGGCCTGGTCAAGCGCGCGTAGCAGTCCAGTTTGTTTTGAACTACGAAGAAGGTGGCGAAAATTCAGTTTTGCATGGCGACCCAGGCTCAGAGCAATTCTTGTCAGAAATGTTCAACCCAGCGTCTTACCCAGATCGGCACATCAGCATGGAGGGCATTTATGAATATGGCTCGCGTGCAGGGGTGTGGCGTTTGCTGCGCGAGTTTGAACAACGCAAACTGCCACTCACTGTTTTTGGTGTGGCCACCGCGCTTCAAAAACACCCCGATGTGTTGGCTGCATTTCAAGAATTGGGCTATGACATTGCATGCCATGGCTTGAAATGGATTCACTACCAAAACATCGATGAGGCCACCGAACGCGCGCACATGGCCGAGGCCATGGACATCCTGCAAAAGCTCAGTGGCGAAAGGCCCTTGGGTTGGTACACCGGCCGCGACAGCCCGCGCACGCGCCGCTTGGTGGCAGACTTTGGTGGCTTCGAATACGACAGCGACTACTACGGTGACGACCTGCCATTTTGGATGAAGGTTGAGAAAACCGATGGCCAAGCAGCGCCTCAACTCATCGTGCCCTACACGCTAGATTGCAACGACATGCGCTTTGCTTTGCCGCAAGGCTATTCGCATGCCGACCCGTTCTTTCAATACATGAAAGACACCTTTGACGCCCTTTACAAAGAAGGCGATCCGCAAGGCCTGAACCGGCCCAAAATGATGAGCATTGGCATGCACTGCCGCTTGCTCGGACGTCCGGGCCGCATCACAGCCATTCAAAGATTTTTAGACCACATCCAAGCCCACGACCATGTCTGGGTCTGCCGCCGCCTAGACATTGCGCGCCATTGGAAAACCACGCACCCCTACACACCATGACTCTCAGCCTCGAACAACTCAACACGGCTTCAACCCAAGAGGCCATGCAACTGCTGGATGGCTTGTATGAACACTCGCCATGGATTGCCGAAGGTGCATTGAAGCACCGTCCGTTTGCATCTTGGGCACACTTGAAATACTGCATGGCGCAGGTCCTGAAAGATGCAGGCAGAGATGCTCAGATTGGACTCATAGGCGCGCACCCAGAGTTGGCTGGCAAAGCCATGGTGCGCAAAGAATTGACCGCAGAATCGACCAACGAGCAAAGCAAAGCCGGCCTCACTGAATGCACCGCTGCTGAATTTGAAAAAATTCAAAGCCTCAACGCTGCTTACAACAAAAAATTTGGCTGGCCCTTCATTTTGGCCGTCAGAGGACCCCGCGGACTTGGGCTGAACAAGCATCAAATCATCGCCACCTTTGAAAGACGCCTGAACGGCCATCCCGAATTTGAACTGCAAGAGTGCCTGCGCAACATTCACCGCATAGTTGAAATTCGTTTGAACGACAAAACCAATTGCCATCCCCTTCAAGGCCAGCAAGTGTGGGATTGGCAAGAAGACTTGGCTCAATACAGCGACCCAGGCTTCAAAGAAGCAGGACAACTCACAGTCACTTACCTCACAGAGGCTCATTTGGCTTGCTCAAAAAGCATCCAAAGCACCATGAAGTTGGCGGGCTTTGACGAAGTCTTTGTTGATGCAGTGGGCAACGTGGTTGGGCGTTACCACCCCGCTGTGTCTGGCGCCAAATACCTCATGACCGGCAGCCACTTCGACACGGTTCGCAATGGCGGGAAATACGATGGCCGGTTGGGGATTTATGTGCCTATCGCCTGTGTTCAAAAATTGTCACAAGCCAAGCAACGCCTGCCCATCGGCCTTGAAGTGGTGGCGTTTGCAGAAGAAGAAGGTCAGCGCTACAAGGCCACCTTCCTAGGCTCTGGCGCCTTGGTTGGGCAGTTCAATCCAGATTGGTTAACGCAGACGGATGCCAATGGCATCTCGATGCGCGAGGCCATGAAAAATGCAGGCCTGAACGAACAAGAAATTCCGAACATTCAACGCAAGCCTGCCGACTATGTAGGCTTCATCGAGGTCCACATCGAACAAGGCCCGGTTCTCAATGAAATGAATTTACCCCTGGGCATTGTGAGCTCCATCAATGGCAGCGTGCGTTATGTGTGCGAGATGGTGGGCACGGCCAGCCACGCAGGCACCACGCCCATGGACCGTCGACGTGATGCCGCTTGTGCAGTAGCCGAGTTGGCGCTCTACATGGAAAAACGTGCAGCAGCCGATGGCGATTCAGTTGCCACCATTGGCCAACTGCAAGTACCCAATGGCTCCATCAATGTGGTGCCAGGCAAATGCCTGTTCTCGATGGACATGCGCGCCCCCACCGATTCTCAGCGTGACGCTTTGGAAAAAGATGTCTTGAACGCCCTCGATGAAATTTGCAAGCGCCGCTGCCTTGTCTGCCAGCGCGAAGTAAGCTTGCGAGCCCCAGCAGCACCCAGTGCACCCGAATGGCAGCAACGTTGGGAAAACGCTCTGAAGGACCTGGGTGTGCCTCGCTTTGTCATGCCCAGTGGCGCCGGCCACGACGCCATGAAGCTGCATGAGGTCATGCCCCAGGCCATGCTCTTTGTGCGCGGCGAAAACAGTGGCATCAGCCACAACCCCCTTGAATCTACAAGCACTGATGACATGCAACTTTGCATTGACGCCTTTGCTCATGTCTGGCACCAACACGCTTGAACCCAAGCGCTTGTAACTTCACGCTTGAACTTTAAAAACAATGACAACACCACAATCGACCTACCAGCAACTTGATCAATGGATCGATGCCCACTTTGATGAGCAAGTTCAGTTTCTCCAAGCTTTGGTGCAAGTGCCCACCGACACACCGCCTGGCAACAATGCACCACATGCTGAAAAAACCACGGCGCTCTTGAACAACATGGGCTACAAAGCTGAACAATTTCCCGTGCCTGAAGCAGAAGTGAAAGCCTACGGCCTCACATCGCTCACCAACCTCATTGTGCGCAGACCTTTTGGGGCAGGCGGCAAAACCATTGCCTTGAATGCGCATGGCGATGTGGTGCCACCTGGCGAAGGCTGGACGCATCCACCCTACGGTGCTGAAATTGAAAATGGTCACATGTATGGCCGCGCAACAGCTGTGAGCAAATGTGATTTTTCTACTTTCACCTTTGCCCTTCGTGCTGTCGAAGCCCTGCAAGCTCAAAACAATCTGCCTCTCAAGGGCAATGTTGAATTGCATTTCACCTACGACGAAGAATTTGGCGGCGAAAAAGGTCCTGGCTGGTTACTCGACAAAGGCCATACACGCCCCGACCTCATGATTGCAGCAGGCTTTAGCTACCAGGTCGTCACCGCACACAATGGTTGCCTGCAAATGGAAGTGACGGTTCACGGCAAGATGGCGCATGCAGCCATTCCCGATACAGGGGTGGATGCGCTCCAAGCCGCCGTTCACATTTTGAACAGCCTGTATGCGCAAAACAAACTCTACAAACAAATTAGCTCGCAAGTGGAAGGCATCAATCACCCCTACTTGAATGTGGGCCGAATTGAAGGCGGTACCAATACCAATGTGGTGCCCGGAACGGTCAGCTTCAAATTAGATCGCCGCATGATTCCCGAAGAGAATCCAGAACAAGTCGAAGCCAACATTCGCCAAGTCATTGCAGACGCTGTGAATGCCTTCAACCAAGGCCGGCCATCGGATGCTTTAGTCAGCGTTGAGATCAAACGCCTCTTGATGGCTCACGCCATGAAGCCGCTGGCGGGCAATGCGCCCTTGGTTCAAGCCATTCAAAAGCATGGCGGTGAAGTTTTTGGCGAGCCCATTCCCGCTATGGGCACCCCCCTTTACACAGATGTTCGCTTGTATGTTGAAAAAGGCATTCCAGGTGTCATTTACGGCGCGGGCCCTCGCACCGTCTTGGAATCTCATGCCAAACGAGCAGATGAACGCCTCAATTTAGAAGATTTGCGAAAAGCGACGAAGGTCATTTCACGCACTCTTTTGGATCTTCTCAATTGAATTGCGTCCATTTTCGGGCGAGCAAGGGTTTTACCGAGGCCCAAAACGGGCTAAAGTGTATACACTTTATGAAACAAAGTGTCTTTTCAAGCACTTCATAATGGCATCGTTATTGCTTGGTAATTTATTTAAAATCAATGTCATTTTTAATCGGAGCCTCCTATGAAAAAACGTTTCCTCCTTAAGACTACGGCCGCTTTGTTGGCTACTTTCACATTTGGCTTGGCACAAGCTCAAAACACCCCCATCAAATTTCAACTCGACTGGCGTTTTGAAGGCCCCTCAGCGCTGTTCCTAACACCAGTTGCCAAAGGCTATTTCAAAGATGCCAAGCTAGACGTCACGGTTGACGCAGGCAATGGTTCTGGCGCCGCAGTGACCCGCGTAGCGTCTGGCAGTTACGACATTGGTTTTGCAGACTTGGCAGCCCTGATGGAATTCCACGCCAACAACCCCGAAGTACCCAACAAACCTGTGGCCATCATGATGGTCTACAACAACACGCCAGCATCGGTCATGGCGCTCAAAAAATCTGGCATCAAAAC
>CANKOT010000075.1 GCA_947484245.1 Comamonadaceae bacterium
CGGGCAATCTCTACGCGCAGCAATACCAAATAGGCACACGTTGATCTGGTTCCGGAGAGTGTGCGGGTAGGTAGCATCGAGCCGAGTGGGCAACCCTCGGCCCAGAGTAATGGCGGTCACATTGAGGGCAACTTCAATGCACAGAATCCGGCTTATCGGCAGGCTTCACACTTTTATGTTGGCACCAAGCCATGAAAAAACGCGCCCTAGAGCGCGTTTTTTGCTGGTTAAGCACAAGTCTGCTGAAGTGTGAATTTAGCGCGTAGGCACCAGGCTGGTTGCCAAAGCAAACACAGAATTGGGCACGTTCATTTTGACGGGCTGGCTTTTGGGCTTGGCAAAGACACCACGCTTCACCACGGAAGGTGCTGGCTCAACCGTAATGCCCTTGGCGCGCTGCTCAGACACCAATTGACGCAAGCTGATGGATTGCAAATGCGCCAACATTTTCTCGTTCAGGCTAGCCCACAATTCGCTGCTCATCCAGTTGTTGGCTTCTGAGTTGCTCTCCTCTGAATCTGAGGAAAAGTCGACAGCGCTCACAATGTCGGCCATGGTGATTTTTTCGGCATTGCGAGCCAAGGAATAACCACCACCGGGTCCGCGTGTGCTTTCGACCAAGTGGTGTTGGCGCAGCTTGCTGAACAATTGCTCGAGGTAGGACAGCGAAATTTGGTGACGCTCACTGATGGCCGAGAGCGAGACGGGGCCTCGATCTTCGCGCAACGCGACATCGATCATGGCCGTGACGGCAAAACGACTTTTAGTGCTCAAACGCATGGTGGCTTCCTTTCGGCATAAGAGACGCTCAAACTTACAAACATTGTCTCAAACTTACAAGCACAAATGAGGATGTCCTGATGAATTTCAAGGGCTTGGTCAAGAAGAATGTCGTAAAAATGCCCCAAAAAAGACATTTTTATTTCAAAATCGCTCGTAAGGCATGAGCGCGCGCCATTGTCCTGGTGCCAAAGGTGCCATCAAGACCCGCCCCATGCGGACCCTTTTGAGGCCAATCAGTCGCAGCCCCGTATTTTCAATGACACCAGCCGCATACCCCGGTTGGTACCCCTTGAAAGCCATGCGCAATCCGGTTTTTTGGGGAGATTCACTGCTGATGCTGGTTTTAAGGCCGATGGGGCACATGTCGTGGAGCTGCTCGGGGCTGACACTGGCTTGCACTTCCGCCAACATCTCGTGTTCCAAGGGTGTGCGCTCATCTTGAAGTTTACGAAGCATGCTGGGGTCTTCAGACAAAACCACCAAACCTGAGGCGGCATCTTCCAAGGCGGCAGCACACTGCATCATTTTGAGAAGTCTGGGCGTGAGGCTGATGCCCGAGCGATCTTGCTTGGAGCGCATTTCGGGGGTCAAGTTTGTCCAGATGTGGGTGTGCCCTTGAGGCAGGCAAGTTTGCCCAGCCATTTTGTGCAAGATGACGGTGAGCAGGGGCACTTTGCCACGCTGCGCGGTGCTGTGTATGTCTATTTTTTCATCGCTCACTCGGTGAGCCGGTTCGTCCACCACCAACTCATTGACCTTGACCCAGCCCCCCACTATGACTTGCTCGGCTTCGCTGCGTGAGCACTTCAAAATATCGGCGACACGCTTGGCCAGTCGAACGCCTTCGGTCGGTTTCAATGGGGTCATGGATGGCGCGTCAAGGGTTGCCAGGCGGCATCGATTGAATGCGGTCGACGTGGGCTTGCAATGAGCGCGCAGCCACAGGCCATAAGCGTTCGGGCACGTCGCTGTAGGCGTGTGCCACCCAGTCTTCCAAAGTGCCGTGAGGCAAAGCGCGCATAGCCGCAATCACTTTGGCTTCGCGCTTTAAACGATGGGCTTTGAGTTGGGCAATGGCTTGCGCGGCAAATCCCAAAACATAGCCGTGGGCGGGCAAAATAAATTCAAGCTGATGGGCTTGGCATTCACGGGCCAGCAAGTCAAGCGAATCGAGGTAATCGTTCATGCTGCCGTCTGGCGGGTTGACCACTGTGGTGCTGCCATTGAGCACGTGATCGCCGGTGAACAACAAGCCATCTTCCAAAAGTGCCAAACACAAATGGTTGGCGGCATGGCCGGGGGTGTGCAGCACTTTCAAGCTGTGCTCACCCACCTTCAAAACTTCGCCGTGTTCGAGTTCGCGATCGGGTTTGAATTGGCTTTGTGCGTTGGCTGTGCTGGCGGAAGACAAGCCTAAGATGGGCGGTATGCCACCCGCTTGTTGCTGGCAAAGCCCCTGCAGGGGTTTTGCGCCCGGCGAATGATCGGGATGGGAGTGGGTGCACACAATCATGCGAATTTGGCCGCCCGTATTACGCCAAATTTTTTCGAGATGGTCGGGGTCGGCAGGTCCCGGGTCGATCACAATAAAACCACTGTGGGGGTCGCCCACCCAATAGGTGTTGGTGCCCGGACCCGTCATCACGCCGGGGTTGGGCGCGGTGAGGCGGTGAACATTTTTAAGCAGCGCAACGGGATGATCTGACTGCCAATCGAGGTGGTGCACGATTTGACCATCGGGGCAGGTGAGCGCCAATTCGCCAAAGGGCGATTCGTGCTCCATGTAGCGCGCTTCTTTGCCGGCAAGCCAGCCCGCGCGCGGACAACTGGTCCACAGCGGTTCGTCGTTGACGGCGCAGGCATCGAGCACCGCTTGCACAGTGGCAAATGGTGTGAGGCGCTGCAGGGTGCGGATGGTGGGGAAAATGATGAAAAACTGGCCCGCCTCATGGCGCTGAAGGGCATCGGCTGGGCGAATCCACTCCGGCTCAAACTGCTCAGATTCATCGGCCACAGGCGTTTGGTCCTCGGGCATGCGCGCCACCAAGAAGGGCACATCGAAGCGCTTGGGCAAATCGCGGTCGGTGATCCAGTGGGCCAGCACGTACACCTGATGGGCCGCCATTTGCAAGCCTAGAGCGGCACATTGGGCGGCAAAGGGCTGGCTGCGGTCGAGCTTGGCGATGTCTTGCGCAGTGGCCATGCTCTGGTCGGGTCGGCAGGCTAGCAAGATGCCCAATTCTTCAAAGCTTTCGCGAATGGCGGCAATGGCCTGCGTGAGGTGCAGGTCGCTTTGCGTGGGCCGGCGCACGGCTTGGGCGTGTGATGCCGCATCGAGCGGGTCGATGCCCCCGCCAGGAAACACATAGGCGCCAGGTGCAAAGCTGGCTGTGAGCGAGCGCCGAGTCATGAGCACTTCGATGCCGTGAGGGCTGTCGCGCAGCAACAGCACTGTGGCGGCCGGCCATGGGGTGGCGGGTTCTCGCTGGGGATGCAACAGTTGATGAGGTCTGACCATTCACCGATTATCAGGCCTTGCGCCAACCAAGGTCCGAACCGAGGATAATTCGGCCATGCGAATTCGCTTTACAAAAATGCAAGGGGCCGGCAACGACTTTGTGGTGCTTGACGAAACACAAGCGCGCCACAACTTCAGCACCGCCCAATACCGCTTCTTGGCCGACCGACATTTTGGTGTGGGTGCCGACCAAATTCTCACGGTGCGACCTGCACCCCATCCATCTCTCGACTTTGAATACGTGATTCACAACGCCGATGGCGGTGAGGTGGAGCACTGCGGCAATGGCGCTCGCTGCTTTGTGCGCTATGTGCGCGACAAAGGCCTGACCACCAAAGACCGCATTCGTGTAAAAGTGAAGCAAGGCGAAATTGAATTGCAAATGAACGCCGATGGCCGTGTCACGGTCAACATGGGCGCCCCCATTTTTGATGCTCCCAAAGTACCGTTTCATTTTGAAGGCCTGCAACACAAAGTGGTCGGTGATTGCCAAGTCTGGCATTTGCCTTTGAAAATCAATGCTGCCAGCAGTGACTTTTCGGCTGGGGTCGATGTGACGGTGTTGTCCATGGGCAACCCGCACGCTGTTCAACTGGTGGACAGCGTCGACACCGCGCCGGTCCTGAGCCTTGGCCCCTTGATTGAAAATCACAGCGCCTTTCCCAATCGTGTGAATGCAGGCTTTATGCAGATCCTCAGTCGCGATGCAATTCGCTTGCGTGTGTTTGAACGCGGTGCCGGCGAAACCTTGGCTTGCGGCACGGGCGCTTGCGCAGCCGTGGTGGCTGGCATCCGCATGGGCTTGCTCAACCCCAAAGTCGATGTGCAAACCCATGGCGGCGTGCTCACCATTGAATGGCAGGGCGGCGCTTTGAAAGATGTGTCGCAGCCCGTGCTGATGACCGGCCCAGCCACTTCGGTGTTTGAAGGCGAAATTGACGTTCCCGAATTACCTTGATCAGAAAGACAGGCATGACTTCCACTTCCATCAATCCGATGAACCCCATCACCGAAGATGACATCGCTGAATTCTTGGCCAATACGCCTGATTTTTTTGAACGCCATGCGCAGTTGCTGTCATCGGTTCATTTGATGAGTCCAGACAACCACCGCTCGGTGAGCTTGCAAGAGCGCCAAGCACAGATGTTGCGCGACAAAATTCGCGCTTTGGAAATGCGCATCATGGACATGATTCGCCATGGCAACGAGAACATGATCATCACAGAGAAGCTGCAAAAATGGGCTTGTGAGTTGTTGCAAACGCCGGCTTCTGAGCGTGTTCTTTCCGCTTTGAAAAACATTGAAACGCGCTTCCAAGTGCCACAAGTGGCGTTGCGCTTGTGGGGCGTGGCCGATGTGTTTGCCGATGCACCCTATGCGCAAGCTGTGGGTGAAGAAGTGAAGCAAGCCGCCGCCAGTTATGCAGCGCCTTTTGTGGGTGCCAGCTCGGGTGTAGAAGCTGTGCAATGGTTGCAAGCACCAGCCCAAGCGGCGTCAGTGGCTTTGTTGCCTCTTCGACTCAGCAAAGATCAAGCGCCATTTGGTTTGTTGGTGTTGGCTTCGCCCGATGCGCAGCGTTATCACAGCGGCATGGGCACCGATTTTTTAGAGCACTTGGCAGAGCTTTGCAGCGCGGCATTGTCTGCTTTGTTGCCAGCCAAAGGCTAAGGCTTCAGCCATGGATGAGCGCGTTGCGCGGTACCTCGATCATGTGCGTTTTGAAAAACGCTTGGCCGAGCGAACCTCAACGCTGTATGCCTTAGATCTTCAAAAGCTGTTTGATTTGGCGCAGACCGCCGATGTCGATTTGGCGCAGGTGCAAACCACACATGTGCGCAGGTGGGTGGCTCAAATGCACAGTGGCGGCCGCAGCGGCCGCGGCATTGCACTTATTTTGTCGGGCTGGCGCGGTTTCTACCACTGGTTGGCCCGCGAAAGCCTCATTGCCCACAATCCCGTAGAGGGTGTTCGTGCACCCAAAGTTTCAAAGCCCTTGCCCAAAGCATTGGGCGTGGATGAGGCCGTGCAGTTGGCCGAGCACTCGGAAGAAGCCGATGACCCTTGGCTAGAAGCGCGTGATGTTGCCATGGTTGAACTTTTATACGGTTGTGGTTTGCGGGTGGCCGAGCTCACGGGCTTGGATGTGGCAGCCAGTTCGGAGGCCGCCAAAAAAGGCCGAGGTTGGATTGATTTGCAAGGCGCTGAAGTGATGGTGCAAGGCAAGGGGGGTAAGCGCAGAACAGTGCCTTTGGGGCAAGCCGCAGTCAAGGCGCTTGAGGCCTGGTTGCCCTTGCGCAGCCAAGCCCTGGGCATGATGACGCAGTCAGTGCCGGGCTTGTCGGATGCAGCTTTGGCTCTTTTTCCGGGACGGTATGGCACACGCTTGACAGCACAGTCGGTGTGGCAGCGCTTAAAGCGCCGCAGCTTGTTGGCTGGCTTGGCCACGCCTGTGCATCCCCACATGTTGCGGCACTCTTTTGCCAGCCATGTGTTGCAGTCGAGCAGTGATTTGCGCGCGGTGCAAGAGTTGCTGGGTCACGCCAACATCAGCACCACGCAGGTGTACACGCGCTTGGATTTTCAGCACTTGGCGAAGGCATACGACGCAGCGCACCCAAGGGCCAAGCGCGGCGCTGGTAACTCAGAGAAAAAATAATCGCCAGTGGCCGCAGACTTTGAAGGCCTCACTGAGTGGGACAATGACAACATGAAAACGATTCGACTCAAAGCGGGCAAAGAACGCTCTTTGCAACGCCAACATCCTTGGATTTTTGAATCGGCCATTGCCAAAGGCAGTGCCGATGCAGGCGAAACCGTGCGTGTGGAATCGCATGAAGGCGTGTTTTTGGCTTGGGCTTCGTTCAGTCCAAGCTCGCGCATTCGCGCACGGGTTTGGAGTTTTGATGAGGCACAGCGCATCGACAACGCCTTCATTGAAGGCCTGATTCAAAAAGCGGTTCAAGCGCGCAGTTTGTTTGACATTCAGAGCAATGGCATGCGTTTGGTGCATGGCGAGTCCGATGGCTTGCCTGGCTTGGTGGTCGATCGCTATGGCGACACCCTTGTGGCGCAATTCACTTCATGTGGCACCGAGCGTTTCAAGTCAGTCATGTCAGATGCTTTGCTCAAGGCGACAGGTTTGACCAAGCTCTACGAGCGATCAGACGGCAATGTGCGATCTCTGGAGGGCCTGCCTGAAATCACGGGTTGGCTGCGCGGCCAAGGCCCGACAGAGATCGTGCTGCAAGAGCATCAATGGCAGTTGTCGCTCAACATTGCAGAGGGACACAAAACAGGTTTTTATTTGGACCAACGCGACAGCCGTTTGCGCTTTTACCAGCACACGAAATTCCGAAAATTTCAAAACGTGCTCAATTGCTATTGCTACACGGGTGGTTTCAGTGTGGCGGCGTTGGCCGCAGGTGCGGGCCATGTCACGTCCATCGATTCGTCGGGTCCGGCCATCGAGAAAGCCAAGGCCAATGTGTTGCTCAATGGTTTTGAGTTGTCGCGCACCACCTTCATGGATGCCGATGTGAATGCGTCACTTCGCTCGTTCATTGAACAAGGCCTGCAGTTCGATGCCATTGTGCTTGACCCGCCCAAGTTTGCGCCTACTGCAGCCCATGCCGAACGTGCTGCGCGTGCTTACAAAGACATCAACCGATTGGCGTTCAAGTTGTTGGTGCCTGGGGGAGAGTTATTCACTTACTCTTGCTCGGGGGGCATCAGTGCCGATTTGTTTCACAAGATTGTGGCTTCTGCTGGCACCGATGCGGGGGTGGATGGGTATATCAGTGAGCGTTTGCAGGGGGCGCCGGATCATCCTATGACAGTTTATTTTCCTGAAGGGGAGTACCTTAAGGGGCTTGTGGTGGTTAAGAAACTTTGAGGGCCCTTTTTCTCTCGCACACAGGCTGAGGATGTCATGGGCGGGCGCCTCATACTGGGGTACCAGAAATCGTTGCCCGCCCATGACATCCTCAGCCTGCTGGGTTTTTGCGGGGGTGGGTACACTTCAGGGCTCTGTTGTTTCTCTCTTTTGGAGTGTTTTCATGGCTTTGATTCCTGCCACCATCCTCACTGGTTTTTTGGGCTCGGGTAAAACGACGCTGCTTAAGCGGGTGTTGTCTGAGGCCCACGGGCAGAAGATTGCCATCATTGAGAATGAGTTTGGTGAGGAGAACATTGACAACGACATTTTGGTGTCGGACACAAATGAGCAAATTATTCAGATGAGCAATGGGTGTATTTGCTGCACCATTCGGGAAGATTTGCGCACCACCCTGCAAACGCTGGCGGCACAAAAGCGCAAGGGTGAACTCGATTTTGAGCGGGTGGTGATTGAAACCACGGGTTTGGCCGATCCTGGGCCTGTGGCGCAAACATTTTTCATGGACGATGAAATTGCCGAAAGCTTTTTGCTGGATTCCATTCTCACTTTGGTGGATGCCAAGCATGCTGCGCAGCAATTGAACGATCGGCAAGAGGCGCGTCGTCAGGTGGGCTTTGCCGATCAAATTTTCATCAGCAAGGCCGATTTGGTGTCCAAGCCTGAGCTTGAAGCGCTGCAGCACCGTTTGGCGCACATGAATCCTCGCGCGCCACAGAAGGTGGTGCATTTTGGTGAGGTGTCGCTGGCGGAAGTGTTTGATTTGCGTGGCTTTAATTTGAATGCCAAGCTCGACATTGACCCCGACTTCTTGAAAGAAGATGAGCCTCATGTGCATGACGAACATTGTGGCCATGATCATGGCCACGATGAGCATGCGCACTCCGCTCATGACCATGAGCATGGCCACGCCCATGGCAATGCACATGACCATGAACACGGCCCGCATTGCGATCACCCCTCACACCAAGGCGAGGGTCATGGCCATCACCATCACTTTGATGACGATGTGAAGAGTTTTGTCTTTAGATCAGACAAAGCGTTCGATCCAGCCAAATTGGAAGACTTTTTGGGCGCCATCGTGAATGTTTATGGCCCCCGGATGCTGCGATACAAAGGCGTGTTGAACATGAAAGGCACTGAAAGAAAGGTGATCTTTCAGGGCGTTCACCAGCTGATGGGCAGTGATTTAGGCCCTGTTTGGGGCGAAAACGAGGCTAAAGTGAGCAAAATGGTGTTCATTGGCATTGACTTGCCTAAGGATATTTTGCTTCAGGGTTTAGAGCAATGTTTGGTTTAGTTTTGAAGAAAGCGTTTTGAGGCCGTTCAGTCGCTACAATCTGCGCCCTGACGGGGTCCCTTAATTGAGGCTCTGATGCGCCCAGAAGGTCGAAGAAATTGGGTTTTGAAGCAAATGAACCGATGACCGCAATTCATTTGCAAATGGCTAATGCCTTAAGTAATGCCTTAGGGTTTGTAAGCCGCCACGGCTAGGAGACAGGACGTGAAAAAGCCCCTTAAAACGAGCTCAAAAACGACAGTGAAAAAGACCAGTTCGTCAGCCAGTGCCAAACCGACTGCCAAAGCCAAGCCGGCTGCAGCCGTTAAAAAGCTGAGCAAACCTGCGCCTGCCAAAAAAGCGGCTTCCAAACCTGTACCCAAGGCCGTTGTGAAAAAAGCCGCGGCAAAACCTGTTTCAAAAGCCAAAGTAGCCCCCAAAGCAGCTCCCAAAGCAGCCCCAAAAGTGGCTGTAAAAGTGGCTGCAAAAGCTGCACCTAAAGCTGCCCCCAAAGCTGCTTCAAAAAGTATTTCCAAGCCAACAGCCAAGCCAGCCCTGAAGGGACAAGCTGTTGCCAAACCGGCCATCAAAACAGCCGTTAAACCTGCAGCCAAACCTGTAGCCAAACCCCCTGTGAAAGCAACGCCTAAAGCAACACCTAAAGCAGCCGATAAACCTGCCTCAAAGGCCATGCCCAAGGTGGCTGAAAAGCCCGTCAAAGCGGAAAAGCCTGCAAAACCAGTAAAGCCTGCAAAAGCTGTGAAAGTACCAGCAGTCCTTGCGGCCCCTGTCACCGCCGCGCCCGTCTTGTCTGGCGATGTCCCTGCACGTGCAGTTCGCCCTTCTGCCCGACTTGCCCAAATTACTGTGCCATCGATGGCTCAATCGGTGGCTTCCACGGCTGCAAAAGCCAGTTACCTCCAAAACATGCCCACTCAAGTCCTGACGCCTCCCCCTTTTGTTGCTGTGAAAAAAGACCCCAAATTGGCCAATAACTGGAAAACCAAAAAACCTGATCAGTTGACCGATGCAGAAGTCATGGCCATGTCTGACAACGACTACATGAACGACGCTCAGTTGGCATATTTCCGACTCAAATTGGTACACCTCAAGCAAGGCATCTTGGCCAATGCTGGCGAAACCACTGAGCATTTGCGTGAGGACACCGTGGTGGTGCCTGACCCTGCAGACCGCGCCACCATTGAAGAAGAGCATGCTTTGGAGTTGCGCACCCGCGACCGTGAGCGCAAGTTGCTGAAAAAAATCGAGCAGTCCATTCAGCGCATTGATGCTAGCGACTATGGCTATTGCGATGAAACGGGCGAGCCCATTGGTGTGGGACGTTTGTTGGCTCGACCCACGGCCAATTTGTCCTTGGAAGCGCAGCAACGCCGTGAACTCAAACAAAAAATGTTTGGCGATTGATTGGCCATTTTGAAAATTTTAAAAGGCTCCAACTGGAGCCTTTTTTTCTTCTGTCAGGATAAAGTGACTTGTTGCGAAAATAATTTGAAAAAATGTCAAATTATTTTCACATCCGAAATGTCTCAGAAGTTACTTGCAGACCAAGTTCTAAGTACCTAATTTTCAAGGATTTTTTCTCTCATTATTTGATTCAGAGTATGTTCTAAGCCCTTGATTTCATTGGAAAAACCTTGAAAAACCCCCTTGTGGGTGCGTGAATTCCTGATACAGTGCAAAAAAGTGCAATTAAGTGGGAAAAATCCTGCGTTGCAGATTTTGTCTACAGGAATTGAGAATCAAGTGTTTCAAGGTGCATCTTCGTTGAGTTTGGACGCCAAAGGCCGCCTGTCGGTGCCTACGCGTCACCGCGAGGTTTTGAGCGCCACTGCAGGCGGTCAACTCACCATCACGAAACACCCGCATGGTTGCTTGATGGTGTTTCCGCGCACTGAGTGGGAGCGGTTCCGTGAGCGCATTGCACAGTTGCCTATGGAAGCTCAGTGGTGGAAGCGAATTTTTTTAGGCAATGCCATGGATGTGGAAATGGATGGCACGGGCCGAGTTCTCATTTCGCCAGAGTTGCGCACCGCCGCTGGCATTGCCAAAGACACCATCTTGCTCGGCATGGGCAACCACTTTGAGTTGTGGGACAAAACAGCCTACGACACCCAAGAGGCTAAGGCCATGCAGGGCGCCATGCCCGATGTCTTCAAGGACTTTACGTTCTGAGGCTTGCGTGACGACAACTACTTGGCAACACACCACCGTATTGCTCACTGAAGCAGTGGATGCATTGTTAGGTCATGCAGGAGAAGCCACCCACCAAGAAGTGTATGTCGATGCCACCTTTGGTCGTGGGGGCCATTCGCGTTTGATCTTGTCGCGCTTGCCAGCAGGGGCGCAGTTGATTGCTTTTGACAAAGATGTGGAAGCCATCGCTGCGGCCAATCAAATCACGGATGCCCGATTTTCGATTCGGCATGAAGGCTTTAGGCACCTGGGCGAACTGCCACTGGGCGGCATTGCAGGTGTGTTGATGGACCTGGGGATCAGCTCCCCCCAAATTGACAACCCCGACAGGGGTTTTTCTTTTCGTTTCGATGGCCCCTTGGACATGCGCATGGACACCACGCGCGGTCAGAGTGTGGCCGAGTGGCTGGCCTCTGCCAGCGTGGATCAGATCACGGAGGTTGTGCGTGACTATGGCGAAGAACGGTTTGCTTTTCCGATTGCAAAGGCGATTGTGGCTCGCCGACAA
>CANKOT010000076.1 GCA_947484245.1 Comamonadaceae bacterium
AAGCTGCAGCCGAAGATGCCCTTCGCAATGCCAAGTCTGAAATCGACATGGCACGTGCGCAAAGTGAGTTCGCTGTGTTTGCAGCGCAACTGGCCGCCTTGCGCAAGTTCCGTACTACAAAATAAAATGTGGGCGTTGAACACGCCTACAAGTTTTCTGAAACCCGGCGCACGCCGGGTTTTTTGCTTCTAAGGACACCATGCGCAAAGCCAAACTTCAAGCGGCCACATTGGGCGGCAACCCGGACGATATCGAGGCTGCGTTTTACGACGCACTCAGACAAGGCGACATTGAGCGTTTGATGGCCTGCTGGGCGGATGAAGAAGAAATTGTGTGCGTGCACCCAGGTGGTCCCAGGCTGATTGGGGCTGGGGCCATCCGAGCCACCTTTGAAGCCATGTTTGCCAACGGCACTGTTCAAGCGCATCCAACGCAAGTACACAAGGTTGAGTCCTTGGCCAGTGCCATGCACCACTTGGTTGAGCGCGTTGAAGTACTTGGCGCTGATGGCCCCCAAACGGCGTATGTGTTGGCCACCAACGTTTATCACAAGACGGCCCAAGGTTGGCGCATGGTGGCGCATCACGCCAGTCCCGGAACGCCGAATGCGCCTGCAGAGGTTTCCTCTAGCCCTTCGACACTGCATTGACAGACTATTTAGCACCACCTTGGCTGCCTGGCGGTCATCTGCAAACCATTTGGCCAGCCTTGTGGTCGCGCCGATTTGAGTCAACTGTTCCCAGTTGGCGGCGTGAAAGGTGGGACACGCCCGATGGTGATTTTGTCGATGTTGATTTTTGTGAAGCCCAGTCCTCAAGTGCACCTGGCTTAGATCACAGACATAGACCTTTGTTGGTGTTGTTTCATGGGCTCGAAGGCTCTTCAAGCAGCCACTATTCGCAGGCCTTTGCCGATTGGGGCTTGCAAAATAGCTGTGATATCGCTGTGCCTCATTTCAGGGGGTGCAGTGGCACATTGAACTTGATGCCCCGCGCCTATCACTCCGGTGACCATGAAGAGGTCGATCATTTGCTCCGTCAATTCAAGCAAAGAGTTGACGCACAAAGTCGACCTGGACTTGTAGCCGCGGGCGTTTCATTGGGTGGCAATGCCTTAATGCGCTGGGCTGGTGAGCATGGGCAGTCTGCGCAGCAAGTTGTCAAAGCCATTGCCACCATTTGCGCGCCTTTAGACCTTACAGCCAGTGGCAAAGCCATTGGAGAAGGCTTTAACCGGCAGGTCTACACGCGCATGTTTTTGCGCGGCATGAAGCCCAAAGCCATGGCCAAACTGAAGCAGTTTCCTGGTCTTTTTGATGCCAACAAACTCATGGCCGCCAAAGATTTGTATGAGTTTGACGATGTCTTCACTGCGCCCTTGCATGGCTTTCAAAACACCGATGACTATTGGTTGAGGGCGTCAGCTTTGCCCGTCATGGCCCAAGTTGCAGTACCCGCCTTAGCCTTGAATGCTCAAAACGATCCATTCATGCCTTCAAGCAGTTTGCCTACGCAGAAGAAAGTTAGCACTCACGTAACACTCTGGCAACCAACAGGTGGTGGGCACGTGGGCTTTGCCAGCGGCGCCTTGCCGGGACATTTGAAGGCCATGCCACAGGCTGTTGGTCAATGGCTTTTACAGCACATCCCCTAAGATTGCAGTCATGGACGATATTGTCAAACAAGCAATGGCCAAGTGGCCCAATGTGCCTCATTGTTTGGGTTGGTTGGGCCTGGATGAGCGGGGGCATTGGTACCTCAGAGACGACCATGCGCAAGCACGTGGCCGATTTCAAAGTGGCATTCCTGGCTCAAAAGGCTCATTGCTTCAACATGACAAACTCATCGAATTCATTCATCGCAATTACGCTGTGGATGCAAAGGGTGCGTGGTTTTTCCAAAATGGCCCGCAGCGTGTTTATGTGGAGTTGGCCGCCACGCCCTTTGTTTGGCGCCTTTCATCTGATTTCAAATTGACCTCCCAAACCGGACAAGAAACGCTGGCGCAAACTTGCTTCACCGATCAAACCGGGCGGGTGTATTTTCAAACCGAGATGGGCTTTGGCTTGCTTCATACCTTGGATGTTGCCAAGGCAGCAGAAGGCTTGGAGAAGGATCTTTGGCGCTTAGAGAGCATTGAGACTTCAGAGATGCCCAGCCGCTTTGCCTATACCCTCAGCCCGGAAGAAGACAATAAAAAACCGCTCTGACGTGCATGACGTTCATCGAGCGGTTTTTAAGCAAGCCCAAAGACTGGGCCAACGAAGCTAAATTACTTTTTCTCAGCAGGCGCAGCAGGGGCCTCTGGTTCTTTGAACTTGCCACCGGCAGAAGATGTGAGGTAGGCAACGGCGCGGCCAATTTCAAGGTCGCTGTAATCGCCACCGCCTTGAGCGCCCATGACACCCTTGCCTTTAAGCGCAGAATTGACCAAGGCGTCATAACCTGTTTTGATGCGAGGTGCCCAGGCACCCGCGTCGGCGTACTTAGGGGCACCAGCAGCGCCAGCGTCGTGGCAAGCGGCACACTGTGCTTTGTAAACTTCTTGGCCTGCTTTCATGGGACGGTTGGCATCACGCACTTCAACCGTACCTACTTTTTGAATGCGCTCTGCGACAGTGCGTTCGGTGTCACTGCCTGGGGCTGTTTTGTTGGCGGATGTAACGTAGTACACCAGTCCAATGATGATGAAAACGGGAATGATGAAGGAGGCAAAGCTCAGCATCAACATTTGCTTGGGGGTTTTGACCGGGCCAGTGTGGTCTTCGTGGGCTTGATCGTGGCTGTTGTCGCTCATAGCGTCCTCAATGAATCTCTATTGAACTGTATCCGGTTGATCGGAATCAACTTTCGATTATAACCTTCGAGACCCAGCGCTTGGCCTTGGCAAGCAATGAATTGCGAGGGCGCATGCCATAATTGACCCCTAATCTCAGCAATGAATCAGGCGCGGCTGTAGCTCAGTGGATAGAGTATTGGCCTCCGAAGCCAAGGGTCGTGGGTTCGATCCCCGCCAGCCGCACCAAAATGACCAACGCCCCGACAGAAGTGACATTCACGAGTGGAAGAAGATTACTTCTTACTCTTGCGGAAAAGTTCTATATCTTCAAGTAACTTTGTTTTTGCAGAGGGACTTGCGCCAACCCATGCAAACCTTTTCGTGTCCACGCCATAGGTGATGACATTTCTTTGAATGGGGCCTAAAAAAATACCATGGGCGGCTTGTTCATAAAACCACACATCCACATCAGCTCCCAACTCTTTTTGCTTGTTGAACCAGTCAATTGGCTTTTGAGTGAGATCAAGTCGATTGGTCAATACATTGCAGATTTGAGAGTTGCCCGCAGGGTGAAGATTTAATGCAGTGTTGGTGAAGCAGGGGTCTTGCCGAGTCCAGATCCAGTCCTCTTCAGTCTTTCCGCCATAGTTATCTAGTTTTCCATAAACAAGTCGAAGAGGAACGGTGAGCTTGTCTGGAAGACCCAGCCCCATCCCTGGTGCGCCTTCGGCAAAAATGCCTTTGACATGATCAGGCGACACGACCGCAGCAATGTTGGCCACCACAATGGCACCATTTGACAGGCCATGAAAATAGATTTGGTTGGTGTTGATCTGTTTTTGACTCAAGGCCCATTCATAAGCACCCAGCGTTGCTTTAAAGATCATTCGTTGCCTGGCCTCATTGGTCGCTTGGGACGCCCAAAAAGCTGGACCTTGATAAAAACCATTAAACTCATAGGCATCGAACACAAGCGTTGCAAACCCCATGCTTCTGAATGCGTCAACTGCATTTTTCGTTGCTGTATCGACTCCTCCGCCACCATGCACCACAATCATCAAAGCTGGTTTTTCAGAAAAAAACGGTTTTTGTAATTTCACTGAACGGTGGCAGGGGTCAAATTCAGCCAATGGACCGTCGACTGTGTGAAATCTGGGTCGAAGCTCTTTGAGAACAGCGATGTCTTTGGCGGCAGGCTTGCATTCAGAGCCCAAGGCACTCAAGCTCATTGCACACAGGGCAAATAAAGTGATCAGCGACTTCATGATTGTCATTTTTTACCTCATCGATTTTTTCCGCCACCCACCACACCTTCACTCGGCACAAGCTGAATATCCTCTTTGCGTCTGCGCTTGCCAATCGGCGTTGATGCCATGCCTTTCTGTGAGGCCTCAATGTCCTCTGCGCTAGGATAATCTCCCAATAACCAAAAGTCAAAAACGCGTCTGGCAATGGGCGCTGCTTGGGCTGCACCAAAGCCTGCATTTTCAACCACGATGGCCAAGGCAATTTGAGGATTGTCTGCAGGCGCAAAGGCCATGTACAAAGCATGGTCGCGTTGATGCTCTTCCAGTTTGCTGGCGTTGTACTTGTCTTTTTGGCCAATGGTCACGGCTTGAGCTGTGCCAGTTTTGCCAGCGCTTTGATAAGGCGCGCCTGCAAACACGCGGGCGGAGGTTCCTTCTTTGGCAACGCCAATCAAGCCCTGCTTGATCACTTCCACATGTTCTGGTTTGTACCCCAAATTGACAGGCGCATCGCTCATGACAGCTCGATCGACGCGCTGAATAGGATCTTGGGTGGCCATCACCAAGCGAGGTTTGTGGAAGGTGCCGCCGTTCGCCAAAATGGCCGTTGCATTGGCCAATTGCAACATGGTGAAGGTGTTGTAGCCCTGTCCAATGCCCAATGAAATAGTTTCTCCGCCATACCACCGCTGTTGCTCTGGTTTTTTATAAGTTTTCTTTTTCCACTCGGTGCTGGGCAAGGTTCCGCGAAGTTCGCCAGGCAAATCGAGCCCCGTGATTTGACCAAAACCCATCGGTTTCATAAAGTCGTGAATGGTATCAACGCCCATGGTGTTGGCCAATGAGTAGTAATAGACATTGCTCGACAGTACGATGGAGCGAACCATGTCGACAGGTCCAAGGCCAGCATCCCCGTGGCTTCTGAAGGTGTGACCGCCATAGGTCCAAGAGCCAGCATCGTTGATGATTTCGCTGGCGCTGCGTTTGCCTGTTTCAAGCGCGGCAAGCGCCATGAAGGGTTTGTAGGTGGAGCCAGGTGGGTAAGTCCCCCGCATAGCGCGATTCAGAAGAGGTTTCTCAATCGACTCGCTCAGCATTTTCCAACTCTCGCTGTCGATGCCATCGACAAATAAGTTGGGATCAAAAGTGGGCTTGCTCACAAAGGCCAATATTTCACCAGTGCGGGGATCAAGTGCGACCAAGGCACCCCGCCTGTCGCCATAAAGGTCTTCGACCATTTTTTGCAATTTGATGTCGATAGAGAGCACCACGTTTTGGCCTGGCGTTGCAGGTTTGCTTGCAAGCCGCCTGACGGCACGCCCCCCTGCGGATGTTTCTATTTCTTGCACGCCAGTGATACCGTGCAGTTCACGCTCGTAGCGCTGCTCCACACCCAGCTTGCCAATGTACTGCGTGCCGCGGTAGTTGGCTTCTTCGTCGCTTTCTTCAAGTTGCTCTTTTTCTTTTTGATTGATGCGACCAATGTAGCCCACCACGTGGCTGCCCAAATGACCAAAGGGATAATTGCGAAACAACCGGGCCTTGATTTCGACGCCAGGAAATTTAAATTGCTGCGCTGTGAATTTGGCAACTTCTTCGTCGGTGAGTCGAGACCGAATGGGCAGCGAGTCAAAGTTTTTAGACTCTTCGCGCATGCGCTTAAAGCGCCTTCTGTCGCGCAGCGGAATGTCAATGATTTCAGACAAGCTGTCGATGGTGGCGTCTAAATCTCTCACGCGCGTGGGCGTGATCTCTAAGGTGTACGCCGAGTAGTTATTGGCCAACACCACGCCGTTGCGGTCCAAGATGGTGCCTCGGTTGGGCACAGTGGGCAAGATGGCGGTGCGGTTGTTTTCAGCTTGCGCCAGCAAGTCATCGTGACGAACGACTTGAAGATAAAACAAGCGCATGCCCAGCATTGCAAAACACAAAAGCACGACGCCTTGCATCACCATCACACGCGTTTGAAATTTGAAGATTTCAAATTCTGTGTTGCGCAACTCGGTTAACGAGGGCAGGTGAAAGGCCATGGTTTAGATGGGCCGGTGGGCGTCGGGGTCATGTGCCCGACGTTGTGGCGCGAGCAAGATGAAATTGGCGACGGGCCACAACAAGGTTTCTAAAAGTGGCGACAGCAAAATGGGCCAACCAGGGAAGTCATTGCCGGTGCTCAGGCGAATGATCAGGCCGATGGACTCTGCAAAGATAAAGAATGGTGCAATTTGAAGCATTTGCTCTTTGATGGGAAACCAAAGCAATCGACGGTGCAAGCTGAATGCAAAGTAGCTGAGCACCACATACGAAAGTGCGTGCTGGCCTAACAAGGATGAGTGCTGCACATCCATCCAAAGACCCAAAACGAAGGCAATGGCCATGCCAACTCTGCGAGGTTGATGAATACCCCAGAAAAAAATACACACGGCGAGTACGTCGGGCATCCAAAGAGCGTGTGAAAAACTCAACAGCATGCTCACCATCAATGCACTGATTAAGCTACCTGCAATGAACCAGGGACTGACAGGCAACAACAAGGCTTCACGTCGATCCATGATCATGGCGCTTTGCCTTTGGCTGCTGATGCAGCGCCCGTAGGCTGAAGGACCAAGACGTGTCGACCTTGCAGTTCGGCCAACGGTTTTGCGTGAATGCGTGCAAAAGAAATGTCAACGCGCCGTTCTATGTGGCTAATGCGCGCAACCTGAAGGCCCGCAGGATAAACACCATCAATGCCACTGGTGGTTAGCAAGTCGCCCTCTTTGACGTCTGCACTGGCCGGTACAAATTTCAACTCAATCATGGGCACGCCCTCCAACATGTCGCCGTTGGTGATGTTGCGCGCACCTGTTCTGCTGTTGAGAACAGGAATACTCTGATTTTGGTCGGTTAAAAGAGTGACTTCGGCCGTCATGGGATACAAGCGCGTGATTTGACCAATAACGCCACCAGCATCAATGACGGGAGACCCCAAAGCGACGCCATTGGTTTGTCCCTTGTTGATGACAAGGCGTTGGTTGTAGGGATCGGGAACATCAAACAAAATTTCGGCCGCTTGAAAATTCGCAGACAGGTTGGATGACATGCCCATCAATTGGCGCAGTGTTTGATTTTCAATTTGCAGTTGTTCAACTTGCTGCGAGCGAACAGACAGCTCAAGGGCTTTGAGTTCTGCCGCTTTGAGATTTTGCTGGGCTTGCTCTAGGCTTTGAAAATAATTTCCCAAAGAAGACCATGCTTGTCCAGGTTGAAGCACCAACCACTGAACAGGCAAAATGAGTGTTGAAAGCGCTGCGCGAAGGGGCTTGGTGAATTGCAGTTGCTGGTCGCCAAACATGAGCAACAAGGACAATGCTGAAAAAAAGACAAGCTTGGTGAGAGGCGCAAAGCCCACCCTGAAAAAGGGTGGGGGTGAGCGATCAAGTGAATCTAGCGCCATGAATTGCGCCAGCGTTATTCACTGGTGAAGATACTGCCCAGGCGGTCCATGCGTTCGAGAGCCATACCGCAACCGCGCGCGACGCACGTGAGTGGATCTTCGGCCACCAAGACGGGCAAGCCAGTTTCTTCTGACAGCAAACGATCGAGGTCGCGCAGCAAAGCGCCGCCACCCGTCAGCATCATGCCGCGATCGGAAATGTCGGCGCCCAATTCGGGAGGCGTTTGCTCCAGAGCGGTTTTGACGGCTGAGACGATGTTGTTCAGAGGATCGGTGAGCGCTTCCAGAATTTCGTTGCTGCTGATGGTGAAACTGCGGGGCACGCCTTCAGACAGGTTGCGACCTTTGACTTCCATTTCGCGCACTTCACTGCCTGGGAAGGCCGAGCCAATGTTTTTCTTGATGGCTTCTGCGGTGGGCTCACCGATGAGCATGCCGTAGTTGCGGCGAATGTAATTGATGATGGCTTCGTCAAACTTGTCGCCACCCACGCGCACGCTGCCTTTGTAAACCATGCCGCCCAAGGAGATCACACCCACTTCGGTGGTGCCACCACCAATATCGACCACCATGGAGCCAGAGGCTTCAGACACTGGCAAGCCCGCGCCAATGGCTGCGGCCATGGGCTCTTCAATGAGGTAGACCTCGGAAGCGCCAGCGCCGAGGGCTGATTCGCGAATGGCGCGCCGCTCAACTTGGGTAGAACCACAGGGCACACAAATGATGATGCGGGGGCTGGGCCTGAAGGTGCTGCGGGGGTGCACCATGCGGATAAATTGCTTGAGCATTTGCTCGGTGACGGTGAAGTCGGCAATCACGCCGTCTTTCATGGGGCGAATGGCTTCGATGTTGCCTGGCACTTTGCCCAACATGGACTTGGCTTCGTGGCCAACGGCCTGCAAGACTTTCTTGCCTTGGGGCCCGCCCTCGTGGCGGATGGCAACCACGGAGGGCTCGTCTAGCACGATGCCTTTGTCGCGCACAAAAATGAGGGTGTTGGCGGTACCCAAATCAATGGCCAAATCGGTAGAAAAATAGCGACGAAACGAACTGAACATAACAAATCCTAAGCAACTGCTGTCGTGAGACTTGCGGCCAGCAGTTTGGGGGTCATTGAAGGGCGTAAATTGTGGGCTTGAACAAGCTTTTTTGGAGAGCTTGCAGCGAACACACGATAATAACCGATCACTAGAAAAAAATGCGGTTTAAGCGCCCTAATTTGTGGCGCTTAAAGCGCCAGTCATGAGTCACCATTTATGTCCTTAACTGCCCAAGACATCGACCGAATTGCCAATCTGGCCCGGTTAGAGCTCCCGCCAGAGGAGGGCCAACGCATGTTGGACCAAATCAATGGCTTTTTCAGCATTGTGCAAGCCATGCGCGCCGTCGACACCACGGGGGTTCAGCCCCTTGCGCACCCGATTGCCACCATCCAGGAAGTGGCCTTGCGCTTGCGCGACGACGTGGCCTCTGAGCCCAACCAGCGTGAAGCCAACCAACAAAGCGCCCCCGCTGTCGAGCGCGGCTTGTTTTTGGTCCCCAAAGTCATTGAATAAGGGGCCCATATGACTGCTTTACATGACATGACCGTTGCCACTTTGGCGGCCGAACTTCGCGCCAAAAAGCTCAGTGCCTCAGAGCTAGCGCAGCACTTTTTGGCACGCAGCCAAGCCGATATTTCTGGCTCTTTTTTATCCCTTCATCCAGAAGCCACGCTGGCGCAAGCCAAACAAGCCGATGCGCAATTGGCAGCGGGCACAGCTGGCCCCTTGGCTGGCGTCCCCATGGCGCACAAAGATATTTTTGTGACCATCGACTTTCCAACCACTGCCGGCTCCAAGATGTTGGAGGGCTATCGCTCGCCTTTTGACGCCACAGTGGTGCGCAAATTGGGGGTTCAGCCTGGCGGTGCAGGCATGGTCAACGTGGGCAAGCTCAATTGCGACGAATTTGCCATGGGCTCCTCCAATGAAAACTCGGCTTACAAACCCGTCACCAACCCTTGGGACACTTCTCGAGTGCCTGGCGGTTCTTCGGGCGGCAGCTCTGCGGCTGTGGCCGCCCGCTTGGTGCCTGCTGCCACCGGCACAGATACGGGTGGCTCAATTCGCCAACCGGCCAGCTTTTGCGGCATCACGGGCATCAAGCCCACCTACGGCCGTGCCTCACGTTACGGCATGATTGCCTACGCATCCAGCTTGGACCAAGCCGGCCCCATGGCGCGCACTGCAGAAGATTGCGCGCTGATGTTGTCGGCCATGTGCGGCCCCGACCTCGATCGCGATTCCACCTCGCTCGATGTGCCCGCAGAAAACTTTGCGCGCGATTTGAATGCATCACTTGACGGTTTGCGCATTGGCATTCCCAAAGAATTCTTTGGTGATGGTTTGGCGTCAGGTGTTCGCGCAGCTGTTGATGCTGCTTTGAAAGAATACGAAAAACTCGGTGCCAAGTTGGTGCCTATCAGTTTGCCGCGCACCGAACTTTCTATTCCTGTTTACTACATCATTGCACCTGCAGAAGCGTCCAGCAACTTGAGCCGCTTTGATGGCGTCAAGTTTGGCCATCGCACCAAGGACTACACCGACCTGGTGTCAATGTACAAGCGTTCACGCGCTGAGGGTTTTGGCGAAGAAGTGAAGCGCCGCATCATGACAGGCGCTTATGTGTTGTCACATGGTTACTACGATGCGTACTACTTGCAAGCGCAAAAAATCAGGCGCATGATTTCCGATGACTTTCAACAAGCGTTTAAAGTTTGCGATGTCATTGCAGGTCCGGTCGCACCCACTGTGGCTTGGAAGTTGGGCGAAAAAGCCGACGATCCAGTGGCCAATTATTTGGCCGACATTTTTACTTTGCCCGCTTCGCTCGCAGGCTTGCCCGGCATGAGCGTTCCTGCAGGTTTTGGCGAAGAGGGAATGCCTGTTGGCTTGCAACTCATTGGCAATTATTTCAAAGAAGCGCAGCTGCTCAATGCCGCACACCGTTTGCAGCAAGCTACCGACTTTCACCTCCGTCAACCTGGAGGCGCAAAATGAGCACGACACAAAAATCTCTGTTGGTCCAAGGCTACGAAGTGGTCATTGGCTTTGAAACCCACGCCCAACTTTCGACGCAGAGCAAAATTTTTAGCCGCGCACCCACGGCGTTTGGCGCTGAGCCCAACACGCAAGCCTGTGCGGTCGATTTGGCCTTGCCTGGCACGCTGCCCGTCATGAACAAAGGCGCTGTAGAACGTGCCATCGAATTGGGCTTGGCGGTGGGCGCCCACATTGCAGAGCAAAGCATTTTTGCGCGCAAAAATTATTTCTATCCCGATCTGCCCAAGGGCTATCAAATCAGCCAGTTTGAAATTCCGGTGGTGCAAGGCGGCGAGGTGTCTTTCTTTGTCGGTGATGAAAAGAAAACCGTTCGCTTGGTGCGTGCGCATTTGGAAGAAGACGCGGGCAAATCTTTGCACGAAGATTTCATTGGCCAAAGCGGCATTGACTTAAACCGCGCTGGCACGCCCCTCTTAGAAATTGTGACCGAACCCGACATGCGCTCTAGCGATGAGGCGG
>CANKOT010000077.1 GCA_947484245.1 Comamonadaceae bacterium
CAAACACCCGTTCATCATAATGGGTCATGACGGCCAGTTGAACAGACATGACTTTCTTGGATGAACTCAGGTTAACCAGAAACTCTCTGTCAATTTGCATGTAGGTGTACTCAAATCGAGTCAGCTCAGGAGAGCCTTTGATCTTTTTACCGGGCTTGCCGTCTTTCCCTTTTGCGTCTCCCTTTGCACCCGCTCCATGCTCATCAGCTGCAGCAGCTAGCTCGGGATCAACCACCGGTTTGGGGTTGAAGAAACCCGACAAGAACAGTGTGGCAAAAACCACAATGATTAAAACGACAACCAAGCCCACGACTCCCAAAATAATTTTGAGTTTCGAGCCTTTCGGTTTTTCTTCAACAACTTCTTGTACTTCTTCAGCCATGAGGCACCTCTATAGGGTCAACTTTACGATTGATACTTCGGATTAAGCCAAAGTATCCCATCCGTCTGCAGATCTCAACTCTTTATGGGCCAATGCCGCGTTGGGTGTTTCTGGGGTCTCTACCCTGACATTGGCTTCATTGAAGTTGTTTTGTCGGGGTGTCGAATTTCCGCCAGACTCACGTTGAGAATCGCTGTTCACCCAGACATTAGCAACTGCCATGCCCGATTGTGCCAAGCCTTCGCGTAACTTCGACATACCTTGTGTGATCAATTCGCGTGTCAGTGCATTGTCGGTCTTAAATAGGGCATCTAAGCCGCCACTGCGCATGTCCAGTTCCACGTCAATGCTGCCCAAGTGGCCTGGGTTGAGTTTCAAATGCAGGCGCCATTGGCCTTTTTCCATCTGTTCTTGGAGGCGCTCACTCATGGCCTGTCCCAGTTTGTCTGCCAGTTGTTGTATTTGAGCACCCCGATCCTCTAAGCTTGGTGCTGGAGGGGAATTTGTTGAAGTTGGGCCGATCAGGCTATGTGTGGAGCGAGATGGCTCAGTGTTTGACGCGCTCACGGGAGAAGAGCTTGACTCAAAAGTAGCGCTGCTTAGCGCAATGTTCAAGTCAGCTAGAAGGTCGATGCCAATGTCTGTATCGCCCAGATTAAGGGTGGCTTGAGGAATAGAAGCGCTGCTATTGTCAGATTTCAAGGCGGCTGAGGCTAAATTCGCCCATGTTGTGGGGGTGTCATTGCCATTGAGTTTGGCCAATTGCCGGGTCATGGTTTCCCATGCGGGAACCATTCGCATGCGCATTGCATCGAGAGGGCCCATTTCAACGGGAGACTCACTGGCAGGTTGAATGATGCTTTTGGGTGCCACTGAATCCAAGGTCTTTGTCGCAACCTGAGCAAGCAGGGCGGCAGCCATCAAGGGAGTTTCAACCGAAATAGGCGCTTGTGATGCTGGAGTGGGTGCTGCAGCGCTGACCAGGCCCATTTGAATGGCAGGGTTAGGCAAATTCGCAGGTGCAACGCTGTGCAAAGCAGTCTGAGGGGATGCCACCAAGGATGATGCATTTTGCAGGGTGCCAGAGGCTTGGTTGGCCAGAAGCAAGCTGTTAAGGTCAGACACACTGACGCTCGAGCCCACGGTCATCTCTGCAACAGGGGTGTCAAAATTCTCATTTGCCTGAGCAGTATCAGTGCTTGGTTTTAACTGACTTGCCGTATTGATGGGCAAGCCACTTTGAAGCAATGCTTGGGGAGCTGGTTGTTGTTGATTCAATAAAGACACCGATGCCGATACCGGTGCTGATCCGGGCAACGATGCCGGTGCCGATACCGGTGCCCCTGCAGCTCCCGGGTTTACGGTCAAGTTATTCAGATTGGCCATTGAATTTGGAGATGTCAGATTGAGACTCTGATGAGGTGCATTCGCCCAAACCGATTGGGCTGCCTTTTGAGCTTCTAAATTGACCGGCATTGCACTGGGGTGCGAGGCCAACCAAGTCAGGGTTGAGGCCTTCGGAAAGGCCTCTGACAGAGAGATACCAACGAGTGGCAGCCCAACTTCTTGAACTTCCGCATTTTGAAGCGTGCCCATAACAGGGGCAGTTGGGACCCTATTGAGCGTCAAGTCTGAGTTGATTGAGCTGGCCAATGACATCAGAGAACTAGCGTTGTTTGGAGGGTTTGTCATAGTCGCCCACCCAATGGAGGAGGTTGTTTCTGTGCCAACCTGTGTGCTTGGTGTGCCTATTAACAAGTCGCCAAACAAGGCCTTGACAGCACTTTCACCTAAACCCTGGGATCTTGCAAATTCAGCCAAACTTCCTGCATCGGGAAGCGGCGAAGTTGTGGTGATGAGTGAAAGTTGATCACCCAGGTTCAGAGTTTGCAGGCCCGAGGTGGCCAAACCAAGCCCGTTATCTGCTCCGGGTGCGGCAATGCCTTGCCGGTCTGTAGGTGTCATCAAGTCGCGCATGACCCCTGCAAATTCTTGACCCGACATGGTGCCAGACATGCTGGCGTCGACGCCACTCACGGGGGCTGTAGCCCCTAAAGACAAGGCATTGGGGGCGGTGGTGCTTGCGAAAATTAGGTTGGCATCCATGTTCATTCCATGCTGGTTATTTCAAATTCAAGCCCAAAGTCATGGGCCGCTTCAGCTTAGTTAGCAAAAACTGTGACAACTTGGCATTGCCGCTGTCGGTAATGAGTGCTATGGCTTTGGCACGGACTTTGCAGAGTACCAAGCTATGAGCACCTTCACACTGTCAACAGTTCGACAGAACTTGTCCAAATTCGATTACACCGGCCTGGGGTTACCCGCTATGGTGCTTTTGATCATGGCCATGTTGGTCGTGCCGCTACCGCCTCTGCTTCTGGACATTTTGTTCACCTTCAACATTGGCTGCAGTTTGTTGATCATCATGATTGCCATTGGCACACGCAAACCGCTTGAATTTTCATCTTTTCCCTCCGTCTTGTTGTTTGCCACCATGCTTCGCTTGGGTTTGAATGTGGCTTCCACCAGGGTTATCTTGGTGAGCGGCCATGAAGGCCATGATGCAGCTGGCAAAGTGGTGGCTGCATTTGGAGAGTTCGTGATTGGGGGCAACTATGTAGTTGGTTTCATTATTTTTGCGATTCTCATGATCATCAACTTCATCGTGGTTACAAAGGGAGCAGGGCGTGTATCTGAAGTAAATGCTCGCTTTACCTTGGATGCAATGCCTGGTAAGCAAATGTCAATTGACGCTGATTTGAATGCTGGCGTGATTGATCAAGAAACCGCAAAAAAGCGTCGCGAAGAACTTTCGCAAGAATCGGACTTCTTCGGCTCCATGGACGGTGCCTCCAAATTTGTAAGTGGCGATGCGGTGGCCGGTTTGCTTATATTGGTCATTAACTTAATTGGCGGTTTGGCCATTGGTGTGGGACAACACGGTTTGTCGCTCAGTGAAGCCGGACGCATTTACACACTCCTGACCATTGGCGATGGTCTGGTAGCCCAAATTCCTTCCTTGTTCTTGTCGCTGGCCACGGCCATCATTGTGACCCGCGTCACCACCTCTGAGTCTATGACCGAGCAGGCCAGCTCGCAGCTTTCCAATCCAACGGCTTTGTACATGTCAGCCGCCATTTTGGCCATTTTGGGCTTGGTTCCCGGCATGCCTCACTTGGTATTCATTACCTTGGCCTTGTGTACCGCTGGCTTGGCCTGGCGCATTACCCAAAAACAAGCCGAGCCTGTTTCGACACCTGCAGAGCAAGCCGCGTTGGCGGCGGCTGAAGAGCCCAAAGAATTGAACTGGGACGATGTTGATCAAGTTGATTTAATTGGTTTAGAAATTGGCTATGGCCTCATTCCCTTGGTTAACCCCGAAACGGGTGGTCAACTCATGAACCGTGTGAAGGGTGTGCGCAAAAAATTGTCTGCAGAATTGGGCTTTTTGGTCCAGCCTGTTCGAATTCGCGATGCCCTCACCATTGATCCCGATGCGTACCACATTGTTTTAAAAGGCGTGGTGCGAGGTAAAGGCCAAATCAAGGTGGGCCGCGAAATGGCCATTAATCCTGGCCAGGTCTATGGAACTTTGGAAGGCGAAGCCACAAAAGAGCCCGCTTTTGGCTTGGATGCTGTTTGGATTGACCCTTCACAGCGCGATTACGCCAGAACGCTTGGCTATACCGTGGTTGACCCAAGTACAGCCATTGCCACCCACTTGAATAAAGTGCTCAGAGACAACTCGGCTGATTTGCTCAGCCATGACGAAGTACAGCAGTTGTTAGACAAATTGGCCTCCAAGTCACCCAAGTTGGTTGAAGATTTGGTGCCAGGTAAGTTGTCTTTGGGTGTTGTGACTCGCACTTTGCAAAATTTATTGAACGAGTCGGTTTCCATTCGCGATATGCGCAGCATTGCCGAAACGCTGTCTGAGGTAGCCTCACGCACCCAAGACCCCGATCAGTTGACGTCGCTGGTTCGACCCAAATTGGGACGCATGATTGTTCAAAGCTTGGTTGACGAAAGCAACAGCCTGTCGGTTATGACACTAGATCCCAACCTGGAACAACTCTTGCATAACATCTTGCAACAGTCGGCTCCTGGACAGAATATGGCAATTGAGCCTGGTTTGGCAGAGAGATTGTTTGGTGCGTTGCGTGAAGGAGCGCGTGCTGTGGAAGAAATGGGTCATCCTGCAGTTTTGGTGGTCTCTCCTGCGATTCGTCCTTGGCTTTCAAAAGCGGTTCGTTATCGCGTGAATGAGTTAACCTTGCTTTCATATAGTGAAATCCCGGATGACCAAAGCGTGAAAGTGATTCACACCGTGCATGCCGAAACCCGTTGAACATCGAATAGAGCGAGATCATGGAACTAAAAAGAATTCTAGCCCGCGACACACGCAGTGCGACAGAGCAGGCGATGGCCATGTATGGACCAGATGTCCTGATCATTTCCAACAACCGAGTGTCGGGTCAAACTGAGTTGGTGGTGGCATTGGATGTGGCGGCTGAGTCAGCTACCTCAGTTTTGAATGAAGAAATGCCGACGGTCATGCCTAGTGTGCCGGTCGTGGCTGCCAGCCCTGAAAAAATCGAAGCTAAAGAGGCATCGCCCTCTGGCACAGACAACGAATTTGGTGATCATTTGCATGTGTTGTTGACACGCGGCGCAGGGGTGTCAGCATCAGCATCAGCACCCGCTGAAGTTGCCCAAGTTAAGGCGCCCGTTGAAGTTAAAAAACCCGCCGCCAAGGCCGCGCCTGTGGAAAAGAAGAAAACAGTGCGCAAAGTTGCTGCCCCCGCTGCAAAGAAGACACCCCCTTCAAAACTGGCCCCTAAAGAAGAATTCCGTGCGGATGGCCAACACGAACAAATCCGAAGTCAAGAAATTGTGAGTCTGGTTCGCGAAGAGTTGGCTGCATTGCGCCGTGAATTCAGGTTGAGTCAACAAACCATGGGCTGGGAATCGCAACAAAGATGGTCTGAGCCAATTGCCCCGATTGTAGAAAACTTGGTGCAATCTGCCATGCCGTTTGAGTTAAGGACTTTGTTGCTTGACGGTTTGAAAGAGCAAAACACTTTCAAGCAAGCCATGAAAAGCATTCGAGATACGCTCATGTGCAATTTGAAGCGTCCTCAAGCAGCCTTGCCGACAGCCGGTGTTCATGTGTTGGCCGGCCCTTCTGGTGCTGGCAAAACGCTCATGGTGGCGCGGTTGGCCCAACAAATGGCATTGGCCGAGGGTGCAGAAAAGGTTGCCGTGGTGTCATTTCAAGACACACGGGCTGGCGCATGGAGCCAAACTCAAATGCTTTGCGCCCAATCGGGTGTCGATAGTTTCCGTGCCACCGATTTAGACACCTTAAAGTTGGTGTTAGACGAACTCTCAAGCCGCCAATTGGTCCTTATTGACACGGCCAGCGTCCAAATGGGCGAGCGTTTGTTAGACGTTTTGAAAGTTTTGCCCACCGCCTCACTGCATGCCGTGGTGCCTGCCGACGCCTCTGCTGTCACCCTTAAGCGCGTGCTGCTCGATTCAAAAATGAACTGGAGCAGCCTTATGGTTAGTAAAGTTGATGAATCTAGTGCGCCATGGGCCTTATTGCAGTTTTTGACACAAGATGCTACTAAACTCTCGCTGTCTGTCGGTAGTTGCTCTGACCGTGTGGCAGCAGGTGGTATGGAAATGTCGCCTTCTGTTTTGGTCAATCTGGCAATTGCACAATTGACGCCAGCTGAGCTTTCTGCACAGCCAACTTTGTCTAACCCTGCTGAATTGAAGCGCACACCCGTCGCGCGCAAAACAGCTCAACGAGAAATTCATGGATAAAACCACCATGACACAAGTGATCGGTATTGCCAGTGGCAAAGGCGGGGTGGGTAAAACCACAGTCTCTGTCAATTTGGCGGTAGCGCTCCAAGGCATGGGGCATCGCGTCATGCTGTTTGATGCTGATCTTGGTTTGGCCAATGCTCAAATTGCGTTGGGTTGCCGATGCCCGTTCAACTTGACTCACTTTTTGTCAGGTGAAAAAACCCTGCAAGAAATTATTGTCACAACACGCCAAGGTGTGAAGTTGGTGCCGGGCGCATCGGGCGTGCAAGAAATGGCGGCGCTCAGCGATTCAGATGCCAATCGAATTGTGCAAGCCTTCAGCTCTCTTGAAGATCAAATTGATTACCTCATCGTTGACATGGCCGCTGGCATAGCGCCTGCCGTGATGTCGTTCATGTCGGCTTGTGCGCGAAGGTTTGTGGTGGTTCGAGACGACCCCTCTTCTATTGCAGATGCCTATGGCACCATCAAGGTGCTGATACAAGATCACGGTTTGGATGAAATTTATTTGATTCCCAATGGCGTTGCTTCAGCCCAAGAGGGCTATCAACTGTTTGAAAGAATCAATCAAGTTTGCGCCAGATTTTTAAACCACACTGTTCGATATTTGGGGTCGATTGAAAACGACGAAATGATCTTGTCGGCCCTTAAAAAATACCAATCGGTGTTGGAGTTTGCGCCAGGCAGCTCTGGCTCAAGAGATTTCAGGCGTTTGGCAGAGGCCGTTTGTCAGTTGTCACCTTCAGATCGCGCATCTGGGGGGCTTCAGTTTTTCCTAGAGCGCCTGGTTAAGGCGAGGGCTTAAATTCATGGCCCATTCAACTCGTCTTTATGAAGAAGTTCAGAACAACAGCGAAGCGCTGGTCATGGCCCATTTGGGCATGGTCAAGCGAGTTGCCTTGCATCTGAAGGTGCGCTTGCCGCCTTTCATGGAATTGGACGAGTTAATTCAAGTGGGCATGATTGGTTTGCTTGAAGCTGCCAGAGCCTACAACCCCTCCAAGGGCATTGAGTTTGAAAACTTTGCCCACAGCCGGGTTCGTGGTGCCATTCTCGATGAGGTAAGACGGCTGTCCTTTCTACCCCGTTCGGCGGTGGCTATCAACAAGTCGCACAACGAAGCCAATCATGAGTTGGCTGCAGAGCTGGGAAGAACTCCCACCCAATCTGAGTTGGCCGACCACATGGGCAAAGACATAGAGCTTTTTCACAAAGAAAGAACGCAAGCTCGCCGCTTTGAGACCTATTCCATGGAAGTTGTGACGGAAGAGGTGATGAACATTGCCACCGATTCGTCGCAGCAACCAGAAGCCATTGTGGAGCACGAGCAATTCATGGGCGCACTGACGGATGCCGTGGCCGAATTACCCGAGCGCGATCAATTGTTAATGAATTTGTATTACGTTGAAGAGCTCAATTTGAAAGAAATTGGCGAAGTTCTGGGTGTGACGGAGTCGCGCGTCAGCCAGTTGCTCACGGCTGTCGTCAAAAAGCTTCGAGGCACCCTCAAGGTAGAGCCTGTCTCCTCTGGCAAGTCCAAAGGGGGCAAGTCGTGAACCTTGCAAATATGCCTTCTCAGCACAGTCTTTTTGGCTCAAGTTTCCCTGTCAACCTCCGATACCTGCAGTGTCAGTACTTATTGGAGCAGGAAAACATGAGATTGCATTTCAAAGCCATGGAAAGCTACGGAGAAGGCAGCCGTACTTCGCAAGCCGTTGTCGCCGACAACGTTGAGTTGATTCAAATGTTGTTTGATGGACTGATTGACAGTCTGGTCACAGCCCGTGGCCACATTGAACGCGAAGACATTGTCGAAAAGAATAAAAGTTTGATGCGTGCAGGCCGAATTGTGATTGGCTTGCAAGGCGCATTGGACCTGGAAAAAGGCGGTGATTTGGCCAACAACCTGTATGAGTTGTACAGCTATGTCACACGTCGATTGATTCATGTGAATGCACGCAACGACTTAGAAGTGTTGCAAGAGGTCTATGTCCTCATGAGTGATATTCGCCAAGCTTGGCGTGATGTTCCTAATTTGTTACCCAAACCAACACCTGCTGTAGGTGTTGGAATGTCTTCAATGCATTGAACTTGAACCCGAAAGGGTTTGGTTTTGAAGGTCACAATAACGGGCGTAGCTGAGTAGTCAGCCGCCCGTTTGTTCGTTTTTGGAGAAAAAATATGAATGCGATTATTGGTATCGTTGTTTTGATGGTTTGTGTGTTCGGCGGCTTTATTATGGCCGGCGGAAGCATGAAGCCGATTATCAAAGCCGCGCCGGTTGAAACTTTCATTATTTTGGGAGCGGGTGTTGGCGGCATGCTGATTGGTAACAGCATGGATATTTTCAAAGGTGCTTTGGGGGGCATGGGCAAGGTTTTCAAAGGCCCGGCCTATAAAAAGGAAGATTACCTGAGTACCATTTTTGTTGTCTCTAAAATCATGAAGACGCTGAAAACAGAGGGTGCGGTAGCACTTGAAGCGCACATTGAAAACCCAGAGGCCAGCGCCATTTTTGGCGAGTACCCCAAAATTTTGCATGACCATGCGTTGCTGCATTTGATCTGCGACACCGTTCGTCTCATGGTCGTGTCCACCACCACTCTCAGCCCTTATGCCGTAGAAGAGGTCATGGACCAGGCAATTAAAACTCACCATCACGACGCTCTGAAACCCCAAACCGCCTTGGCCACTTTGGCGGGCGCTTTGCCTGCTCTGGGTATCGTGGCTTGCGTGTTGGGCGTGGTTAAAACCATGGATGCGATTGACCAGCCGCCTGCAGTTCTGGGAGCCATGATTGGTGGTGCTTTGGTTGGTACCTTCTTGGGCGTGTTCATGGCTTATGGTTTTGTTGAGCCAATGGCCTCACGTTTGGCACAGATCATCGATGATGAAAGCCAAATCTTCAAAGTGGTCAAACAAATCATCATTGGTACCATGCATGGACATCCTATGCCGCTCATCATTGAAGCCGCCAGGGTCAGTATCAGTCACCACAATCAACCCAGTTTTGCAGAAGTCTTTGATGGCTTGCGAGGTGCGTAAACATGGCTGAGGCAGTGGCAGAAGCGAAACCTGAAATTCAAGCAGAAGCGGCCCCTCTGCTTGAAGGGGCGCCTGCAGCTGAATCTGTTGCAGAAGTTGAAGCTGCGGCAGAAGTAGCACCGCTCATTCCAGACGAAGCGGCGCCAGATGCGCCCACGGTTGTAGCCCCAACCATCATGATTAAGAAGATCATCGACGATGGCCATGGGGGTGCTCACGGGGGCGCCTGGAAAATTGCGCTGGCCGACATGATGACAGCCATGATGGCGTTCTTCTTGCTCATGTGGTTGCTCGGCTCGTCCAATGCCGATCAGCGAAAAAGTATTGCTGACTATTTCAAGCCAACTTCTCAAAGCAATGTCACCATGGGCAAGCTAGCGGGATCAGACGGCCTGCTGGGCGGCAGCTCCATCATTGACACCGATGGCTTTCCATTTTCTGCCAAACAAACAGGCCTGCTGAACATGGTCACCCCTCGTTCGCAAGGCGGCCCAACAGAAAACGATCCTTCGCCTAAAGGTGCTGACAGCAAAGAAGAGGGTCAAGATGGTGAAAACAAATCCAAGGCTGGCGGCGAAGCCTCTGACAAAGCTACCGACAAAGCCAATTTTGACAAATTAGAAAAAGAAATCAAAGAGAGCATGGCCAAAAACCCCAAGCTCGACAAGCTCAAAGATCAAGTGACCTTTGCGCGTGATAAAGATGGTCTGCGCATTGAAATCATTGACAAAGCAGACTTTGCCATGTTTGGCCTGGGCACCACCAACATGACACCGCGCGCCCAAGCGCTGATTGCGGAAGTGGCCAAAACTTTGGCAGCCATGCCCAACAAAGTGGCCATTAGAGGCCATACCGACAGCGTGCAATTTGCCAACACAGACGACAGAAACAACTGGTCTTTGTCGGCAGAGCGCGCAGAAGAAACTCGCAAGATCATTGAGAAGAAGGGCATTCCTTCAAATCGATTTGCCAAGATTGAAGGTGTGGCCGACACAGCCCCCTACAACCCGAACGATCTCAAAGATCCGCGCAATCGTCGCATTAGCATTACGGTGATGAACAGGGAATGAGTAGCTCTTCGCAAACCTTTGTTCAGTGTTTAACTGCAGTGGCCCAACACCATGGGCTGCAGGTTAATCCTGAGCGCGTGATCACTGAGTATGCGCTGGGTCATGACGAGCCCAGCGATTTGGTGCTCATGCGCATTGCCTCCGACATTGGTTTAAAAGCCAAGGCCATGCCCATGACTTGGCAGGGCTTGTTGGCGCAAACCGGCGTGTTTCCTCTCATAGCTCGCACCAAGTCTGGTAAAGCCCTTATTGTGGTGGGTGTTCGAAATGAAGGCGAAGCCAAGGTGGCTGTGCTAGATCCGCAGAGTGCACAAGCCGTGGTGGTTCTCATGGACCGCGCAAGCTTTTGCGCCCAGTGGAGCGGCGATGTGTTGTTGCTCAAACGAGAGCACAAACTCACTGACCCCAATCAGCCCTTTGGCTTCAGATGGTTTATTCCAGAAATCTTGAAGCAAAAATCTGCGTTTCGAGATATTTTCTTGGCGGCCATGGCCATGCATGTGTTGGGATTGGCGTCTCCCATCTTTTTCCAATTGGTCATTGACAAAGTGCTGACGCACCAAAGCGAAACCACGCTGTGGGTCTTGGGTGTGGGCATTGTGTTGGCCTTGTTGTTTGATGCGATCTTTGGCTATTTGCGCCAACTGCTTACCTTGTCGGC
>CANKOT010000078.1 GCA_947484245.1 Comamonadaceae bacterium
CCGGTGAAATAGCACCGGTGATGTAGCTCGCACGATCAGACGCCTGGAACACAACAGCGTTTGCAACTTCTTTCGGATCGGCCAAGCGGGCCAGCGCAAGCTTGCAGGTCTGCAATCTAAATCTCATGCTGAACGCACAAGAAAAAAGACCTCTCAGGAAAACCCTGAGAGGTAAGGCGTTAATACCTGAAGGTGTTGTCTTAATCTTCTAAGAGCATATAAACCACAGTCTTCAATCAGCTACAAGTAAAGCTCGATGCCACATTGTTGGGACCAACCCCATTCCATTTTTGAACTTGAGGATGCGGGCAAATTGGACGTGTACTTGTGACAGGCTGCCCAACAACATCACCAGTATATTTTTTGGCGATCAGTTTTTCAGGAGCAACTCCTTTTTCGACCCAGTTTTCAAGCGCTTTTAAAACATCATCCTCGGCAGAAGTCGCCGGTATAAAAGGAGGAGTCTGCCCAGCTGATTGCCCAAAGTAGGTTGGCCCCATTCCACCCTGACAATGAATCATACTTGGAACCATAAAGAGGCGATAAAAATCCTGCGTTTTAGCCAGGCCACCCATCACAGCTACCACTTTGTCATAGTAATTTATGCTCTCTTGTGGTTCCAATGCAGGATCAGCCCAGCCGTGGTATTGGATGATTTTTATGCCTTTCGCCTTTTGGGCCGCAAGGTTGGGATCCGTTGCATTAAGAATTGGTCCTAATTTCGCATCCAAAAGAGCTGGATCAACATCAAAATTAAACGCATTTGCATTCCAATCCGACCTGTTGTACAGCATACCGCCTACCGTAACAACGCCTAAACGTACGGGAGAAGTGCCGGTAACGTAGTTAAGCCATGAATTTGTCAAAGCTTCAGCACCTTGCTCTGCGCCAGGAAACAGTTGACGCCCTGAAGATGTCACTGGTCCTTTATAAATCCTTTTTAAAGCGACCAGTTGAGGGGGTGTTAAGCACGCTGGTGTATCTGCGCCTCCAGTGCAGGCCAAAACGTCAGGGTTGAAGTTGCACATTCTTGGATTTGTGATCACATTATCTTTAATTCCATCAATTTCATCGCACTGCGCCAATGAAGCAGCCTGTATTGCGGGAAGTTTATTGTCTGGAATAAGTGGCACAGTTTCAGAAGTGCCATAAATGGCTTGCCTTTTGTTTATCCAATTCGTAGTTTGCCCGGTCCAGTTGTTGGCAGGTGCACCGATAACAAAGCCGTCATAATCGTTTTGAAAACGTTGCAATTCCATATGGCCTTGTCGCCCACCGTTGGAGCAGCCGTAAAAATAAGAGCGATCCGGGGCTTTGTCATAAAAAGCCGTTATGGTTTTCTTCGCTTCTATTGTCTGCAAATGCTTGGCACGGTATCCATAGTCGATAACTTTTTCAGGGTGATTGACCATCCACCAAGTATCTGTGACCACATGGCCTGTATCTGTCGATGCGCCAGCATAGCCACGCCTGAGGGCGTCTGCCAGTCCGGCAAATCCGATTGCCCCAGCCAAGCCGCCTTCGGTGACTGAAAGATACTTTCCATTCCACGTAGTTTGAGGCATCCACACTTCAAAAATTATGCTCGAATCTTCTGTAGGATTTGCCACGCCCACCACTCGGCAAAAAGCAGGTAAGTCTGTCAAGGTTATGGTTGTTCCCGGTGGTTTATATGACCCACTAGGAATTAGTTCACTGGCAGTGTATTTTGAAGATCCACCTAAAGTAGATTTTCCCAAATTGAGGCATTTTTGATCAGAGGATACCGCAGTTTCAACTGCGGAACTTCCGCCACAGCCTGAAATTATGGCTACGAACAGGAGCAAAAAACATGATTTGAGTATGGTGACTCTATAATTTGTAAATTTTATAAAAAAAGAAAAGTTCATGATCATCCTTTTGGAGTGAAACTTTGCAAAAATTGAATTACATATTTCCCTACTGCATCCACTTAGATTTAGGCCATTGCTTTTAACCTTTTTTTCCTTCGATCACCTTTCCTTATGAATTTTTTTAAAATTTCGAGGGTTTCAAAAGATATGCTCAATACTGACCGAAAATATCCAAGTCTCTGATCGACCAAAACTACAATTACCAACTTACAAAAATCATCATGATAACGTCAGCATAGATTTAAACAAAATAGTATGTTAATTTCCATTAACCATTTTTTTATACGGTCTATAACTTAAAGAAATTAGAAAAAAATTAAACCTTCTGGACCATTTTTTCCTGTTACTTGATTTTTCAATCAACACCATTTTTCTGATGACTTAGAAGACTACAGATAAAATAGGCTATATCAAAACAAGTAATGATCTACCAACATGGCAGCAAAAAGAGCGCTCAAATGAACGAGAGAAAATTTAAACGTCTGTCGCGCTAGCTCGTCTGAATATTGACGCCATAGCTTGAATGCATAAATCACAAAAATCAGACTTAAACCCAATGCAACCAAGAGATAAAGCCAAGAACTCATGCCATAAACAAATGGCATTAAACAAGCAGCCAACAAAATAAGGGTGTAGAGCAGAATTTGCAGGCACGTAAAGTTAATGCCATGTGTTACAGGCAACATAGGCAGTCCCGACTTCCTATAGTCCTCAACTCGGTAAAGTGCCAGCGCCCAGAAATGAGGTGGCGTCCACAAGAAAATAATCAGAAAGAGTAAAAGCGCTTCGGGCCCCACCTGATCGGTCATGGCAGCCCACCCCAGCACCGGCGGCATGGCGCCCGACGAGCCCCCAATCACGATGTTTTGTGGCGTGAGGGGCTTCAAGATCACAGTGTAAATAACCGCGTATCCCAAAAAGGTGCCCAAGGTAAGCCACATGGTGAGAGGGTTGATCCAGAAATACAGCAATACCGAACCAGCGGCGCAGAGCGTAGAAGAAAATAGCAAAGTCAGTAGCACGTCAACCTGACCTTGAGCCGTGGGGCGCCAAGATGTTCTTTTCATCTTGGCATCTATTTCTTTTTCAACCAAGCAGTTGATGGCCGCTGCTGCTCCAGCAACCATCCAGATGCCTACGCAAGCCAATATGGCGCGTTGAATTTCGCTGAGGGTTGGTACTCCGGGTACCGCCATCACCATGCCTACAAGGGCGCAAAATACAATCAGTTGCAACACTCTTGGTTTAGTCAGCGCGTGAAGCTGACCCAGAACGATCAAGGGATTTCGCAAAACAATCGTCGGCATAAATTGAATTTGATGGTGGTAGACAATTCGTCTGCAACTATGAGTGACGAATCATTCCTACTTTGCTCTGAATACTCACCAGCCAGTGTGGAGGGCCGTCTTCCGTTCCAGCCCGATCCAAATTTGGATGAAGCTTTGAAATTTGTTCGAGGATTTTTTCCTGATGTGGTTCTAGGTCAACAAAAAAAACATGACGCCCTTCCGCTAAGATTTTTTCAAATCTAGCAAACTTATAGTTAGGCGTCTGAATGCCAATGAAGCCGCCCATCCAAGCGCCAAAGCCTAAAATGACAACCGAAAGAAAAACAAAGGGCATCAAGCCTGCTGACGTACTTGCCAGCTCAAAGCTAAAGGCCATCAAGAGCATCGTGCTGGCCAAGCCGCAACCCACCACAGCGCCAAGTATCGACTTGTGCACAACGTCTTGCTTCATAAATGATTGAACTTCGTGCAGGTGTGGATGTTCTGACAAGCTCTTGTCATCCAAGCTCAACACATGAATCTGAGGCGTTGCAATACCAGCACCCTCAAGTTGCTCTTCGAAAAGCTCCAAATCATCCAGACTCGGACCCGTAAAATAACTTCTTTTTAACTTCATACGACACCCTCAGTTAAAAGTACGCCTTGCTCTAATTTATCGTTACCTTGGCTACGATGTAGTCCACAGCAGCCTTCACTTCTGCATCACTCAATGACGCGTTGCCACCCTTTGCGGGCATCACGCCAGTCGAACTGCTTATGCCATTAAGGGCGTTGACATAAAGAACCTTGGTCCCTTTAGCCAACCGTGTTTGCCAATGCGCCTGATCGCCAAGTTTGGGGGCGCCTGCAATCCCTGAAGCATGACAAGCGGCACAACTTTGGCCAAAAACCTGAGCACCATCTCTTGTCACCGTGCCAGTGCTTATCGATGCGTTGATGACAGCAACTTCTTTAGGCAACTCCATGACAAGTTTTCCAACCGGTTTAATGCGATCAAGCACACTGCTCCCATTGCGCATCAAGGTATCTCTGCTGTGCATGACCTGATTTGGCATGCTCATATGATGCGTAACAAGGAGATAAGCAAACAAGGCAACACCCAAGGAAAAACCAGAGATGACCACGGTGTGTACAACGTATTTTTTCTTTGCCATGCGTGACTCTCCCACTAATCAATGTCAATAAAATTTAACTTGCTTTAAATTGACTGATCGTTTTTACGGCGCACCCTTGAAGAAAAATATACTCCTCGTCAGAAACGTATAGTCAGCCTCTAGTGCCCCAATACCAATGAAAGTTAGGATCAAGAGGGGTGGCAGCAAAATGGCATAAATAAAGGCCAAACGCTCCCACATCATGTGCATGAACACGGCAACGATCAATCCAGCCTTTAACAACATAAAGACGATGATCAAGGACCAGCGCAGGTAGCCTTGCACATGAAAGTAATCAACCATATAAGAGGCTGTACTTAGTACGAAAAGCAGCAGCCAAATCTTGAGATAGATGCCTATCGGGTGCTGTTGGTTTTGTGCTTCAGACATAGGTTCTCCTTACCAAAGATAGAAAAACGCAAAAATAAAGACCCAGACCAAGTCGACAAAGTGCCAGTACAAACCGACGATTTCTATCGTTTCATAGCCACCCTTACGACCCGTCAGAAAACCAGGCCGTTCGTGTTCTAAATCGCCACGCCAGACCTTGAAGGCAAAGATCAATAACAAAATGACGCCTATGGAGACATGGGTACCGTGAAATCCAGTGACCATAAAAAAGACAGAACCAAATTGCGCAGCACCCAAAGGATTGCCCCAAGGCCGTATCCCCTCTTCGGTGATTAACTTAGTCCATTCGAATGCCTGCATGCCAACAAATGAAGCCCCTAATAAGGCCGTGATCATCAGCATCACAAAGGTGGTTCGTCGGTCTTTTCGGTAGCCATAATTCACGGCCATGGCCATGGTTCCACTGCTGGTAATGAGAATGAAGGTCATCAACGCAATCAGGACCAAAGGGATCTCCTTGCCACCAAGCGTCAAGGCAAACACCTCGCTCGAATTGGGCCAGAGATCGGGAGTGGACATTCGTACGGTCATGTACGAAATCAAGAAAATACTGAAGATAAAGGTGTCGCTGACCAAGAAAATCCACATCATGGTTTTGCCCCATGGAACCTTCTTGAACGACTGTTGATCGGCGGACCAGTCACTCACAAGGCCCTTCATACCAGGCTCCAAGACGGGCGAGTGAATGGTTATTGTCGAAACAGGGTGTGACATATCAGGTCCTTCCTTTTATCCCGCAGATAACCATCAATTCATCTAAGTTGTTCCCTGTGAACAACAGGCCAAAAAGTACAAGCCATACCAACAACAAAAAATGCCAGTAAAGCGTGCACAACTCAACACGGTGCCGCACTTTCTCTATCGCACAACCTCTCCACAAGCGGGTCAGCGCTTGACCCCAAACCACCAATCCACCTAGCAAATGCAAGCCATGCAAACCCGTGATGAGATAGAAAAAAGCAATGGCCGGATTGGTGACTTGAAAATAAACCAAGGAGCCGAGTTCACGCCAGGCTTGAGCCTGACCCATCAAGAACAGCAAGGTGCAAAGTCCTGCTGCCAAAAGACTTCGAAGCAATAGCTTGTCTTGACCACGCCTAACAGCGTACTGGGCCAATTCAAGCCCCAAACTACCCAGAAACAAAACCAGTGTGTTGGCCCACATTAATCTGATTTGTGGCGCAGGCCGCCAATCTTCATAGGCCATGCGTCCGGCATAAGCCACAATTAGCAACGTGAATACAACAGTGACAACGCCCAAAAATACTTTAAGCGCAGCTCGCTTATTCTGTTGATTGGAATGCTGCTGAAGCAACGGTAACTCGGCCGTAGCTTCCCAGGGCTTGGTGGTCAAGTGATGAATGAGGTTCATGGCTGTGCGCACCTAAACACGTTTGACGTCTTGCGGCGCCACGTTTTGCGGTATGAAGTCACTCACCACCCCAGGCACACTGAAGTCGTAAGCCCAGCGATAGACCTTCGGTAATTCAGGTCCAAAATTACCGTGTATCGGTGGCGTCTCAGAGGTTTGCCATTCAAGCGTGGTTGCATTCCAAGGGTTGGAGCCTGACGGCTTGCCATTGAAATAACTCCAAAATAAGTTATACAAAAAGAGCAGTTGAAACGCTCCCACAAACAAAGCAGCCAAGGTAATTCCGATGTTCAAATCGGTCGCTGAAGCTGGAATGAAACTTGTCCCCTCGACTGAAAAATACCGTCTTGGTACGCCCAAAAATCCCAAGTAGTGCATGGGCAGGTAAATTGCATAGGTGCCTAAAAAGGTGGTCCAGAAATGAATCTTGCCCATGCCCTCGTGCATCATGCGGCCTGTAATTTTGGGGTACCAGTGGTAAATCGCGCCAAGCACCACCATGACAGGAGCAACAGCCATGACCATGTGAAAGTGGGCCACCACAAACATGGTGTCCGACAGTGGCACGCTGACGCTGACGTTGCCCAAGAACAAGCCGGTCAAGCCGCCGTGCAGAAATGCAAAGATAAAACCGATGGCAAACAGCATCGGTACATTGAGATGAATACTGCCCTGCCAAAGCGTCAGAACCCAGTTATAAACTTTCAAAGCAGTGGGAATGGCAATGATCAAGGTTGTGGTGGCAAAGAAGAATCCGAAATAAGGATTCATGCCACTGACATACATGTGGTGTGCCCAGACAAAGAAACTGAGAACGCCAATGGCGACGATGGCCCAAACCATCATGCGATAACCAAAAATATTCTTTCTGGCATGAACACTGAGCAGGTCCGAGACAATGCCGAATGCTGGCAAGGCAACGATGTAGACCTCTGGGTGACCGAAAAACCAGAACAGATGCTGGAACAACAAGGGACTACCGCCGGTATAACTGGCTTGCTGTCCCATTGACACCAGTGCAGGCATAAAGAAGCTGGTGCCCAACAACAAGTCAAACAACATCATCACCGCGCTGACAAACAAAGCCGGAAAGGCAAGCAAGGCCAAAATGGTTGCAACAAAAATGCCCCATATGGTCAATGGCATGCGCATCAAAGTCATACCACGGGTGCGCGCTTGCAAAATAGTGACGACGTAATTCAGGCCGCCCATGGTAAAACCAATGATGAAAAAAATGAGGGAGACCAACATGAAAATAATGCCCCAGGTGGCTCCCGGGGTGCCTGGCAAGATCGCCTGCGGCGGGTAGAGGGTCCAGCCCGATCCGGTGGGCCCACCAGGAACAAAAAAACTGATCACCAAAAGAATGACGGCGAAAAGGTAAATCCAAAAACTCAACATATTGAGATACGGAAAAACCATGTCTCTAGCACCCACCATCAAAGGAATCAGGTAGTTGCCAAAACCACCCAGAAACAAGGCAGTCAATAAATAAACCACCATGATCATGCCGTGCATGGTGACGGCTTGAAGGTAGTTGCTGGGATCTATGAACGAGAAACTGTTGGGAAAAGCCAGTTGAAGCCTCATCATCCAAGACAGGACCAAGGCTACCAGCCCAATAGAAATAGCGGTGACAGCGTATTGGATTGCAATCACCTTAGCGTCTTGGCTCCAGATGTACTTACCTAAAAAAGTTTTGGGATGGTAGAGCTCCATCTCCGCGACCTCTAATGGTCCAACGTCAGCGGACTCGTCGTGTGTCGTGTGTTCCATCAGATATCCTTTTTTTAGATTCGTCTACCTGTCCTGTCAAAGTCCGCTCAGGGGAGCACATTGATATAAGCTATCAAATCGTTAATGGCCTGTTCATCTTTCAAAATGGCCGCCATCAATGCCATTTGCGGTCCATAGTCATCCTTGGCGTGAGCGCCTCGAATACCCTGCTTAAAGTTTTTCAACTGAGTCGCCGTATACCAGTCGCTCATGCCCTTCAGTTTGGGAGCTTGCATCAGACGTACGCCTTGACCGTTCTGGCCGTGGCAGGTTGAGCAGGTCGAGACAAACAAGGGTTTGCCAATGCTGGCGTTGCCCTTGACCGTATTGGGTGCAGCTTTATCTGGTAGGGATGTAATGAATGCACTGACATTGGCAATCGCAGCATCGTCAACCAGCAAAGATGCCATCGGCGCCATCACCTTGCCAAACACATCCCGCTCATTGCTCCCTCGGATACCGTGTTTGAAATAACTCAATTGCCGCTGCAGATACCATTCACCTTGGCCGGCCAACTTAGGCGCATGAAGCAAGAGATTGCCTTCGGCCTCAGCGCCGTGGCAAGCCGCACACGTTGCATAAAGGGCCTTACCAAGTGTTTTATCACCACTGGGTTTAGATAAATTATCAGCAAACGTTTTCTGGTCACCCAGCCAAGACAGATAAGCCGCCTCTTCTTCCACCACAATGACCCCGCGCATGACAAAGTGACCGACACCGCACAATTCATTGCACAGCAGATCAAACTTACCTGTTCTGGTGGGTGTTAGCCAGAGATAGGTCACCATTCCCGGCACCAAATCCATCTTGGCGCGAAACTGGGGTACCGAGAAGTTGTGCAATACGTCAATCGAACGTAACAAGATCTTGACCGGCTTGCCGATTTGCAAATGCAACTCTTGGCTTGAGACCAAAATATCGTCGCGTCCATTTGCGTCCGACAGGTCCATTCCAAACGGATTAGCATCATTGATGTGCTTGGAATTAACGACACCAAGCTTGCCGTCTTTACCAGGGAGTCGGTATTGCCAGTGCCATTGCTGCCCAACGGCCTCGACCAGATGAGCCTCTGAAGGGACCGTGACAAAATTAGCCCAGATGATCAAGCCAGGAGCCAGCATTGCGGCTACGCCGACAGTTGTGATGCTGATTAGCCACCACTCTAACTTTTTGTTTTCAGGCTCGTAAGCAGCTCTGACACCCTGCTTGGCTCGGAACTTGACAATGCAATAGGCAACGAAAAGATTGACAGCGACAAAAGCCAGCCCGGTAATCCAAAATGTCAGTTGAATCGTATCGTCCATGCCCTTCCAGTTGGAGGCGATGGGTGTGAAATACCAAGGACTGAGGTAATGGAAGATCAGTGATCCAAGTACCAGCAACACCAATGCGATTGCGATTGTCATGTCGATTCTCACTCCAAGTTACTACTTGCCGAGAAAACACTAAGACGTTACCTAGGCTCACTTTGCTGGAATGAGACATCGATGTAACTCATTGAGAACCTTATTAATGGTGTGTATATAAGTACTTACCCCGTGAAGCATTGCTCTCAGTAAAGCGATTTTTCACTTCGTTGGCACTATTCTGAGGCTGCCGGCCATGCTGGCCCTTTGGTTGTTTACTGGGGAAATCCTCAGCTAAACAATATTGCCGCTATGGAAAAAGTGATGTTTTTTCACAGCGACAAATTTCTCGTTGACATCTGGTCGGCTCGAGCCATCTCACTGCGCCTCTCATCGAATCAAGTTATCAGGCACCACCTGCGCATGAACTACATTCAAAACAGACCAGCCAAAAAACCAGATAACGCACGCTAGTCCACGCTGAACTCCTGATTGCCCATGACAGCGGCGCACATTCTTCTTCACCCATCGCCCAAACCGGATCGCCCCCGAGCACAACATGACCGAACACCTTCTGAACGCCAGCGTTGACACCTGCCATTGGGGCTTGTTCGACGCCAAAATCCCGCCCGTGCTGCGCGTGCAAAGCGGCGACCGCCTGACCGTGAACACCGTCAGCGGCGGACCCGACGTGCTGCCACCGGCGGGCCAATTTCATATCCCGCCTGAGTTGGCGGATATCCATTTGCGCACCCCGCGCCATGTGCCTGGGCACATCCTGACCGGCCCGGTTTTTGTCGAAGATGCCGCGCCCGGTGACACGCTGGAAGTGCGCATCCTTGATGTCAAGTTGCGGCAGGACTGGGGCTACAACTTCATCCGCCCACTGGCCGGCACCTTACCTGCCGAATTCGACGCCTACCGCCTGATGAACATTCCTCTTGATGGCCAGCGCATGGTAGCCCGCCTGCCCTGGGGGCTGGACTTGCCGCTGCATCCCTTTTTTGGCGTGATGGGTGTCGCACCGCCCCCGCATTGGGGCCGTATCAGCACCATCATCCCGCGCGCGCACGGCGGCAATCTGGACAACAAGGAGCTGCGCCCCGGCAGTTCGCTGTTTTTGCCGGTGCATGTACCGGGGGCGCTTTTCTCCTGCGGCGACGGCCATGCAGCCCAGGGCGATGGTGAGGTTTGCACCACAGCCATCGAAACCGCGCTGCAAGGGACATTCGAGCTGATTGTGCACAAGAACACGGCGCTGGCGTATCCGCGTGCCGAAACGCCCACCCACTACATCACCATGGGCATGGCCCCTACGCTGGACCAGTGTATGGACATGGCGCTGCGCGACATGCTTGTACTGCTCACAGAGCGAGGCCTGTCGCGCGAAGATGCCTACACACTGTGCAGCCTGGGTGTTGACTTTCGCATCACGCAAACCGTCAATACCCACCGCGGCGTGCATGCCATGCTGCCCAAAGGGCTGGC
>CANKOT010000079.1 GCA_947484245.1 Comamonadaceae bacterium
GCTTGGACCTTGCCTGCCAACCAAGCCTTGAATGTCAACCCTGAATTGGTTTACGCCTTGGTCAATACCGACAAAGGCATGTTGGTTCTGGCCGAGTCCTTGGTCGAAAAATGTTTAGAACGCTACAAACTCGAAGGTCAAGTGGTGGCCACCACCACCGGCGAAAAGTTAGGCGGTTTGAATTTCAAACACCCCTTGTACGACGTGCATGAAGGCTACAAACGCTTCTCGCCCGTTTATGTGGCCGAGTACGTGAGCGCACAAGACGGTACGGGCATTGTTCACTCATCGCCCGCCTATGGCGTAGAGGACTTTAACTCTTGCGTGGCCCATGGCTTGGCTTACGACGACATCCTGAATCCGGTTCAAGGCAACGGCAGTTATGCCGATGACCTGCCGCTGTTTGGTGGCATGAACATTTGGAAAGCTTGCCCCCGCATCATTGAAGTGCTGGGCGAAAGCCAACGATTGATGGCCACCTATGGCATCACCCACAGCTACCCCCATTGCTGGCGCCACAAGACGCCGGTCATTTACCGCGCTGCTGCTCAGTGGTTTGTGCGCATGGACGAAGGTCCTGGCGTGTTCACTCAAGACAAGGCAGCGAAGACTTTGCGTCAGTTGGCCTTGGACGCCATCGACCAAACCAACTTCTACCCAGAAAACGGCAAGACGCGTTTGCGCGACATGATTGCCAACCGCCCTGACTGGTGCATTTCACGTCAGCGCAGCTGGGGCGTGCCGGTGCCCTTCTTCTTGCACAAAGACTCTGGCGAGCTGCATCCGCGCACCATGGAAATTTTGGACCAAGCCGCCGAGATTGTTCAAAAAGGCGGCATTGAAGCATGGAGCCGCGCCACGGTGGAAGAAATTTTGGGTGCCGCCGATGCCCCCAACTACACCAAGAGCACCGATATTTTGGAAGTGTGGTTTGACTCAGGCTCTACCTTCCAACACGTACTGCGCGGCAGCCACAAAGATGCCTACGATCGCAACCCCTTTCATGATGTGGGTCCCGAAGCCGATTTGTATTTAGAAGGTCACGACCAACACCGCGGCTGGTTCCACAGCTCTTTGCTGTTGGGTTGCGCCCTCTACGACCGCGCACCCTACAAGGGTTTGCTCACACACGGCTTTGCCACCGACGGCCAAGGCCGCAAGATGAGCAAGAGCTTGGGCAATGTGGTGGCACCGCAAGAAATTACCGACAAGATGGGCGCAGAAATTGTGCGCTTGTGGGTAGCCTCAACCGATTACTCTGGCGACCTCAACATCGACGACAAAATTTTGGCACGCGTGGTCGATGCCTATCGCCGCATTCGCAACACCTTGCGTTTCTTGTTGGCCAACGTGAGCGACTTCGACCCTGCCAAAGATACCGTGGCCGATGCTGACCTGTTGGAAATCGATCGCTTTGCATTAAGCCGTGCAGCTCAGCTACAGGCTGATATCTTGGCGAACTTCAAGGTCTACGAATTCCACCCCGTGGTCTCTAAGTTGCAGGTCTACTGCTCTGAAGATTTGGGCGCGTTCTATTTGGACGTGCTCAAAGACCGCCTCTACACCAGCGCCCCAAAATCCTTGGCGCGGCGCTCTGCACAAACCGTGCTTTACCGCATCACACATGCCATGCTGCGCTTGATGGCACCGTTCTTAAGCTTCACGGCAGAAGAAGCTTGGCAAAGCTTTGGCAGCTCTGAGTCGATTTTCCTGGAAACCTTCAGCGACCTGGGCACACCCAACGAAGCGCTGCTGGCCAAGTGGGCCCGCATTCGCGAAATTCGCGATCAGGTCAACAAAGACATTGAAACCTTGCGAGCCGACGGCAAAGTAGGTGCATCGCTTCAAGCCAGCGTGAGCTTGCAAGCGCAGCCAGAAGATCATGCCATTCTGGCCAGTTTGGGAAGCGATTTGAAATTTGTCTTCATTACCTCAGAACTCAATTTGGAAGCTGGCAACAGCTTGGTAGCCAAAGTGGCAGTGAGCGAAGATACCAAGTGCGAGCGCTGCTGGCATTACGCGCCTGACGTGGGTGTGAACCCTGCGCACCCCACACTCTGCGGCCGTTGCGACAGCAACCTGCATGGCAGTCGCGAACTGCGTTTGTTTGCTTGATGCATGCAATTTGCCTTCAAATCCAAATCACTTCAACACCATGGCAAAAAGTAAAAATGCATTTAACTCAGGCTCAGGGGTCTGGCTCTGGTTGGGTATTGCACTCATTACCCTGTTGCTAGACCAACTCACCAAAATTGCGGTTGTCGGCGCATTTCAATTGGGCGAGAGTTTGCCCATGACTTCCTTTTTCAACTTGGTGCGTGTGCACAACCCAGGTGCTGCGTTTTCATTCTTGGCCGACGCGGGCGGTTGGCAACGTTGGTTTTTCACAGGGCTAGGCACTGTGGCGGCCTTGGTGATGATTTACTTGTTGCGCATGCACTCAGGTCAAACTTTGTTCTGCTTGGCCTTGTCTCTGCTGTTAGGTGGCGCCGTGGGCAATGTCATTGACCGTGTGCTTTACAGCCACGTCATTGACTTCATAGATTTTCACTATGCAGGCTGGCACTTTCCGGCATTCAATGTGGCCGACAGTGCCATCACCCTCGGCGCAGGCTTGCTCATTTTGGATGAGCTGCTGCGCGTGAGGCGAGGCAAATAATTCTCACAGGGTGAGAATGGTGCAGCCCGTTGTTTTGCGGGCTTCCAAAGCGCGGTGAGCCTCTTGAACTTGGGCCAGCGGGAAGGTCTGGTCGATGTGAATTTTCACTTTGCCGCTTTGCACCACAGCAAACAAATCATCCGCCATGGCTTGCGTGCTTTCACGCGAAGTAATGTGGCTGAACAAGGTTTGACGCGTGACATACAAAGAGCCTTTAACGCCCAACATGCCTGGGGCGAAGGGTGCCACGGCACCCGAGGCATTGCCAAAACTTGCCATCAAACCAAAGGGGCGCAAGCATTCAAGCGATTTGTCCCAAGTGTCTTTGCCCACAGAGTCATAAACCACTTTGACGCCTTTGCCACCCGTGACTTCTTTCACGCGCGGCAAGAAATCTTCGGTGCTGTAGTTGATGCAGTGCTCAGCGCCATTGGCCAAAGCAAGTTTGCATTTATCGTCAGAACCCGCGGTACCAATCATGCGAAAGCCCAATGCTTTGCCCCATTGGCAAGCAATCAGGCCCACACCGCCAGCAGCAGCGTGGAAAAGCACATGATCGCCTGCTTGCAAACCTTCTGCAGGGCGCGTCTTCATTAGCAAATATTGTGCAGTCAGGCCTTTGAGCATCATGGCGGCGCCGGTTTCAAAAGAAATGTCGTCGGGCAGTTTGCAGACGCACTTCGCGGGCATGACGCGCTCTTCGCAGTAACTGCCGGGGGGTTGGCTGGCATAAGCAGCACGATCACCCACCTTGAGGTGCGTCACGCCCTCGCCCACCGCTTCAACAATGCCGGAAGCCTCCATGCCCAACTTCACTGGCATGGGCAAGGCATACAAACCGCTGCGTTGGTAGACGTCAATGAAGTTCAAACCAATGGCTTTGTGGCGAATGCGAATTTCACCAGGGCCGGGTTGGCCCACTGTCACGTCGACCAATTTGAGTTGTTCAGGACCACCGTTTTGGTCAATTTGGACGGCTAAGCTCATGTGTTTCTCCTAGAAAAATAGAAATGTCAGTGTTGATGGCATGTGAGCCAAAATCACATTGACCGCTACTTTGCCACGAATTGCATGTCCCTGCGTGACAACGCTGCCCTGGCGTTGCCGTTAAAGTCACGGTCATGACACAAAAACTCTCACTCGGCACTGCCTTGATGCTTACCGTTCCGCCCTTGCTGTGGGCAGGCAACGCCGTGGTGGGCCGCTTGATCACTGACTTGGTACCGCCCATTACGCTCAATTTTTTGCGCTGGAGCATTGCCTTTCTCATTTTGCTTCCCATGGCAGGGCACTTGCTCAAACCACAAAGTGCCCTGTGGCCACACTGGCGACGATTTGCGTTGCTCAGCCTGCTTGGCGTTGGGTGCTACAACGCGCTTCAATACTTGGCACTGCAAACCTCCACACCCCTCAACGTGACGCTGGTGGCCGCCAGCACACCTGTGTTCATGCTGGCTATCGGCTCCTTGTTCTTTAAGACGCCCGTTCGGCGAGCGCAGTGGCTTGGTGCAGCCCTCTCCATTGCGGGGGTTTTAATGGTGTTGTCGCGCGGTGATTGGCAACAACTTTTGCAGGTGAGTTTTGAGGTGGGTGATATCTATATCTTGCTGGCCACCGCATGCTGGGCCATCTACAGTTGGCTGCTTACGCAACGCAATGAGCCAGACGAAATTCGCAATCATTGGGCTGCATTTCTCATGGCTCAGGTTATTTTTGGTTTGGGATGGGCGGGTCTATTTTCGGGCGCTGAATGGGCGCTCACAGACGCTCACATCACCTGGGGGCCCACCCTTTATATGGCGCTGGCATTTGTGTCCGTGGGGCCTGCCGTTCTCGCCTACAGATGCTGGGGCTTGGGCGTACAAACAGCAGGGCCAGCGGTGGCTGGTTTTTTTGCCAACCTCACGCCGCTGTTTGCCGCCATCATGTCGAGTGTTTTCTTAGGCGAGTTGCCACAGTACTATCACGTTGTGGCTTTTGGCCTCATTGTGAGTGGCATCTTGGTGTCGTCTAAACGCTAACTCAGTAGGTGCCTGGATAAGCACCGCCATCGGTCAAGAAGTTTTGACCCGTGATGTAGGAAGCCTGTAGGCTGCAAATGAACGCACAGAGTGCACCAAATTCTTGGGGCGTACCGTAGCGGCCAGCCGGCACTTGAGCTTGCTGTTGGGCGCGGATGTCAGCAACTGACTGACCCGTTTTTTTCGCTGTGGCTTCCACCGTGCTGCGAATCCGATCGGTGTCAAATTTGCCTGGCAAGATGTTGTTGATGGTCACACCTTGCGCTGCAATTTTGGTGCGTGCCACACCCGCTACAAAACCAGTCAGGCCACTTCGTGCGCCATTCGACAGTCCCAAAATATCAATGGGTGACTTGACCGAACTGGAGGTGATGTTCACGATGCGGCCAAAACCTCGAGCTGCCATGCCATCGACCGTTGCTTTAATAAGTTCGATGGGGGTGAGCATGTTGGCATCGACCGCCTTGATCCAAGCTTCACGATCCCAATTGCGAAAGTCGCCAGGGGGCGGGCCGCCTGCATTGGTCACCACAATGTCAAATTCTTTGCCTGGGCCACCGGACACTGAAAACAAAGCAGCGCGGCCAGCCTCCGTGGTGATGTCTGCTGCCACCGGGATGAGATGTACGCCAGGTGCTTCTTTCTTTAAGTCTGCTACGGCTTGATTGAGAACTTCAGCGCCACGGGCCACCATGACCACATTCACACCTTCCAGTGCCAGCGCACGCGCACAACCCCAGCCCAAGCCTTTGCTTGCGCCGCCGACCAAGGCCCACTTGCCCTTAATTCCTAAATCCATGATGACTCCTTAAAAAATGAATAACCAAATTGGCCTGTTGAAATTATTTGCTCGACTTAGGTCCTTGAGTGACCCAAAACACACCGCCCAAAACCAAAGCCGTTCCCGTCAAAATCCACAAGTTGAAAGTTTCGTTCAACCAGAAAGCGCCCATGGTCAATGTGGACATCGGCCCAATCATGCCAATTTGCGAAGTGAGGCCTGGGCCAATTCTTTCAATGGCCATCATCACCATCAAAACCGGCAAGACCGTACAGGCCGTCGCGTTCAACATGGAAAGCCATACCACCTCGGGCGCAACATTCAATGCCGACATGGGCTTGAGCAACACAAACTGGAGAATGCAAAAAAAACACGCCACAGTGGTAGCCAAACCCGCCAAGCGCAAGGACCCCAAGCGCTGTACCAGTTGACCACTGTAGCTGAGATAAATGGCATAGGTGATGGCACTGCCAAAAACCAATGCAGCTCCCAAGGCGACGTTATCACCCTCCAAGGAAATCTCATGGCCAAACACCAACAAAACACCGCTGTAACTCACGGCCATGGCCACGGCTTGTCTGTGGGTGATTTTTCTTTTGTAAAGCACCCAACCCAAAATCAAGACCAAGGTGGGGTTGAGGTACAAAATGAGCCGCTCAAAAGAAGCGCTGATGTATTGCAAGCCTAAAAAGTCAAGAAAACTAGAAATGTAATAACCCGAGAATCCCAAGCCAATCACGCCCCACCAATCGGCGCGTGTGAGCGGTGGCTTGCCACGTCCTGCCCACCAGGCCATGGCAATGAAAAAAGGCACCGCAAACAGCATTCGAAACATCACCAAGGTGATGGCATCAACGCCGTGGCGATAGGCAAGTTTGACGATGATCGCTTTACCGCTGAAAGCAATTGACCCTGCTGCTGCCAACAACAAGCCCGTGCTGAATTGAGAAGCTTGGTTTTGCGTCAAAAGCCAACCGCCTGCCCATCCCGTCTTGGATCGGAAGCAGCCACATAGCCTTGGACCTTGGGATCGCCCATGCGCCAAATAAACTGGCCCGCACCAAAGTCTTGGTAAGAATCGTTGATCACTTCCAACTCATGCCCCAAATCGTTGAGGCCTTGAACTGTGTTGCGATCCATATTGCCTTCAGCATTGATAGACAAGCCCGCGTTGTAGCGCCAGCGAGGCGCATCACATGCTGTTTGTGGGTTCTGACCGTAATCCAACATGCGCACCAAGGTTTGCATGTGGCCTTGAGGCTGCATATTGCCGCCCATCACGCCGTAGCTCATCACAGGCTGACCATTTTTTGTGAGGAAAGCAGGGATGATGGTTTGGAAGGGCCGCTTGCCGGGCGCCACCAAGTTGGCGGCATTGGCACCGTTCAAATCGGTGCTGAAACCAAACCCGCGGTTTTGCAAACTGACACCGTAAGTGGGTTCAACCACACCCGATCCAAAGCCCATGTAGTTGCTTTGGATGAAGCTCACCATCATGCCGTTTTCGTCGGCGGTTGTGAGGTAAATGGTACCGCCCTTCACAGGATTGCCTGCCTTGAAGTCTTGTGCCTTTTTCATGTCGATGAGTTTGGCGCGGCTTTTTAAATAGGCGGGGTCGAGCATTTGAGCAGGTGTGACCTCCATGTAACTCGGATCGGCCACATAGCGATAAACGTCGGCAAAAGCCAACTTCATGGCTTCGATTTGCAAATGTTGGGAGTCAATGCCATCGACCTTCATGCTGGCAATGTCGAAGTTTTCCAAAATACCCAACGCGATCAGTGCTGCAATGCCTTGGCCATTGGGAGGAATTTCGTGCAAGGTATAGCCGCGGTAATTTTGCGCGATGGGCTCGACCCACTCGGGACGATACTGCGCCAAATCTTGCAGCGACATGGCACCCCCATGCTGGTTAGAAAAGCGCACCAAAGCCTCCGCAATTTCACCTTCGTAAAAAGCACGCCCCTTGGTTTCTGCAATGGCGCGCAAACCTTTGGCCGCCGCTTTGAACTGAAACAACTCACCCACATTGGGCGCACGGCCCCATGGCAAAAAGCTTTCGGCAAAGCCCGGCAGAGTTTGCAACAAGGGAGTGGCCGCATCCCATTTTTGTTGCACAACCACTGGCATCAAGTAACCGCGCTCTGCAATTTCAATGGCCGGCTCCATGAGGTCGGCAAAAGGCAGTTTGCCAAAGCGCTCACTCATGGCAGCCCAAGCACCGACAGCGCCTGGCACCGTGACAGAGTCCCAACCTCGCTTGGGCGGATTGACAGCATCTTTGCCGTACTTGTTGTGAAAATAGTCGGGCGTCCAAGCCTGCGGCGCAGGTCCAGATGCATTCAGGCCATGCAACTTTTGACCATCCCACAAAATACAAAAAGCATCAGAGCCTAAGCCGTTGCTAACGGGCTCAGTGATGGTGATGGCTGCAGCGGCAGCAATGGCCGCATCCACAGCATTGCCACCTTTGAGCATCATGCGCAAACCGGCTTGGGCCGCCAGCGGGTGCGAGGTGGACACAATGTTGCGTGCAAACTGCGGCAGGCGCGCCGAGGAATACGGCGTACTGAAATCAAAGTTCATTTTTAGTCCAAAGTGATTTTGCGTTCGGTGATGATCTTTTTCCATTTGGCGGATTCAGCTGCCAACATGGAGGTGAATTGCATGGGGGAAGTGCCAATGGCTTCGATGCCGAGGCGTTGTAATTTGTCTTTCACCTCGGGATCGGCCAAAGCTTGCAGAGCGGCTGTATTGACACGCGCCACAATTTCGGGACGCATACCTTGAGGGCCAAAAAGTCCAAACCAAGTGGTGGATTCGTAGCCAGGAAGTACTTCGGCAATGGCCGGCAAACCGGGGGCCATGTTGGTTCTTTGGGCAGAGGTCACGCCCAAAGCGCGCAGACGGCCATCCTTGACATGCGGCAAACCTGTTGGCAATGAATCAAACAAAACATCCACTTTGCCGCTGATTAAATCGGGCATGGCCAAGGCAGTGCCCTTGTAGGGAATGTGCACCACAAACAAACCCGCTTGGGATTTAAACAGCTCAGCGGTCAGTTGAACAATGGTGCCATTGCCACTGGAGGCATAGTTCAACTTACCTGGATTTTTCTTGGCAAACTCAATCCACTCTTGGATGGTTTTGGCGGGCGAGCTGTTGGGCACCAACATGATGCTGGGTGCGTTGCCCACCTGACCAATGGGCGTGAAATCGCGAACGGCGTCGTAGGGCATCCTGGGGTTTAAATTGGGCCCAATAGAGTGCGTGCTGGATGTGGCCAACAACAAGTTGTAACCATCGGCGCTTGATTTGGCCACCAAGTCAGAGCCCAAGGTGCCCCCTGCACCTGGCCTGTTCTCGACCACGACGGCTGAACCTATTTTTTCTCCCAGTTTTTGGGACAAGGTTCGAGCAAAAATATCAGTAGCGCCACCCGCCGGAAAAGGCACCACCAAGCGGATTGGTTTTGTAGGGTAGCTGCCAGCTGTAGCAGGCGTTGGTGTTTGGGCTTGCGCCAACTTGGGGCTTAAATGGAGCACGCAGGCCGTTAAGAAAAAGGCACCCCATGCGAGTGAACCCAACTGACGACGCTTGAAACTGTTTGTGTGTTGCATGATGAAAACCCAAAGTCAACTTGAAAAGGACATTGTGTCAGGAAATTTTCGCCACAAAGTCACATGGGTGAAAAGACCATGGGCAACCATAAAAAACGGCACCCGAGGGTGCCGTTTTGACATCCGCATAGCTGCTGAATCACTCTTCGACGAAGGCTTCTTCGCGTTTGGACTTCACAGAGGGCAGCAACACGATGATCAGCAAGACAGCAGCAGCAGCCAACAGACTGGCTGACAAACCACGCGTGACAAACACCGTCCAGTCACCACGAGACAGCAGCAGTGCGCGGCGCAAGTTCTCTTCCATCATGGGGCCTAAGATGAAGCCCAACAGCAGGGGAGCAGGCTCCATACCCAGTTTGATGAAGGTGTAACCAATGATGCCAAAGGCACCCACCATCCAAATGTCGAAGGTGTTGTTGTTGGTGGAGTACACGCCAATAGCGCAGAACAAAATAATGGCAGGAAACAACCAACGGTAAGGCACCGTGAGCAATTTGATCCACATACCAATGAGCGGCAAGTTCAAAATGATCAGCATGGCATTGCCAATCCACATCGAGGCAATTAGGCCCCAGAACAACTCTGGGTTGCTGGTCATCACTTGGGGGCCAGGTTGAATGTTGTGAATGGTCATGGCACCCACCATCAAGGCCATCACGGCATTGGGTGGAATACCCAAGGTGAGCAATGGAATGAAGGACGTTTGTGAGCCGGCGTTGTTGGCCGATTCTGGCGCAGCAACACCGCGAATATTGCCCTGACCGAACGGCACTTCACCGGGACGCAGCTTGGTTTTCTTCTCGATGGTGTAGGCCGCAAAAGCAGACAAGAGCGCACCGCCACCTGGCAAAATACCCAGCATTGAACCAAGGGCAGTACCTCGTAAAATCGCAGGAATCATGTTGCGGAAGTCTTCACCCGTTGGGAAAAGTCCTTTCACTTTGCCAGTAAACACTTCTCGTTTGTCTTCAGGCTTTCCCAGGTTGGCAATGATTTCTCCATAACCAAACACACCCATGGCAATGGTAATGAAGCCAATGCCGTCTGTGAGTTCAGGAATATCGAAACTGTAGCGCGCCACACCAGAGTTCACGTCAGTTCCCACCAAGCCCATCAAGAGACCCAGCACGATCATGCCAACAGCTTTCAAAAGCGAGCCAGATGCCAAAACAACAGCGCCAATCAAGCCCAAGATCATGAGCGAAAAATACTCAGCAGGACCGAATTTAAAAGCAACCTCGGTGAGCGGGGCAGCGAACGCAGCCAAAATCAAGGTGCCCACACAGCCAGCAAAGAAAGAACCAATGCCAGCCGCAGCCAAAGCGGGACCCGCTCGACCTTTTCGGGCCATTTGGTAGCCGTCAATGACGGTCACAACCGAGGAAGACTCACCCGGCAAGTTGACCAAAATAGCAGTGGTAGAGCCACCATATTGGGCGCCGTAGTAAATACCGGCCAACATGATGAGGGCTGCAATGGGAGGCAGTGCATATGTTGCGGGGAGCAACATGGCAATGGTGGCCACCGGGCCAATGCCTGGCAACACACCAATGAGCGTACCCAGCAAACAACCAATGAAGGCGTA
>CANKOT010000080.1 GCA_947484245.1 Comamonadaceae bacterium
CCGTGCCGAAACTTTCGAATCCCTCCATATCACCTGATTTTTTTACCGGAGACCGTCATGGCCCGCATCACTGTTGAAGATTGTCTAGAGCAAATCCCTAACCGCTTCCAATTGGTTTTGGCTGCTACCTACCGCGCCCGCATGCTCAGCCAGGGTCATACCCCCCGCGTCGAAAGCAAAAACAAGCCTGGCGTCACAGCCTTGCGTGAAATTGCAGCCGGCAAAGTTGGTTTGGAAATGCTCAAAAAAGTGAACTAATTTCTACATCACCTCAGCCCACCAGGGCTGGGCCGAGATCAGCCCCAACGTTGAAAAAACTTGGGGCTTTTTTTTGTTTGCACCTTGGCATTGAATCAGGACTTCTTTCAGGGGTATGAGAAGGTGTGTCAGTGGCGTTACATTTGAGGCATGCGCGCAGCTTTTGCAACTATTTTTGACAAGTCCGGTAGTACTTCAATACCCGGAAAGCGCGAGAACGCCCACAACATCCAAGCTGGCTTGCCCAGCGCTAGCGCCGCCAACGCAGCGGCAGCCAGTTTTGCCGCATTGGTTGCCCAACTGAGCTATCTCTCAGCATCCGACATCGAGTTGGTGCGCAAAGCCTACCGAGTTGCTGACGAAGCCCACTTAGGCCAACTTCGCAAAAATGGCCAGCCCTACATCACGCATCCTATTGCAGTGGCCACCCAATGCACTGAATGGAAACTCGATGCGCAAGCGTTGATGGCCGCCTTGATGCACGACGTCATGGAAGACTGTGGTGTGACCAAGTCTGACCTGATTGAAAAGTTTGGTTCGCCCGTGGCTGAACTGGTTGATGGCTTGACCAAACTGGACAAATTGGAATTCAACACCCGAGAAGAAAATCAAGCCGAGTCGTTCCGGAAAATGTTATTGGCCATGGCGCGCGATGTTCGCGTGATTTTGATCAAATTGGCCGATCGCACTCACAACATGCGCACCATGGATGACATGCCTCGAGAAAAATGGGCGCGCATTTCCTCAGAAACGATAGAGATCTACGCCCCCATTGCTCACCGTTTGGGCTTGAATCAAACCTATCGAGAATTGCAAGAACTGTCCTTCAGGCACCTTAAACCTTGGCGCTATGCCGTGCTGTCGAAGGCGGTGGCCAAAGCGCGCAATCGCCGCCGTGATTTGATTCAAAAAGTTCAAACAGAACTGGCGTCCACCTTCTCCAAGGCGGGCATTGATGTGCAAATTTCTGGCCGCGAGAAAACGCTCTACTCCATCTACAAAAAAATGGATGGCAAACATCTCAGCTTTGCACAAGTCACCGACATTTACGGCTTCCGACTCATTGTCCCCTCGGTCATTGATTGCTACACCGCATTGGGCATTCTCCATCAGATGTACAAACCTGTGCCAGGCCGCTTCAAGGACCATATTGCAATTGGCAAGGTCAACGGCTATCAGTCTTTGCACACCACATTGGTCGGCCCATCTGGCGTCAATGTTGAGTTCCAAATGCGCACAGAAGCCATGAACATGGTGGCTGAATCGGGCGTGGCCGCGCACTGGCTGTACAAAGACAAAGCATCGAGCAGCATGGAGGCCGAGCGCTTGGGCACACAGTGGTTGCAATCACTTTTGGACATCCAAAAAGAAACCCGCGACGCTTCTGAGTTCTGGGATCACGTGAAGGTTGATTTGTTTCCAGATGCGGTTTATGTGTTCACACCCAAGAGCCAAATCATGTCGCTGCCGCGCGGCGCAACAGTGGTCGATTTTGCTTACATGATTCACAGCAATTTGGGCGATCATTTGGTGGCGGCCAAAATCAACAACCAACAAGTTCCTTTGCGCACAGAGCTCAAAAATGGCGATGTGGTGGAGGTCATGACAGCCCCTGTGTCTGCACCCAACCCTTCATGGCTTGGCTTTGTCAGAACCGGCCGTGCGCGCTCCAGAATTCGACATCACCTCAAGACCATGGCGCACAGCGAGTCAATGGACTTGGGTCTCAAACTTCTCACGCAAGCCTTGCGCGCAGAAGGCATCGAAAAAATGCCCGATGACCCATCGCGCTACCACGGCGTGTGGGAAAAAGTTTTGCGATTCACTGGCAACCGAAATCGCAGCGATCTTCTGGTTGATGTGGGACTTGGCAAACGAATTGCCAGCATTGTGGCCAAACGCATGGCTGCTTTGCTGTCCGAGATGGGCGAGAAGCCCGATCCACTGCTCATGACCCGCGAACGGTTCATGGCCAACGATACCATTTCTCAAGGCGCTATCTTGCTTGATGGCACCGAAAACGCCTCGGTGGTTTATGCACAATGCTGCCGCCCTCTGCCTGGCGACAAAATCATTGGCTACTTGGGCCGCGGCGAAGGTTTGGCTTTGCACACAGCCACCTGCAGCGTCGGTATGAAGCTTCAACAAAAAGACAGTGAGCGCTTCATTGGGGTGGAATGGTCAGATGAAATCATGCGCAGCTTTGAAACCAGCATCAGCGTGACGGTGGTCAATACCAAAGGTGTCTTGGCCCGCGTGGCAGGCACGTTGGCCAACTCAGAGGTTGACATTATTCATGTTGAAATGGGACAAGCCAGCGCACAAGATGCTGCAGAAAACACCTTCATTATTTCTGTGCGCGATTTGAACCATCTTGAAACCGTTCTAAAGAACTTGAAACGCACACCCGCCGTTTTGAATGCAGAGCGCATTACTTACCGCGTGCGTGGACAAAATACCGCACCAGAGTGAAGCCTGCGCAAAGGCATTGTGCCTTCAAGACTTTGAAGGCTCTGGATATGAAATCTCGAGCACCTCAATTTCACGCCAGCCCTGCGGCGTGACCAACTTCAACACATCGCCTTTGCTCGACTTTAGCAAGGTCCGCGCGATGGGCGATACCCAACTGACCTCACCCTTCAAACTGTCGGCCTCGTCAATGCCGCGAATGGTCACCGTGCGCTCGTCTCCGTTTTCTTCCACATAGGTGACGGTGGCCCCAAAAAAGACTTGGGATCTGCCATGGTGAACGCTCGGGTCTGTGACCTCCGCAATTTCCAATCGCTTGGTTAGAAACCGGATGCGCCGGTCAATTTCGCGCAGTCTTTTTTTGCCGTAGATGTAATCACCATTCTCTGAACGGTCGCCATTGCTGGCCGCCCAATGCACAATTTCAACCACCTTAGGACGCTCATCGTCCATGAGCGTGAACAGTTCGGCGCGCAAAGTGGCATACCCCTTGGGAGTCATGTAATTGCGCGTGCCCACGGGCAAGGGCGGCAAAGTGGGGTCCTCCCCATCGTCGTCGGCTGCGCCGTCTGTTTCGCGTGTGAAAGCTTTGCTCATGGCGCTGATTAAAATCTATTTGAAACCGGTTTGCACAAAGAAAAACAGCCTAGGGGCGTAAGCCTCTAAGCTGTGTTCTAGTCTCGAAAAATCGAAATCTGGTGCGGCTGGCAGGAATCGAACCCACGACCCCTTGGTTCGTAGCCAAGTACTCTATCCAGCTGAGCTACAGCCGCGAAGCTTTGGATTGTAGCACGGTATTTTTTGCTTATCGCGCCCAAGAAGCCAGATTGTCTAAAAACATTTGACTGACCCTGCCCTCGTTGCCAGCTGAAAAGCCTGCAGAGTGCGGCGTCAAAATCACATTGGGCAAACTCCAAAGCGGTGATGCAGAAGGAAGCGGTTCGTGCTCAAAAACATCCAGATACGCACTTCCCAATTTTCCCGATTGCAAGGCTTCAATCAAATCCTTCTCGACCACCACTTCACCGCGCGACACATTGACCAAGCCAGCACCCTGCGGTAGCAAGCCTAATCTGCGGGCATTGATCAAGCCGCGGGTGCTTGTCGTCAGAGGACACATCAAAATGAGCCAGTCGGTGTTTGGCAATGCGGCATCGAGTGTTTCGTAGGTCAGCATTTCCAATTGGGCAGACGCATTGTCAACATGGGCGGTCGTGCTGACTTGTGCTTTTTGGCGAATCACTTTCAAGCGAAGACCCAGCAAAGAAAAAAACTGCGCCACTCTTTGTGCAATGGGCCCCCAGCCTACCAACATCGCTGTTTGACCCGCCAAATCGGGCGGCAATTTTGAGGCCAGAAGTGGCGCCCACCTTTTGTCATGCATGGCATGCACCAACTGCGGAAATTGACGCGACAAAGCCAGCAAGCCCGCCAAGGCTGTTTGGGCCACCACTTCGGCGTTGGCACCCGAAGAGCTCGCCACCTCCACACCCTTTGCTCTGAGCCTCACGTAAACCTCTCGATCAGCCCCCGCAGAGTGAATGTGTACCCAGCGCAAGTTGGGCGACTCCTCTAAAACTTGATAGCACGCTTTCAGGCTAGGCGCCAGTTCGTGTTTGGTGGACAAGCCCGTGACATCTCGAGAGACAAAGGCCACGTCAAAATCACGCCGGCCCGAGGCAAGGGCCTGCTCGAAACTCACGCATTCAAAGGGGCGAGAGGCCATGACGCGCGCAATGTCCGAAGACAAAGCACGCAAGGCCAATTCAGATAGCAATATCTTCATGCCATTATTCTGCCTTAGCGCGCACCATGGGCTGCGTGGGTGGTCATGAAATTGAATGGCTCACGTCTTGTAACTTGGATCCATGCGATCTAATTTGCGCAGCAGTGCTGGCCACTCCATCAAACCATAAGGCCTGCGAGTGCTGGGTTGGTAGTTGTTCCAAGTTTCCTCCAAAACTTCTGGGGCCACTTTGACAAAGGGTGTATTGCACGCCATGGCAGCCAACTGCGAGTGACATGCCAACTCCAATCGGTGCATCCAGTTAAAGGCTTCGCCCACACTTTTGCCAACTGTCAAGGCACCATGGTTGCGCAAAATCAAAGCCTCACCTTGTCCTAAATCTTGGAGCAGCGACGCTTTTTCTTCATGATTGAGAACCACGCCTTGGTAGTCATGGTAGGCAACTTTTAAAAAGCGCATGGCGGTTTGCGTTAAGGGCAGCAAGCCACACGCCAGTGAAGAAACCGCCATAGAAGCCCAACTGTGGGTGTGAATCACGCAACTGACTTCAGGCCTGGCTTCATGAATGGCGCTGTGAATCACATAGCCCGCTTTGTTGATGCCGTAGTTCAAATCACCAAAGTCTGGCTTGTCCAAAATATGGCCGTGAATGTCAATTTTGATCAGGCTTGAAGCTGTGATTTCTTCGTACATCATGCCGTAGGCATTGATCAAAAAGGCACCTTCTTCACCCGGAACACTGCACGAAACATGGTTGGCCATCATGTCGGACATGCCATAAATATCAACCAATCTGTAACACGCTGCCAAATCGACGCGGGCTTGCCATTCTTCTGGGGAACACCGATGTTTCATCGATTCAATTTTCAAGATACCGTTTTCAAGCATTGAGAAACCTACGTTGCCGATTTAAATGAATGTTGAGGCGCTATTTTGAACCACAGCGCCGACAGCACGATGGCGAGTAAAACGAACATCAGTGCCAAGCCAGCTAAAAGCGAGGTGATTTCTGTGTCACGTTTCTCCAACGTAAATTGCGTGGAAAGATGTTTGTAAACCTGCTTCAAGTCCTCTGCCGAGCCAGCCTTGAAATAGTCTGCCTCTGTGATCTTGGCAATTCTTTTTAAAGTTTCTTCGTCCACTTGCGTGAAAAAAGAATAGCCTTCATAGCCAGGAATAAAGCCATTGGGCGTTCCAAAACCCACGGTATAGACCCTCACACCCAAATCGGCTGCCATTTGGGCCGCCTTCAAGGGATCGGGACCTGTGGTTCGGCGGCCGTCGGTTAGCAACACAATGGCGCCGCCCTTGTAGGAGCCCGGCGGTTCGGCGGGACGTTCTACAGGCTTGGGTTTGGCATCTAGGCTCTGGGCACCGCCTGACTGCCCCAAATTGCCTTGGGGGTTGTAGCCAAAAGGATTGGGGTTGTAAAGCGCGGCCTCTAAGTCAATGGCCACTTCTGGTCGCAATGTGCTCAGGGCCAACAATAGCCCGCTGCCCGTGGCCGTTCCGCGCTGCAATTGAAATCGATCGATGGCGGCAACGAGTTCGTCTTTGTCTTGAGAAACATGTTGCACAACCTGCGCGTTGCCTGCAAAAGAGACGATGCCAACCCGCACATTGCGGGGCAAATCTTGCAAAAATTCTTTGGCAGCCTTTTGCGCTGCCTTGATGCGACTGGGATCCACATCCTCGGCCAACATACTCCTAGAAACGTCCATGGCCATGATGAGGGTCATGTAGTCGGCCGGCAAAGTGACCCGGGCCATCGGTCTTGCACTGGCCAATAACAAGAGCGCTACTGCCAAAGCAATCAAAGCTGGCGGAACGTGTCGCCGCCATGGCGATGGCAAGGCCATGTTTTGCAAGATCCATGAGACGCCAGGAAAAATTACCACTTGCTGCCGTTTGCGCTTTAACAGCCACACATAGCCCGCCACCAAGAGTGGCAAGAGCAAAAGCGACCAAAGCATTTGGGTGTGTATAAATTGCATAGCCAATAGGGTTTTCGCAAGTTCCGCCAATTTACCATTGAAGCTTATGTTATGGTTATTTGATGAAACGAGAGCCGGTTTTTAGCAAAAGCCCGCGAGCTGGGGGTTCGATACCGCACGCTGCTGCGGAACTAAACACGCCCGCTCCCCCTCTCTCACCCACAACGCCACTTTCTTGGCGCACCAAACTCCGGTGGGATTTTGCGGCCATCTTTTTGCTTGGTGTCGTATTCAGCTTGGTGGTCATGGGAATTTTTCTCATGCAGCGCAGCGCACCCAAGGCCCTCACGCAACAAGACATTGATGGCGCTGTTTCGCACACGCTTCAAACCAAAGAACTGCCATCGGCCAGTGCCAGAGCGGCCGCATCGGTACAAGGTGCTGTGGTGCACGTTCAATCGTATGTGACCGACCCCAAAAACAAAGACCAAGACAAAGAAAGTGGTGTGGGTACCGGCGTTGTGATCAAAGACGACGGCACCATATTGACCAACTTTCACGTCATTGCGGGCGCCAAAAGATTGAAGGTCACTTTTTTTGATGGCACCGAAGCTGAAGCCACTGTCGTTGCTGTGCAACCCGATAAAGACTTGGCTGTGATCAAGCCAAAGAAGATTCCAGACGATCTTGAACCCGCCATCCTAGGCTCAAGCCAACAGCTTGCGCCAGGTGACATGGTGGTCGCTGTTGGCTTTCCGTTTGGCATTGGCCCATCTGTTTCTGCAGGTGTTGTATCTGGTCTCAATCGACAATTCAAATCGCCCGATGGCACTCAAGTTCTAACAGGCTTGATTCAATTTGATGCAGCCGCCAATCCAGGCAATTCCGGTGGGCCTTTGGTCAATGTGTCGGGCGAGGTCGTCGGCATCGTGACAGCCATCTTGAACCCGACGTCGGCTCGAACCTTTATCGGCATTGGCTTTGCAACCACCATTGAAAGTGCAGGCTCAGCAGTGGGTCTGCCACCTTTTTAATTTTCGGAGAGAACAACATGACGCTTTCAAACGAAGCTTGGCGAGGTCAGAGCACCTCACCTCAACTTAAGAATCCAGCAGATGCTGCTGCCTTGATGCAGCGCGTGCTTTACGAAGTCAAGCGCGTGGTGGTGGGGCAAGATATCTTTTTAGAGCGGGTGCTCATTGCCTTGTTGGCGCAAGGCCACCTGCTCATTGAGGGCGTGCCTGGCTTGGCCAAAACTTTGACGGTGAACACGCTGGCCAAAACGCTCAACGGCCAATTCAGCCGCATTCAATTCACCCCTGACTTACTGCCTGCCGATCTTGTTGGCACCCGAATATTCAACCAAAAAACCAGTGAGTTCAGCACCGTTTTGGGGCCTGTATTTACCAACCTGTTGTTGGCGGATGAAATCAACCGCGCGCCCGCCAAAGTTCAAAGTGCTTTGCTCGAGGTCATGCAAGAAAGACAAGTCACCATTGCAGGGCAAACACACCGTGTGCCTTCGCCTTTCTTGGTCATGGCAACTCAAAATCCCATTGAAACGGAAGGTACTTACCCGCTGCCAGAAGCGCAGGTCGATCGGTTCATGATGAAGGTCTTGATCGACTACCCCACAGAAGACGACGAGTTTGTGATTGTTCAAAGGGTGATTGCTGGTGGTGCTCAAGTTACTGGTGTCGTAACGCCTGAAGACTTGCAAATGCTTCAAGCCCAATGCCGCCATTGCTATGTCGACCCCAGCCTGGTGCACTACGCCGTCAAATTGATTTCTGCCACGCGCTTTCCAGAGCGCTATGGCATGGAGAAACTGAAAGGGCTTTTGAGCTTTGGCGCCAGCCCACGGGCCAGCATCGGATTGATTGAGGGTGCACGCGCTCTGGCTCTAATGCGTGGGCGCGATTACGCTTTGCCAGAAGACGTAGCCGACTTGGTGCCCGATGTCTTAAGGCATCGCTTGGTGCTCTCTTACACGGCCTTGGCCGAAGGCAAAACACCCGAAGCCATCATTCAAGAAGTCATGAAGGCCGTTCCTATGCCAGACAAGCCCTTGTAGTCGAATGTCCGCTGAAGCCTTGTTGCAGCAACTTGAGTGGACGGTTCTTCGTCGACTCGATGGCTTGCTGCAGGGAGATCACAAAACCTTGTTCAGGGGCGCAGGGCTAGAGTTGGCCGACCTGCGTGAATACCAAACGCACGACGATGTTCGGCACATCGATTGGAATGTCACGGCGCGCATGCAATCGCCCTATGTCAGAGAGCATCAAGAAGATCGAGAAATCAGTGCTTGGTTTTTATTGGACCTGACTGGCTCCATGGATTTTGCAAGCAAGGCTCAGAGCAAGCGTGAGCTCATGCTGTCTTTTGTGGCCATCATGGCCAAGTTGCTCATGCAACGGGGCAATCGAATTGGGGCGATCATCCTCAGCCCTAACGAGGCGGCTGGCTTCAAATACATTCCAGCCAGAATGGGGCGGCGTCATCTTCTGCATGTTTTGCACACGGCGCAAACCACACGCGTTTCGCAAGCGCCTCACCGAACCGATTTGAATCAATGGCTCGCAAGCGCCAATGGCTTGCTCAAGCGGCGCTCCAGCGTGTTTGTAGTCTCCGACTTCATGGGGGATTTCAATTGGGCTCAGCAAATGTCGCACCTAGGCAGGCGGCATGACACCGTTGCAGCCAGACTCTACGATCCTGTTGAGATGCAATTGCCCAATGCGGGACTCATGACATTGCAAGACTCCGAGTCTTCCGAACAATTGCTGCTGGATACCACCCATCCCACATTCAGAAAGCGCTACGCCCAATTGGTTGAAGAAAGAGAACTTCAACTGCAAACCACTTTTGCGCAGGCGGGCGTCGATGCGCTAGAGCTTTCAACCAGTGAAGACATTGCGGCGGCACTGCTGAGATTTTCTGAATTGAGAAAAAGGAGACTTTGGCGTGCCTGACCTCAGCTCCATTTCTTTTTTATGGCCTCTGATGTTGTACAGCGCCATATTGGTGCCAGCCTTTGGCCTGGCCTATGCCTACGTGACCAAACGATTTCCGCCCCTCATCTTGTGCCTTGGCTTGGCCATGCTCTGTGTAGCAATGGCGCGGCCACAGGCCGTGTTATTGACCCCCCTGCGCGAAGCCACTGTGATGCTGGCCTTGGACACTTCAGGCAGCATGCGTGCCAAGGATTTAAATCCCTCGCGCATTGAGGCCGCCCAACAAGCTGCGCTCAAATTCATTGAAAGCAAACCAGCGCACTTGCGGGTTGGCTTGGTCACAGTGGCAGGCACAGCAGCCTTGGCTCAAGCACCCACAGAGGAAAAGGACGCGCTTCGACGTGCACTAGAGAATCTGCCTTTGCAATATGGATCTGCACTGGGCTCTGGTTTGTTGATTTCCTTAGAAGCCTTGCTGCCAGGATCTGGCATTGACGCCCAAAAAATCATCAATGAGGCTTCAGACAACGGCGGCCCTAGAAAACCCGCTGATTCTGGAAAATCCTTGGATGCGCCCAAGGCCAAAGAAACCGAAGCCTCTGCAAGCAGAGGACGCAACATGGCCGTTGTTTTGATCAGTGACGGCCAAAGCAATATGGGGCCCGAACTGCTCAAGATGGCCGACTTGGCCGCATCGCACGAGGTCAAGGTTTTTACCGTTGGCATTGGTACAGCCGAGGGCGATGTGGTCAGCATTCAAGGCCGCAGCATGCGGGTCAAACTGGAAGATGAAGCCCTGAAGAAAGTGGCAGCCATCACACAAGCAGAATATTTCAGAGCAGACAGCACGGAGGGTCTGGGCAAAATTTACGACCAACTGGGCTATCGACTGCGCTTTGAGAAAAGAGCACTGAGTGAAATCACATCCTATGTTGCCTTATTAGGCATGGTCTTCATTTTGTTTGCTTGTTTGCGAAATTTTTCAAGGTTCGGCAGAATCATTTAAAGACACCGCGCTGCTTAAGAAAGCCGCAGAATCTAAGTTTGAGAGTATTCGAGTTAACATTGATCTTATGTTGAAGTCAAATTCTCAAGACCTTTCTCAAAGACACATTGCCTTAACAGGCGCTTCTAACTTCCGCGACCTTGGAGGTTATGCGGGCCACATGGGCCGCCCTGTGAAGTGGCGAAAAATTTTCCGCTCCGATCACTTGGCCAATTTATCGC
>CANKOT010000081.1 GCA_947484245.1 Comamonadaceae bacterium
ATGATGATTGGCATGTTTGCCATCTCAGAAATCATTCGCTTTGTGGTCGACACCAGTCCACCGGCTGAGTTGGTGGTTGAAAAAGTCGGCAGTGTGCTGTCGGGCCAATGGGCATTGGCCAAAAAATATCCCAAACAAATTTTGCGCGGCAGTGTGCTTGGAACCGCCGTGGGTGCCTTGCCAGGTGCAGGTGCTGACATTGCCGCATGGATGTCGTATGCCATGAGCAAGAAGTTTTCGAAAGAGCCCGAAAAATTTGGTACGGGACACGTTGAGGGCATTGTGGAATCGGGGTCTGCCAACAACAGCGCTCTTGCAGGCGCATGGATTCCAGCGCTGGTTTTTGGCATTCCAGGCGACTCCATCACGGCCATTGTGATTGGCGTTCTGTACATGAAGAACATGAACCCAGGCCCTGCACTCTTCACCACCAATCCCCAAAATATTTACGCGGTGTTTTTGTTGTTCATCATTGCCAACATCATCATGATTCCCCTTGGCATTTTGTGCATCAAGGTGGCCAAGCGAATTTTGCTGGTGCCGCGTGAAGTGCTCATGCCCTTGATTTTGCTGTTTTGTGTGGTCGGCACTTTTGCCATCAATAACTCCATGTTTGAAATAGGCATTATGTTGGTGGCAGGCATCTTGGCCTACATTTTGGAAGCCAACAAATTTCCTATCGCTCCAGCCATTTTGGGCGTGGTCTTGGGGGGAATGTTGGAAGAAAACTTCATCACCTCCATGATCAAATCCAATGGCGATTTGGGCGCGTTCTTGGCGCGCCCCATTGCACTGTGCTTGGCGGTGGTGTGTTTGCTGGTTTGGACTTGGCCGCTGATGGCCAAGCTCTTGTTCAAATCAGGAAAAACTCAAACAGCCTGAGGCACAGGCACTTTGAATTTGTCTGCCCAAGGCATCAGCGTTGGCATGATGCTGGGGTAAAGCTGCATGCCCTGCAAGCGACTCTCTGCTTGGTATTGCAGCCCGCGCTCGCCCGGCAATCGAACTTTCTCGCCCTGCCTTGCCGGTTTTGAATTTTGACAGCGCTCAATCACATGATCCAGTTGCCGCTCAAACGCTTTTAAACCTGAGAAGGCTTGAGGGTCGATGATTTGCAAATAGACAGTGGCGCCCCAACCTTCTGCAGGATCTGCGCGACCATGCCCCGCCAAACCACCCGTCATGGCCTCCACCATCAAACTCAAGCCGTACCCTTTGTGCCCTGAATCCATGCCACCTAAGGGCAAGATGGTGCCCTTAGGCTCAGCAAACAACACGGCTGGATCGGCACTGGCTTGGCCATGACCGTCCATCACCCATGCAGCAGGCAGCAGTTTTTTTTCATTGAACAAGCGATTGGTCATGCCGTTGGTGGTGGCCGATGTGGAGACATCGACCATGATGGGCTGCTTCGAACTTGGAATACCGAAAGACACCGGGTTGGGTGTGAAAACAGGGTCGAGCGCCCCAAAGGGGGCAACACTGCTGCTGTTGGGGTCTGAGCAATGCAATGCCATCAACAGGCCCAGATTCGTTGCGCGCTGATGATAGGCCGCAAGACATGCAATGTGGTGACTGCGTTTGATCACGACGGTGCAAGTACCCTGCTGCTTCGCGCGTGCGATAGCCAGATCCATGGCACGCAACACAAGCCAAGGCCCTGGCAGTCGCTTGCCATCCCAAGTGATTGCAGCAGGAAAATCTGACACCACTTCGGGCTCACCATCTTGGCTCATTTTTCCCGATTCCAACTCAGCCAAATAGGGGGCCAGCAAGCCCAATCCGTGGGTCGTGTGCCCCAACAAATAACCTTCAACCAAGATGTCTGCAATGGCTTGTGATTTATCGTCATCCAAGCCAGTGGCCTTAAGCAGCGATTTTGCAAAACCCCTCAATTCATCTACTTTGTATTTCAACCCAGTCTCCCATTTGTTCAAAGACAAGCTTACCTTGATACTTGTTCACAAGTGTCATGTTAGCGTTTTCCGCCATCTGAGCAAGGCTGCTCTTGGCAAGAGATAATCTCAGGTGTTCTGACTGAGCAAACTCGGCCTTGGTACAACGTAACTAGATTTAAAAATGCAAATTAACTCACTTCGCATGGACGGGGTAGACACCCCTATCATTCCCACCATTGCGGCTTTGGTCAGAAACAACCCGGGCACCATCTCCTTGGGGCAAGGCGTGGTCAATTACGGCCCACCCGCAGAAGCCATTGCTGCCCTGCCTGGCTTGATGGGCGACGGCAGCTTGCACAAATACTTGGGTGTGAGTGGGCATCCTGGCTTGGTCGAAGCCATCCAAGTCAAGCTGGCACAAGAAAACCAATTGCAACTGGGCTCAGATGCCTTGTTGATGGTCACCGCAGGCAGCAACATGGCCTTTTTGAATTCGGTCTTGGCTGTGGCCGACCCTGGAGACGAATTTATCTTGCCCATGCCGTTTTATTTCAACCAAGAAATGGCCATTCGCATGTGTGGCTGTGTGCCTGTGCCCGTGCACACCCACGACGACTGGAGTTTGAACGTCGAAGCCATGGCTGCGGCCATCACACCGCGCACGCGAGCCATTCTGACCGTGTCCCCCAACAACCCGACTGGCGCCGTTTACTCAGAAGCTTCACTTCGCGCCATCAACGCGCTTTGCGCCCAACACGGCTTGTACCACTTCAGTGACGAAGCCTACGAATACTTTACCTACGACGGCGTGAAGCACTTTTCGCCGGCAAGCATTCCTGGAGCGATGAAGCACACACTATCGTTTTATTCCATGTCAAAAAACTACGGCATGGCCAGTTGGCGCGTAGGCTATGTGGTGTTTCCAGCCGACTTGTTTGATGCCATGAACAAGGTGCAAGACACCAACCTCATTTGCGCACCCATGCCCTCTCAATTGTTGGCCCTACAAGCTTTGAAAAAAGGCAAGCCATGGGTTGCACCCAAAGTTGAGGCCTTGAGCCAAGTTAGGAATACGGTTTACCAAGCCCTAGAGGGTTTGGGCGATTTGGTGCAGTTCCCCAAAACGCAAGGTGCGTTTTATGTGCTGATGAAGTTACCTGGTTTAAAACAAGGCATCGAGCCTATTGCCTTCAATCGCGCCATGACCGAGAAATACAAAGTGGCTTCCATTCCTGGCTTTGCATTTGGCTTAACGCAAACGCAAGAAGCCAATTACCAACGATTGTCTTATGGTGCACTTGAAGCGGCTAGCGTAGCCGAAGGGGTGCAGCGTTATGTGGCGGCAGTCAAAGATTGGTACAGCGCTTACTGAAGCCCGCCCTTGAGGGAATCTGGCACTGGCAGGGGCAGCACCTCAATGCCCTCTTCCAGCAAATCTTGCGTTTCTGCCATCGAGGCTTGACCTCGAATGTTGCGCTCTTCAGATTCACCGTAGTGCATCTTGCGCGCTTCTTCTGCAAAGTTTTGCCCTACATCTTCCGTGTTGGCAATCACGTGCTTGACCATTTTCATCCAAGCCTCTTGCACCATCTGCACCGCTTCAGGATGCACTTGAACCAAGTTGGCTTCAGCGGCTTCAGCGGGATTTGAGGATTGAATTTTGACTTCTGGCAAATTGCTTGCAGGAACAGCCTTTTCGTGAGCCGCATTTGAGCCAGACTCTTCGGTTTTGATGTCTTGCTTTGGCTGCCGAGGCTCTGTTGCCCCCAAGTTCAGTCGCGGTGCAGAAGGCAGCTTGCGCACTTCGGTATTGGCGCACAGGGGGCAGGCCACCAAACTCCTTTCGCGTTGAGTTTGGTAATCTTCTTCAGAGCCAAACCAGCCCTCAAAGGTGTGCATGCCGGCGCACTGAAGGTTCAAAACTTTCATGTCGCATTCACCCAAGTCAATTCATGCAGACCAGACAGATAGTTCTGCAACCAAAACATGCCCGTGAGGGTTTTGCCATCGGTCACTTCACCCTTCAAGCAAGCCTGCTGCAAAGCTTCCGGTGTTTGCGTGATCACTTCCAAAAACTCACCGGGGTCAAGCTGACGCTCCCCTAAGCTTAAATCTTGGGCAAACCAAATTTCAATGAACTCAGTGGAATAAGAAATAACCGGGTGCATTACACCTGCTCTGGCCCATCGTTTGGCGCGGTAGCCTGTTTCTTCAAAAAGTTCACGTTGTGCGCACTGCAGTGTTGACTCATTGGGGTCGAGCTTGCCAGCAGGAAATTCGATCATCACTTGCTGAACCGGATATCTAAACTGCCGCTCCATGACCAACTGCAAAGGTTCGCCGGGTGTCTGAAGCAATGGAATGATCATGACTGCACCAGGATGGATGACGTACTCACGCGATGCCTGCGTACCATCTGGCAAGGCCACTGTGTCTTGAAAGGCGTGTAGAAAAGAACCCCTGAAGAGTTCATGGCTCTTCAGTTTGGTTTCAATCAGATGTGAATCCACCTGATTGGCCCTGCTCAATTGGCCAGCATTTGGGTCACTGAGCTAGCGCACAATGACATCAATGCACCTGGCACGATGCCCAACACCAAAACCAACAAGCCATTGAGAGACAGGACAATGCGGACATCGGTATCGGCTGTGACGGTGGTGGCCGTCACGGCTTCATCAAAGTACATGACTTTGACAACACGCAGGTAGTAGAATGCGCCAATCAGGGACATGGCAACAGCAAACACGGCCAATGCAATGTCAGCGGTATGGCCTGAAGCGATCAAAGCTTGCAGGACAGACAACTTGGCATAAAAGCCCACCATGGGAGGAATACCCGCCAAGGAGAACATGCAGATGGCCATCACGCCGGCATACAAGGGGCTGCGGTTGTTCAGTCCTGCCAAATCTGTAATCTCTTCGCTCTCAAAACCTTGACGAGCCAAGAGCAAGATGATGCCAAAAGTGGCCAAGGTGGTGAGGACATATCCCACCACATAGAACATGGCAGAGCTATAGGCATTGGCGCCCATGGCTGCATTGCCGCTGACCACACCCGACATCAAGCCAATCAAGACAAAACCCATTTGGGCAATGGTGGAGTAGGCCAACATTCGCTTGAGGTTGGTTTGTGCAATGGCTGCCAAATTGCCAACCAGCAATGAGGCAATGGCCAACAGCGCCAGCATTTGCTGCCAATCAATGGCCATGGGCAACAAGCCCTCCACCAACAAACGGATAGTGATGGCGAAAGCGGCCAATTTGGGGGCGCCTGCAATCATGAGGGTGGCCGCTGTTGGCGCACCTTGGTAAACGTCAGGTACCCACATGTGGAATGGCACAACGCCCAACTTGAACGCCAAACCAGCCACGACAAACACCAAGCCGAACACCAACACTTGGTGTTTCACTTGTCCACTGGCAATCACTTTGAAAACGGTGGCCAAATCCAAGGACCCGGTTGCACCGTACAGCATGGACATGCCGTACAACAAGAAACCAGAAGCCATAGCGCCCAAGACAAAATACTTCATGGCTGCTTCTGTGGCTTGCATGTTGTCGCGGCGCAAAGCGACCAGCGCGTAGCTAGACAAGGTTAGCAACTCAAGGCCAAGGTACAACACCAAGAAATTTTGGCTAGAGATCATGACGCTCATGCCGAGCAAGGCGAACACAGACAAACTGAACAGCTCACCGCCGCGGAGCATGTCACGATCGCCGGCATAAGGCCGTGCATAGACCAAGGTGACCATGACAGCGATGGTAGAAAAACACTTCAGCCAATGTCCCATTGGGTCTGACACGACCAAACGGTCAAAACCATAAAGGGTATGACCTGCATCGGCGTAGAACGCATGGAGCAAAGCCACACCGCCCAAAGAAGCCAAAGTTAAAACGTAAGTCACAGTGCGCTTCGGGCTTGTAACCAGCAGGTCGACCAGCGCGATCACGCAGGCCATCACCAGCAACACGATTTCTGGATAGATCGTCATCCAGCTGGTTGAGTCAATCATGTCTATTCTCTCTATTCTTTATGTTTCAGCTGAGCACAAGCAATCAAGGCAATTTGGTCGCAGCCACGTGCTCCAACAAATTGGCCACAGAGACTTCCATCACATCGGTAAAAGGCTTTGGATACAAACCCATGTACAACAGAGCAATGGCCAGCAAGGCCATGACCGTGAATTCGCGGGCATTGATATCCGTTAAGCCTTTGACATCGTCGTTGGTGACAGGGCCGAGGTAGACGCGCTTGAACATCCACAAGGTGTAGGCAGCGCCGAAAATCAAGGCAGAGGCCGCCAACAAACCCACCACGAAGTCATACTTGACTGCGCCCAAAATGACCATCCACTCACCCACAAATCCAGCTGTCCCTGGCAAACCGCAGTTGGCCATGGCAAACAACAACGCAAAGGCTGAAAACTTGGGCATGGTGTTGACCACACCGCCATAGCTTGAAATTTCTCGAGAGTGAACGCGGTCGTAAAGCACACCAATAGACAAGAACATGGCCGCTGATACAAAGCCGTGTGCAATCATTTGCACCAAACCACCGGACACGCCCAGCGGGTTGAAGATGAAGAAGCCCAAGGTCACAAAGCCCATGTGCGAAACAGAAGAATAAGCCACCAGCTTTTTCATGTCTTGTTGAACCATGGCCACCAAGCCGACATAGACCACTGCCACCAAAGACAACACAATCATGAAGGTAGCCCACTCACGTGAGGCGTCCGGGGCAATGGGCATAGAGAAACGCAAGAAGCCGTAGGCACCCAGTTTCAACATGATGGCGGCCAACACAGCAGAACCACCAGTGGGCGCTTCAACGTGCACATCAGGCAACCAAGTGTGAACCGGCCACATAGGCACCTTGACAGCAAAGGCTGCAAAGAACGCAAAGAACAAGAAGTTTTGCGCTGTGGCAGACAAAGGCAATTCATGCCATGTGGCAATGTCGAAACTGCCGCCTGATTGGATGTACAAGTAGATCAATGCGATCAAGGTGAGCAATGAACCCAACAAGGTGTACAAGAAAAACTTGAACGCTGCATAGATTTTGTTCGGGCCGCCCCAAATTCCAATGATCAAATACATTGGAATGAGCGTGGCTTCGAAGAACACGTAGAACAACAAGCCATCTAAGGCTGAGAACACGCCAATCATCAGTCCAGAAAGAATTAAGAAAGCGGCCATGTATTGGTTGACTTTGCGCGTAATGACTTCCCAACCAGCAATCACAATGATGACGTTGATGAACGCAGTCAAAATGACAAACCACAAAGAAATACCGTCAACACCTAAGTGGTAGTTGACGTTGAAGCGCTCAATCCAAGAAAGCTTCTCAACAAATTGCATCTCGGCCGTGTCGAGTTGAAAGCCGCTGTACAAAGGCAGTGTGACCAAAAAGCTGACCACAGCACCCACCAAAGCCAACCAACGCACAGACTTAGCCTGTTCGTCACGCCCCAAAGCCAATAAAACAATGCCGAACGCGATAGGCGTCCAAATGGCTAGGCTCAACAATCCCATTTTGTAAATCCTTATTTGTTGAGCCAGACGAAGTACGTCATGAGCAAAAAGATACCCAAGATCATCACCAATGCATAGTGATACAGATAGCCAGTTTGCAGCTTGCGAGTCCAGTTGGAGAGCTTGCCCACCAACTTCCACGAGCCGTTCACGACCAAGCCGTCGATCAAGGCGCGATCACCGATTTTCCAAAGACCTGTGCCCAAAGCGCGCGCGCCTCGGGCCAAGATGTTTTCATTGATCCAGTCCATGTAGTACTTGTTTTCCAAGATCACGACCAATGGACGCAGTGCACGGCCTATGGCAGCAGGCACTGCTGGGTTGATCAAATACATGTACCAAGCCACCACCACACCAGCCAATGCAAGCCAGAAAGGTGCTGTTGACACAGCGTGCATGGCCATGGCCACCGGTCCATGGAACGCGGCTGCCAGCTCTTTCATGGCATGGTGCTTGTCGGCATCGACAAAGATAGCGTCTTTGAAAAGCTCACCATACAACATGGGGTTGATGGTCATGTAACCAATAACCACGGAGGGAATGGCCAGCAAGATCAAGGGCGCTGTGACCACCCAAGGTGATTCGTGCGGCTTGTGACTGTCGTGATCATGGTCGTTGTGGTGGGCGTCATGGTGGGCGTCATGGTGGGCATCGGGGTTCTGGTCATAACGCTCTTTGCCGTGGAACACCAAGAAATACATGCGGAAAGAGTAGAAAGCAGTGACGAACACACCGGCCAGCACGGCAAAGTTGGCAAAGCCTGCAGCGGCCAAGTGGCTTTCGTGCACGGCTTCAATGATGCTGTCTTTGGAATAAAACCCCGAGAAGAATGGTGTGCCAATCAAGGCCAAAGAACCGAGCAAGGCAGTGATCCACGTGATGGGCATGTACTTGCGAACGCCGCCCATGTAGCGAATGTCTTGCTTGTGGTGCAAGCCCATGATGACAGAGCCAGCAGCCAAGAACAGCAAAGCTTTGAAGAAGGCGTGTGTCATGAGGTGGAAAACAGCCACGGAGTATGCAGAAGCGCCTAAAGCCACCGTCATGTAACCCAACTGAGACAAGGTGGAATAAGCCACCACGCGCTTGATGTCGTTTTGAATGATGCCCAAGAAACCCATGAACAAGGCGGTGATGGAGCCGATGATCATGATGAAGTTCAAAGCAGTGTCAGACAACTCAAACAAGGGTGACATGCGGGCCACCATGAAAATACCGGCAGTCACCATGGTGGCTGCGTGAATCAATGCAGAGATGGGCGTAGGGCCTTCCATGGAGTCTGGCAGCCAAACGTGCAAAGGGAACTGAGCAGACTTGCCCATTGCGCCAATGAACAAGCAAATGCAAATGACTGTCACCAGCATCCATGAAGTGCCAGGCAATGTGAGCGCGCTAAGTTCATTGGCTTGCTCAAAGGCTTCTGAGTAGTTCAAGGTTCCTGCGTAGGCTGCTATCAGGCCGATGCCCAAGATGAAGCCGAAGTCACCCACCCGGTTGACCAAAAAGGCTTTCATGTTGGCAAAGATGGCCGTAGGCTTGTTGTACCAAAAGCCAATGAGCAAATACGACACCAAGCCCACAGCTTCCCAGCCAAAGAACAACTGCAACATGTTGTTGCTCATGACCAGCATCAACATGGAGAAGGTGAACAAAGAGATATAGGCAAAGAAACGGTTGTAGCCTTCATCTTCATCCATGTAACCAATGGTGTAGATGTGCACCATGAGCGATACAAATGTAACGACGCACATCATCATGGCCGTGAGGCCATCAACCAGGAAACCAACTTCCATTTTCAGATCACCAACGATCATCCAGGTGTAGAGGGTTTCGTTAAAGCGTGCACCATCGATGGCCACACTCTTCAAAGTAGTCGCAGACAAAATGAACGCAATTAAAACGCCCAAGATGGTGAGGGTGTGCGTTAAGCGACGACCTATCCAGTTGCCGCCAAATTGAGTTCCTAAAATACCTGCCAGGGCAGACCCCAACAAGGGAGCCAGGGGCACGGCAAGCAGCGTATAAGCGTTGAGGGTTTGGCTCATGTTTTTATAACCTCTTAACCCTTGAGCGAATCGAGCTCATCCACATTGATGCTGTTCATGTTGCGGAACAAAAGCACCAAGATGGCCAAACCGATGGCAGATTCGGCTGCAGCCACTGTCAAGATGAAGAACACGAAGACTTGTCCGTGCATGTCACCCAAATAGTGAGAGAAAGCCACAAAATTCATATTGACCGCCAAAAGCATGAGCTCAATGGCCATCAACAACACAATCAAATTCTTTCGGTTCAAAAAGATACCGATGACGGAAAGGGCAAACAACATGGCGCCCAATGACAAATAGTGTCCGAGTGTCAAGGTCATTATTTGGTCTCCTTCTGGGCTTGCGCACCAGCAGGCGGTTCGGACGATTCCGGCGCTTCTGGTGCTTTGGGCGCCTCCCCTACTTTCACGGCATCCATCTTCACCACCACCAAGCGATCGCTGGCACGCACATGGACTTGCTCGGAAGCACTGATGGCTTTGCTGTCTTTGCGCTCGCGCAGAGTCAGTGCAATGGCAGCGATCATGGCGACCAACAAAATAGCCGCCGCAATTTGAATCGGCATGATGTAGTCTGTGTAAAGCAGAATGCCCAAGGCCTTGGTATTGGAGTACTGCAGACCGACTTGACCCACTTCGACGGCCACTTTGGGCGCATCAGAGATTCTGAAACCACTCATCAGCACGGCAGCCATTTCAAGTGCAATCAATGCTCCCAAAGTGGCCGCCAGTGGAAAGTGCTTCCAAAAGCCAGCACGCAGGGTATCTAAATTGATGTCCAACATCATCACCACAAACAAGAACAGCACCATCACAGCACCCAAGTACACCAGCACCAAGGTCATGGCCAAGAATTCTGCTTGCAGCAACAACCACAAGCCAGAAGCCTGTGAGAAAGCCAGCATGAGAAACAACACGGCATGCACCGGGTTGCGCGCAGTCACGACTCGGAATGATGCAAACAGAAGCACCACCGAGAAGAGATAAAAGAAACCAGTTTTGACGTCCATGGGTTGTCGCTTGTTAGTTTTTGTAAATCAACCGATCAACGGTATTTGGCATCGGCCGCTC
>CANKOT010000082.1 GCA_947484245.1 Comamonadaceae bacterium
GCAAGTGACAGGCCTGCACATAGAAGATCGCAACACAGGCGCGCGAACGCATCTGGCTACGCAACATGTGGTGCTCGCTTTGGGTCACAGCGCCCGCGACACCTTCACCCTGCTGTACGAGCGCGGTGTTTACATGGAAGCCAAAGCATTCTCAGTGGGCGTGCGCATTGAACATCCTCAAAGCGTGATTGATGCGGCTCGTTGGGGCCGCCATGCAGGCCACCCCTTGCTGGGTGCGGCCGATTACAAACTGGTACACCACGCGCAAAACGGCCGCGCTGTTTACAGCTTTTGCATGTGCCCCGGCGGCACCGTGGTGGCAGCCACCAGCGAAGCTGGCCGCGTGGTCACCAATGGCATGAGCCAATACTCACGCAACGAACGCAATGCCAACGCCGGCATGGTGGTGGCCATTGACCCATCAGATTACCCGCTTGATGTGGCATCGTGGCAAGCAGCCTTTGGCGACACCGATGGCTTGAAATGGGCCACACAAGCTCAGGCCATGGCGCGGCAAAAGCCCAAGGCCTATCACCCCTTGTCGGGCATCGTGTTGCAACGGGCGCTTGAATCGAGGGCCTTTGTAGCGGGTGGTGAAAATTACACAGCCCCTGGTCAGTTGGTCGGTGATTTTTTAGCAGCACGAGCCTCCAAAGAATTTGGTGAAGTGGTGCCCTCTTACAAACCTGGTGTGAGCCTAGGCGATTTGGCAACAGTGCTGCCACCTTATGCGATTGAAGCCATGCGCGAAGCCTTGCCTGTGTTTGGCCGCAAGATCAAGGGTTACGACATGAAGGATGCCTTGCTCACTGGCGTTGAAACGCGCACATCCTCACCGCTCAAAATGACACGCGGTGAAAACTTTCAAAGCTTAAATACGCTTGGCCTTTACCCTGCTGGCGAAGGCGCTAGTTATGCAGGTGGCATTTTGTCAGCGGGGGTGGATGGCATTAAAGTGGCCGAGGCTTTGGCTCAAGCAGTTATGGCAAAGCGTTGAAACAAAGCGCTTTGCCAAGTTGAGTCTGAGTCATCGCCCCCTCTTTTTTAGAATGTGTACTTACTGCCAAGGCTAAACACAGCCTTTCCACCCTGCTTGCCCCAAGTGCCATCCAATTGCAAACCGGGCATCACATCTTTGCGTAAACCGAACCCTACCAAAGGTTTGGACGCTCGTTGTGCTACAGATTCAATGTGTCCTGTCCATTCGCCAAAGTTTTGCTCCCAAGCCAGGCCCAAGCTTGGTTCATTCTTGCCTTCAATATTGCGCGTGCTCATCAAACTGCTGTGAATCGAGCCGCCCAGGATGTTGCAGCTCCCATTGGCTGCAACAAATGATTTTTGACCATCGCCCTTTTGCCAAACTGTTGCACCCAACACCCAAGCAAAGTAACAACCTTTGTCTTGCACAGCAGAGAGCTGCAACTTGGCTTGAAGCGTCTGACTGTGAGGGCCGCCTGCTGCAGTTCTTGTATCGACTGCAATCAAGTCAAGTCCAGGCATGGGTGAGTAAGTGGGCGCTACAGTGAAAGTGCGCGAGCCATCGGCACCGCGAGACCAAAAAGCTTCAACATGTGCTACGCCTTTTTCATTGACATTGGCATCGTCCACACTCAAAGGACGACCTGCGTGCGCAGACACACTCATTAAAGAAATAGCCAACAGGGCAAGGCTTTTTTTCATACAATTTTCTCTCTTTAAAAGTTAGACATCACAGCTTTAAACAAACAAAACAGGCAGCATGGACACCACCAAAAACAATGCCATCGTCCAATTAAAAACTCTACGTACGGTCTTTTGCTGCAAATAATACTCAAGCTTGGCACCCAACCACACCCACACCCCCACACTTGGAAAATTGATGGCGCTGAACATGAAACACGTCAGCACCACAAAAGTGAGTGATGCATCGGTGGGCATGTAGTTGCTGAAATAACCAATGGCCATGATCCAGGCTTTTGGATTAACCCACTGGAAAGCTGCAGCACCCAAAAATGTGATGGGCTGTGCGGCTTCCTCGCCATGGCGCTGTGGTGCCCCACTGCGTGCCACACCCCATGCCAAATATACCAAATAAGCAAAGCCCACCACTTTCATCACTTGGTACACAAAAGGATAAGCCTCCAGCAAACTTTCCAAACCTGCACCGACCAGCAGCAACATGACAAAGTGGCCAAGCGACACACCCAGCCAGTGGGGCAAAGTACGTTTTACGCCAAAGTTCACGCCAGAGGCCAAAAGCATCATATTGTTAGGGCCCGGCGTGATGGAGGTCACGAAGGCAAACATGGCCATGGCTGCCACCAGTTCCACATTGAAATTCATCACTGAATGTCCTGGGTCCATTGCGTGTGAAATTTGCCCGGCTTGTCCAAACGCTGATACGTGTGAGCGCCAAAGTAATCGCGCTGCGCTTGCAGCAAGTTGGCAGGCAAACGTTCGGTGCGGTAGGCGTCGTAATAGCTCAAGGCGCTCATGAACGCAGGCACTGCCACGCCATTCATGGCTGCCATGGCCACTACCTCGCGCAGGTCTTGTTGGCACTCGGCCATCCGATGCGCAAAATGCTCGTCCATTAGCAAGTTGGCGAGATCGTGCTGATCGGCAAAAGCGCGGCGGATGTCTTCCAACAAATGTGCGCGAATGATGCAGCCCGCGCGCCAAACCGATGCCACTTTGTCCATGGGCAACTGCCAATCGTGTTTTTTGTCGCCAGCTTTGAGCAATGCAAATCCTTGTGCATAAGCACAAATTTTGGCAGCCAACAGCGCACCTTTTATTTTGGGCAAGACCCCTTCTAAATTTTGCACAGTTTGGGGCTTAGGGCCTCTGAGTAATTTGGAAGCCACAGCACGTTCAGCATGAAGCGCGCTCATGGTGCGTGCAAAAACAGCATCGGCAATGGTGGGAGCACTCACGCCTAAATCCAAGGCCACTTGGCTGGTCCATTTTCCTGTGCCTTTTTGTTCGGCTGTGTCCAAAATCATTTCCACCAAGGCCTTGCCTGTTTCAGGATCCGTGTGGGCCAAGATGTCGGCAGTGATGTCGATCAAATAACTGCTCAGCTCGCCCTGACCCCACTGGCGAAACACATTGCTCATTGGCTGCGCCGTCATGCCCAGACTTTTCATGATCGCATAAGCTTCACAAATCATTTGCATGTCGGCGTATTCAATGCCGTTGTGCACCATCTTCACAAAGTGACCAACACCGCCAGGGCCCATCCATTCGCAGCAGGGCTGTCCATCATCGGCTTTGGCGGCGATGGCTTGTAAAAAGGGCCTGACCAAGGGCCATGCCTCAGAAGATCCACCAGGCATCAAGGCGGGTCCTTTTAAAGCGCCTTCTTCGCCACCACTCACACCAGCACCCACATACAAAATGCCTGTGCCTTCAAGCGATTCCATTCTGCGCTGGGTGTCGCGGTAATGGGTGTTGCCACCATCGATCACCACGTCACCTGGCGATAGCAAGGTGCGCAGTTCGTTGAGTACAGCATCGACAGGTGCACCAGCAGGCACCATGAGCCAAACGCGGCGGGGCAGTTGCAGATTGGCAACCAACTCTTTGAGGGAATGGGCAGCGCAGGCGTTCAGGTCTTGGGTGCGTTTTGCAAAACTGTTTCTTTTGTTCTCATCCAAATCGAAGCCAGTGACGCTGAAGCCGTTGCGCTCCAAATTCAAAGCGAGGTTTTCGCCCATGACGCCAAGGCCGATGAGTCCAATTTTTGTGGCTTGCATAGATATTTGCAGTTTCTATTTTTTCTTGGATTTTCGCATGGGGGGAGAATAATTGGGGTCAGATCAACATTAATTTGAGCAATCAGTGAGGGCTGAAGGCAAGAGGGGCTTCCTCATACTGGGGTACCAGAAATCGTTCAGCCCCCCTTGCCTTCAGCCCTCACTGATTGGAAATTAATGTTGATCTGACCCCAATTATTTTTCACCCACAAGAAGTTGATGGGATGGGGTGAGGGGGCTGAACGATTTCTGGTACTCCAGTATGAGGAAGCCCCCTCACACCATCGCATCAACGTCCATCCGGCGCAAAACGGCACCTAACCAAACCTTCACTCTACCGTCACACTCTTCGCCAAGTTGCGCGGCTTGTCCACATCCGTGCCTCGCGCACAAGCCGTGTGATAGGCCAACAACTGCAGAGGTACCACGTGAAGAATGGGCGACAACACGCCATAGTGCTCGGGCATGCGAATCACATTAACACCTTCACTACTCTCAATCTTGGTATCGCCATCGGCTAACACATACAGCACACCACCTCGCGCCCGCACTTCTTGAATATTGCTTTTGAGTTTTTCCAAAAGCACATCGTTGGGTGCAACTGTCACCACCGGCATCTCACTGGTCACCAAGGCTAAGGGGCCATGCTTGAGTTCACCAGCGGCATAGGCCTCCGCATGAATGTAGGTAATCTCTTTTAACTTTAGAGCACCTTCTAGTGCAATGGGGTAATGCGTGCCACGGCCCAAGAACAAGGCGTTTTCTTTCGAGGCAAACTCTTGCGACCAGCTGATGATTTGCGGCTCAAGCGCCAACACAGCTTGCAAAGCGGCGGGCAAATGGCGCATGTCTTTCAAGTGCATGGCTTCGTCTGCGTCACTCAATCGACCTTTGCTTTGGGTCAAAGCCAGGGTTAGCAAAAACAAGCCTGCCAACTGCGTGGTGAACGCCTTGGTAGAGGCCACTCCAATTTCAGTGCCCGCACGTGTGACATAGGCCAACTTGCACTCACGCACCATGGCCGAAGTGGCCACGTTGCAAATGGTGAGCGTGTGGTGCATGCCCAAACTTTGCGCATGGCGCAATGCCGCCAAGGTGTCTGCCGTTTCGCCCGACTGCGTGATGGTCACCACCAAAGTTTTGGGGTTGGGCACTGAATCTCTGTAGCGATATTCGCTGGCAATTTCCACTTGGCAAGGCATTTGGGCCACGGATTCCAGCCAATACTTGGCCACGCAGCCGCTGTAATAACTGGTGCCACACGCCAAGATAAGCACATTGTCAATTTCCTTGAAGACTTTGTAAGCACTGGCTGAATTGGCGCCGCCATTCACACCATCAAACAACTCGGGCACGATGTGCTCGACGCCTTCCAAAGTATCTGCAATGGCGCGGGGTTGCTCAAAAATTTCTTTCTGCATGTAGTGCCTGTATGGCCCTAACTCTGCAGCACCGCTGTGCGCATGAACGGTTTTGACCGGACGTTCTACACGCTCATGGTTGCTGTCTTCAATCCAATACTTGCCCAATTGAATATCGACCAAGTCGCCTTCTTCGAGGTACACAATTTGATCGGTCACGCCTGCAAGGGCCATGGCATCGCTGGCCAAAAAGTTTTCATGGTGCGATGTGCCCACGCCCAAAATAAGCGGCGAGCCTGCGCGAGCACCTACCACACGTTGGGGTTCGTCTTTGTGAAAAACGGCAATGGCGTAAGCGCCTTTCAGCTCCAAAACCGTACGCTTCACAGCCTCAAACAAATCGCCGTCATACACACTGTCCACCCAATGCGAGATCACCTCGGTGTCAGTTTGGCTGGTGAACACATAGCCCTTGGCTTGCAATTGCGCACGCAATTCGTCGTGGTTTTCAATGATGCCGTTGTGCACCAAAGCCACACGGCCGGGTTTGGTTTCCAAGGAGGCCAAACTGCCTGGGCCAGAACTAAAGTGGGGGTGTGCGTTGTGGACAGCCGGTGCGCCGTGCGTGGCCCAGCGGGTGTGCGCAATGCCGGTGCCGCTTGCCAAATGATCGGTTTCAATTTGGCTCATGAGTTCAGACACGCGCGAGGTACTGCGAGCACGTTTGAGTCCGCCCTGCCCGCGTTTGAGGCTGGCCTCATGGATTGCCACGCCGCAAGAGTCGTAGCCTCGGTATTCCAAGCGTTGCAGACCTTGTACCAAGATGGGAACGATGTTTCTATCGGAAACTGCACCAACAATGCCGCACATAAGCCAACCCTTCAATTTGAATGTGGCAGGATCTTATGCTTCTTATAATGAAATTAGTTTAAATTTTATTAACTTATATGAATTTAAATTTCATATATTATGATGAATGAATTATTATTTCTTTTATTAACTAAATTTGACACTAATCACAATTCCATGACGGACTTATCTCAAATTTCAACGAGCTCACTAGACGCTACCGACCTCAAGTTGCTGGCCCTGTTGCAAGCCGATGCCAGTCTCAACAACGTAGCCTTGGCCGAAAAGTTGCACATTTCCGCGCCCACCTGCCTGCGCAGAACCAAGCGCTTGCAACAAGAGGGCTGGATCGAAAAGCAAGTGGCCATTTTGTCTGCCGACAAATTGGGGCAGTACATGGGCCACGGCCTGACGGCCTTGATAGAAGTCAGCCTGGACAAACAGGGCGAAGAATGGCTACAGGCTTTCGAAACACGCGCAGTGCAAGAGCCGGCGGTTCAGCAGTGCTGGCGTGTATCACCTGGGCCCGACTTCGTGCTGGTGGTGCAAACGCCAGACATGCCCGCCTACTTGGCGCTCACACAAAAATTGCTCACACAAGATGCCAATGTGCGAAACGTCAAAGCCTTCTTCAGCCTCAAGCGCGCCAAGTTTGGCACTGAGCTCAGCCTGCCAACTGCTTGAGGTTCAGAAGTCCACAGGCTCACTAAGCTGCAGTTATTTGGCCGCAGGTTTTTTCTTCGGCCTTTGCCAATTGGCAATGCTGGTTTGCCGGCCACGCGCCACACTCAGAGCGCCAGGCTCGGTGCTTTTTGAAATGGCCGAGCCCCCGCCCACTGTACCGCCCGCACCAATGGTGACAGGGGCAATCAGCACGCAATTACTGCCAATGTGCACATCGTTTTCAATCACGGTGCGGTGCTTGTTGGCGCCATCGTAGTTGGCCGTGATGCTGCCAGCACCGAAGTTCACGCGCTCGCCCACCGTGGTATCGCCCAGGTAAGCCAAGTGATTGGCTTTGGCGCCTTTGGCCATGGTGGAATTTTTGACTTCCACAAAGTTTCCAATGTGCACTTCAGCGGCCAAATCTGCGCCAGGCCTCAGCCGCGCAAAGGGACCAATCAAAGAGCCCTCGCCCACCGTCACACCCAGCTTTTCTCCATCAATGTGCGTAAAGGCGTGAATCACGGCACCTGCGGCAATGCGCGCATTGGCAATGAAGCAATTGGGGCCAACGCGCACGCCTTCGCCCAAATGGACTCGGCCTGCAAAGACGCAGTTCACATCAATTTCCACATCGGCTTCGCAGTGCAAGTCTCCCCGCACATCCAAGCGAGCAGGATCGGCCAGGCGCACGCCTTGGAGCATCAATTCGTTGGCATTTTTCAACTGAAAAGCGCGCTCCAATTGAGCCAGTTGTTGGGGGCTGTTGACGCCCGTCACTTGCAGCTCGTCTTGAATGCGATGCGCCACCACTTTCACGCCATCGGCCACAGCCCACTTGACCACATCGGTAAGGTAGTACTCACCTTGGGCATTTTGATTGTCCAGTTTGGCCAGCCAGGTTTTGAGTTGTTTGGCGGGCACCGCCATGATGCCGCTGTACACCTCTTGAATTTGGAGCTGCTCTGGGCTGGCATCTTTTTGCTCCACGATGGCCAGCACGTGATCGCCTTGCACGTTGCGCACAATGCGGCCATAGCCTGTGGGGTTGGGCATGTCTAGGGTCAGCAAAGCCAAACAATCGGCAGACGCTGCGCCTTCACGCACGCAAGCGATCAAAGCCTTGAGCGTGTCGGTTTGGGTCAGGGGCACATCGCCAGACAACACCACCACCAAGCCATCGTCTGCCAGTTCAGGCACTGCTTGTTGCACCGCATGACCGGTACCCAGCTGAGGTTCTTGCCGCACAAATTTGATCGCCAAAGCACTCGGTGTCTGGGCAACAGCAGCTTCAACTTCAGCTGCACCGTGGCCCGTAATCACCACAGCAGAACGCGCTTTCAGTTGCGCCGCTGTGCCCAGCACATGACCTAACAAAGGTTTTCCTGCCAAACGTTGCAAAACCTTGGGCAGGCGGCTTTTCATTCGAGTACCCTTACCCGCGGCCATGACAACCACGTCCAGCGGCCGTTCGAGCGAAAATGTAGTTTGTTTAACTGAGGTGTCCGGCATGTCGAAATTATCCTTTGGGTATCGAATTATCACGGCTTCTGTGGTGGCCGTGTCAATGAGCGCTATTTTCACGGGATGCAGTGCCGTTCGCTTAGGCTACAACAAGCTGCCCGAAATAGCCTCTTGGTGGTTAGACGGCTACATTGATTTCAGTGACGCCCAAGGCTCCCAAGCCAAGGTGGCACTTCAAAAACTCCAAGCTTGGCACCGCAAAGAAGAGCTGCCAGCCCTTGCCGAATTGCTTGTGCAAGCCCAAACACTGGCACCGCAAAACATCACCGCCGATCAAGCGTGCAAAATTTGGGACGGTGTGCAAGTTCGCATTGAAGCGGTCATTCAGGAGGGCAGTCGTTTGGCAGCACCCGTGGTGTCTCAACTGAGCGCCAAGCAGTTCAAGCATTTAGAAAAAGAGTGGGCCTCTCGCAACGAGGACTGGAAAAAGAATTGGCTTCAAGGCACACCCGATACGCGATTGAAAAAGCGAGTCGACCTGACCGCGGATCGCTTCAGCTCTTTTTATGGCGATTTGAATTTAGAGCAAAGACAAGTTTTGAGGCAACAATTTTCACAATCCACTTGGACGCCAGAATGGGGCTATCAGCAGCGTGTCAAACGCCAGCAAGATCAGTTGAATGCGCTGCAGGCGATGTCGTCAGAAATGACCAAACCTGGCATGCCAATAGCGCAAGTCGAATCAGCGCTGCAGTCTCTGATTTTGCAATCGGTCAGGCCCAAAGATGGCACTGAGTTGTCTAAGCAACTTCAGCAAGAGCAGCAAGCTTGTCAAAATTTAGCGCAACTTCACAACACCATGACCCCCGCACAGCGCCTGAAAGCACAGCGCAAACTCAAAGACTACGAAACCGACGTACGCGAACTCATGAAACTTTAATTGGGGGGAACAAATGGGGTCAAACAAATGGGGTCAGATCAACATTAATTTAGTCAATCAGTGAGAGCTAAAGGCAAGGGGGGCTTCCTCATACTGGAGTACCAGAAATCGTTCAGCCCTCCTTGCCTTTAGCTCTCACTGATTGGAAATTAATGTTGATCTGACCCCATTTGTTTGACCCCATTTGTTTTCAGGCCTGCAGGGCTTTCCACATGTCGATGTCACGCTCTGCGGTCCAGATGCGGGGGTTTTTGATGCCGGAGGCTTCGTCGTAGGCACGGGTGACGTCGAAGGGCAAGCAGTGTTCGTAGATGAACACATGACCGAACACGGGGTCCATGCTTTTGCGGGTGTGGGCCATGGCGGCTTTTAAATCCATCTTGCCTGCAACGGCTTCTTTGCCCGCATTGAACAAAGTTTCAACCCAGCGCTTGGTGTAGTCCAAGGCTTTGTTCACATTGACTTGACCCTTCATAGCCTCCCCGCGGCCTGGCACGATGGCTTCGGCCTTCAATGCGCGCAAAGCCTCTAAGGTGGCTGGCCACTCTTCGAGTTGTGCGTCGCCGGTGTACACGCCTGCTTCGTATTCGACCAAGTCGCCGGAGAACAACACCTTTTCTTCTTCTACCCAAGCAATGGTGTCGCCGCGCGTATGGCCATAACCTGGGCTCCACATTTGAACTTTCACGTCGCCTAAATCAAGCACCAATTTACCGGGCACTTCGCCCTTGGTGGCATCACCGCCGCCAATCACCATGGTGGGCCAAGTGAGACCTGGCACTTCTTCAGCACCGCGGAACAAACGCGGAAAGCGCTCCATTTCGCTCTTCATGTCTTGCGCGCCGCGCTCTACGATAAGCTCGTACGTACCTTGGCTGGCAATGACCTCGGTAGCGCCTTCAGCCGCATAAGCACTGGCACCCAGCACGCGCACTGCGTGATAGTGCGTGAGCAACACATACTTGATGGGCTTGTCGCTGATGGTGCGAATTTGCTTGATCAAATCACGCGCCATGCTGGGTGTTGCCGTGGCATCGCTCACCATGATGAACTTGTCACCAATGATCACGCCCGAGTTGGGGTCACCCTCAGCCGTGTAGGCCCAGCAGTGCTCGCTAAGCTGCTCAAACTTGATGACCTTGTCTGCTAAATCGGCTTGCGATGCAAATGCTTTGGTGGGTTGGTTCATGTTTCTTCTCCGGTGATAAATTAATTTAATTGGGGTCAGATCAACATTAATTTGGTCAATCAGTGAGGGCTGAAGGCAAGGGGGGCTGAACGATTTCTGGTACCCCAGTATGAGGAAGCCCCCCTTGCCTTCAGCCCTCACTGATTGACAAAATTAATGTTGATCTGACCCCAATTAAATTAATTTATCACCGGAGAAGAAACATGAACCAACCTACCAAAGCATTTGCATCGCAAGC
>CANKOT010000083.1 GCA_947484245.1 Comamonadaceae bacterium
GTGAGGGCTGAAGGCAAGGGGGGCTTCCTCATACTGGGGTACCAGAAATCGTTCAGCCCCCCTTGTCTTCAGCCCTCACTGATTGGAAATTAATGTTGATCTGACCCCAATTAAATTAATTCAAACCCTTTTCTAGAAGGGCAATGACTTCTTCCGCAAAGGCCACATACGAGATGGGGCCGCCAGGGCGAAGCCAGGTAAAGGTCCAGTTGATCATACCGAACAACATCATGGTAATGGCGGTTTGATTAGAGGCGTTCAAGCGATTGGGGTAGGCGCGGCGTAAAGCGCGTGTCACGGCGGCCACCACATCGCGCTGGCGATTCAAAATGAGTTCACGCGGCGAAATAGCTGGCGAGCCCAAATGTTCATCGGGCGAGTCACTCAAAAATTGCGTGTCATTCAGTAACGCCACATGCCGCGTGGCCGAGCTTTCGTACTCCTGCAAAAACGCGCGAATCAATTCGTGCAGTGCTGCGCGGTCGTCCAAATTGCGGCGTTGTGCAGTCGCTTCCGTCAAGGCAATCAGTGACAACAAGCGCTGCGTGTAGCGATCCATGAGGTCAAACAAAATGGCCTCTTTGCTGTCGTAATAGTGGTAAAGCCGCGCCTTGGAAGTGCCACACGCCGTGGCAATTTCATTCATGCTGGCAGCAGGGTAGCTGCGATCGGCAAAGCACTGCGCCGCAATGTCCAAAATGGCATCGCGTTTGATGTCGTGCGTGGCGGATTTCGGTCTTGCCATAAAACTACTTCAATTCAAAAGACGTTAGCCCACTGGCCAAACCACACCATTGTCATTCAAGATGGCATCTAGGGGCACATCGTGGGGCTCGGGTTCAAAGTCGTCCACATAAGCGTTGGTAAAACCCAGCCCTACGGTGAATGGCTTAGGCTGCAAAGAGGCCAAAGTGCGATCGTAAAAACCACCGCCATAGCCCAAGCGATAACCCCCTGCGGTGTACCCCACGCAAGGCACAAACAACAAAGTAGGCACAATGACTTCGGTGTCCTTGGGTTTTGGAATGCCGTAAGCATCTTCTTCCATGGGACAACCGGGGTACCACGCATGAAAGGTAAGTGTTTTGTTCAATTTGTCGACAACAGGCAAGCCGATGCGGCGCAATTGCGCCTCGCCTGTTAGCTCGCCATCTTCTTTCCAACGGTGCAGTGCAGGCAAGGGGTCAAACTCGCCTTTTATGGGCCAATACGCGCCAATGACCAACTCGGGGCGGCCAAATAACCAAATGCGCATCACGCGCTGAAGGGCATCGACCCGTTCTTGGCGATCTGCCATATTGAGGCGCGCGTTCAACAAGTCTTGGCGAATTTGTTTTTTGGCTTCTGATTTGTCCATAATCGACCTATGCAATTCACACAGATTTTGACATCGCTTGGGGCTTCCGTCCTCATTTTCTCCCTCATGAACCCTGCCGTGGGCCAAACAAATGCCCCAAACAAGGCAGATGAGGTCATTTTGGACATGCATCAGGCCTTTAAAAAGAACGACAAAGGCCAACTGACAAGGCTCCTGCCCAGAGCCAAAGGCCACACCTTAGAACCCTGGGCCGCTTATTGGGAACTGCGGGTGAGGCTAGACCAAGCCAGTGACTCAGACATCCAGCAATTTTTGTCGCAATATGCAGGCACCTATGCCGAAGACCGTTTGCGCAACGACTGGTTGTTGCAATTAGGCCGGCAACGCGAGTGGGCCACCTTCGCACAAGAGTACCCTCGCTTTCGCATGAACGACGATCGAGAGGTGCGCTGCTACGCTTTGGGCAGCGATCCGCTACTCTCCAAACCAGAAACAGTAGCCGAACTCAAGCGCCTTTGGTATGCCTTCAGAGACACCGAAGACGGCTGCACCTACACGGCAGAAAAACTGCACGACCTGAAAAAAATTGACGCGCTGGATGTGTGGCGCAAAGCCCGCCTGGCCATGGACAACAACCGCCCGCGCGTTGCGCAATTGGCGCTCAACATTGAATCGAGTGAGCTGGGCAAACAAGCCATCCTGATTCATTCTGACCCCCAAAAATATTTGGACAAGCGCATTTTGGCCATCACCAAGAAACGCAAAGAGCTCGCCGTCTTGGCCCTCATTCGCCTTGCCAATGCCGACCCCGACAAAGCAGCACAACAGCTCGAGAAAAAATGGGGCTTGATGCTCACCAAAGAAGAGCACAACTGGGTTTGGGCCGTCATTGGCAAACAAGCTGCGCAAAAACTCCAAGACAACGCACACAGCTACTTCAACAAAGTTTCGCGCAACCAAGACTTGAACGACGACTTGCTCATTTGGAAAACGCGTGCCGCTCTAAGAAACGGTGATTGGAAAGCGGTGGTCTCTGCCGTCGATGCCATGGACAACGCCAAGCAAGACCCCACCTGGATTTATTGGAAAGCCAGAGGGCAGTTGGCTGCCAGCGCGGGCACCACATCCGCCGCCACAGACCCAGTGCGCACAGAAGCCACCGCGGCACTTCAAAGCATTGCTGGCGTCAAAGGTTTCTACGAACAACTGGCCATGGAAGAACTTGGCCAAGCCATTACTGCACCCGCCAAACCAGCAGCTCTGACACAGCCAGAAAAAACAGCGGCCGCCCAAAACGCTGGCCTGCAACGCGGCTTGATCGCTTTGAGTTTAGGCCTGCGATCTGAGGGCAACAGGGAGTGGAACTACAGCACCAACCTGCACACCCCGGGCGGCATGAGTGAGCGCGAGTTGTTGGCCGCCGCAGACTTCGCTTGCAGCAAGCAAGTGTGGGACCGCTGCATCAACACCAGCGATCGCACCAAAACACAAATCGATTTTGACCAACGCTTTCCCATGCCCCTCAAAGAAACCGTGCTTCGAAAATCAAAGGATGTCCAACTGGATCCTGCTTATGTTTACGGTTTGATCAGGCAAGAAAGCCGCTTCATCATGGACGCCAGATCGGTGGTGGGCGCATCAGGGCTGATGCAGGTCATGCCAGCCACCGCCAAATGGACGGCCAAGAAAATTGGCCTGACAAACTTCCAGCCCCAGCAAATCAATGATCAAGAGATCAATGTGGCCATCGGCACCGGTTATTTGAAGTTGGTGTTGGACGAATTTGACGGTTCAATGCCCTTGGCCGCAGCCGCCTACAACGCAGGCCCCAGCCGATCACGCAACTGGCGCAAAGGGCCTGTTTTGGAAGCCGCTATTTGGGCAGAAAACATTCCCTTCACAGAAACACGCGACTATGTGAAAAAAGTGTTGTCCAACACCACGAATTACGCCGCCATCATCACTGGGCAACCTCAATCTTTGAAGGCCAGACTAGGCACTGTAGGCCCTCGCAATACGCAGGCCCCTGCAGAAAATACAGATCTTCCTTGAAAAAATAATTGGGGTCAGATCAACATTAATTTCGTCAATCAGTGAGGGCTGAAGGCAAGGGGGGCTTCCTCATACTGGAGTACCAGAAATCGTTCAGCCCCCCTTGCCTTCAGCCCTCACTGATTGGAAATTAATGTTGATCTGACCCCAATTATTTTCAAGCCAGGAGCTTGTCTAAGTTGCTGGTGATTTTTTCTTCGATTTTGTCTTTGAAGGACGCCATTAAAAAACCTAGCTCGAGCTTCATGGTGAGTTGAGACGCAGTCACTTCTAAATATCCCGACGCGCCTGCGCGCTCGAAGTTCAGGCGGTCTTGTAACTCGCCCTGCTCGTTGGTTTCGTTGGCCACATACGTGCAGTCCATGCCCCAATCGTCTTGAGCTTCTTGTTGCCACTTTGCTGCAATGGCCCGGGCTTTTTCCATGCCCAAGGTGTGCGCGCGTTGAATCAAAATTTCGGACATTTTGTTTAAGCTTTCTGCAGGAGTGCCACTTCAACTTGGCAATCGTAAAACACAGGCGCTCGACCTAAATCGGTGAGCAACTGGCTGGTCACTTCATTCACGTTGGTGCCGTTCAAGCCCATCTTGCGCCACCAAATGCCTAGGCCATTGACCACGCCGGGTCTGGCACGCGGGCTGACGTCGGCTTTGCAGTGGTATTCGCCGCGGTCGTTAAACACCTTGACGGTATCGCCCGTAGAAATTCCGCGCGCTGCAGCATCCAACAAACTGATTTCCACCAAAGGTTCTTTTTCGATGGCTCGCAAACTTTCTACATTCACAAAAGTAGAGTTCAAAAAATTTCGGGCAGGGGGCGAGATCATGGCCAGTGGATAGCGATCGCCAGCAACCGGCACTTCATAATTTGGAATGTGATTGGGCAAAGGGTCTAGGCCCTGCGCTGCCAATCGTTCGCTCACAAATTCGCAACGACCTGAGGGCGTCGGAAAGGCGCCTTGTGCAAAGGGTGCATCGGGCACATTCAAAGCCACAAAACCATTCGCCAACAGCGCCTCAAAATCAATTTCTGAGCCAACGGCTGTGCGGCACAGGCTCAAATCGTCTTCACTGAAACAAGGCTCGTTAAAACCCATGGCCTTGGCCAGAAGGCGAAAAATTTCGCTGTTCGATTTAGCCTCGCCTACGGGCTCAATGGCGGGTCGGTTGAGCAACACATCGGTGTGGCCATAGCTGCCCTGCACATCCCAGTGTTCGAGTTGCGTGGTGGCTGGCAACACATAGTCGGCGTAGTCGGCCGTATCGGTTTGGAAATGCTCCATGACCACCGTGAACAAGTCTTCGCGGGCAAAGCCTTTTGCCACCATGCTTGACTGCGGCGCCACAGCCAATGGGTTGCTGTTGTAGACCAACAGCGCCTTCACTTGCGGGCCCCAAGTTGCATTGCCTGGATTGTTCAAGTCATTGCCAATGGTTGTCATGTTCAACATGCGGGGGCGTCGCGCGCCCAACAAATCGGGGCGGTGTAAATCTTGTTTGTTCACTTTGAAATTACTCGAGCTGCTGAGCAACAAACCGCCGGCTCTGTCGCGCCAAGCGCCGGTTAATGCGGGCAAGCAAGCAATGGCGCGCACGGCATTGGCGCCCCCTTTCACGCGTTGCATGCCATAGTTCAAACGAATGGCGGCTTTGGGCGTAGTGCCCCAGTCTTTGGCCAAGGCACGAATTTGCTCGGCCTCTATGCCACACACTTCTGCGGCCCGCTCCAAGGTCCAGGTCATGGCCCGCTCGCGCAGTGCATCCCAGCCCAATGTGTATTGCTCAATGTAGTCGGCATCCAGCCAATTGTTGACCACCAATTCGCGCATGATGGCCAAGGCCAAGGCCGCGTCGGTGCCCGGTTTGATGGGCAGATGCACGTGGCATTTTTCAGCGGTTTCGCTGTGGCGGGGGTCGATGCAGATCAGCTTGGCGCCCTGGCGTTTGGCTTCTTGGGCACGTCGCCAAAAGTGCACATTGCTGGAAATCGAGTTGCTGCCCCAAATCACAATCAAGTTGGACTCCGAGAAGAACTCAGTTTGCATGCCAAACTTGCCGCCCAGCGTGTAAACCAGGCCCTCGCCACCGGCAGAGGCACAAATGGTGCGGTCTAGCAAAGATGCGCCCAGTTTGTGGAAAAACCGCGATGCCATGGCCTCACCCTGAACACAGCCCATGGTGCCGGCATAGCTGTAAGGCAAGATGGCCTCGGCTTGGTCGGCCGCCACCACTTTGAGCTTGGCTGCAATGTCGGCAATGGCCTCTTCCCAAGTCACGCGCACAAATTGCCCTGAGCCCTTAGGGCCAGAGCGTTTCAAGGGAAACATCAAGCGCTCGGGGCTGTAAGTTCGCTCGGTGTAGCGCGACACTTTGGTGCACAACACCCCTTGGGTGTGCTTGTGATCGGGATTGCCCTGCACCTTCACGGCGCGGCCGTTTTCCACCGTGGTGAGCAAGGCACAGGTGTCGGGGCAGTCATGCGGACACAAACCACGCACCACGGCATTTTTTTCGAGCACAGAATTTGTCATGGCTTGATTCTAAGAGGGTCGATTTTCGGGATAACCCTAAAGCCAAATGTCCCTCAAGTGCAAAGGGGGTGTAGCGCAATGGCACGAGTCTCGCTAGACTGTTGTTATGAAAATCATCGACTCCATCCTCACAGACGCGGCCAGCATTGCGGCCATTCGCAAAGACATCCATGCGCATCCCGAGCTGTGCTTCAAAGAAGTACGCACCGCCGATGTGGTGGCCAAGCAGCTCACGGACTGGGGAATCCCCATTCACCGCGGCATGGGCACCACCGGTGTCATTGGCATTGTGCACGGCCGGGATGGCGGCGCATGCGGCCGAGGAATAGGCCTCAGAGCCGACATTGACGCCTTGCCCATGCAAGAGTTCAACACCTTTGCGCATGCCAGCAAACACGCCGGCAAGATGCACGCTTGCGGCCACGATGGCCACACCGCCATGCTTTTGGCGGCTGCCAAGCACTTCTCCAAAAACCGCGACTTCGATGGCACCGTGTACCTCATTTTCCAACCTGCCGAAGAAGGCGGCGGCGGCGCGCGAGAAATGATCAAAGACGGCATGTTCGACAAGTTCCCCATGCAAGCCGTGTTTGGCATGCACAACTGGCCAGGTGCCCAAGTGGGCACCTTTGCTGTCAGCCCTGGCCCTGTCATGGCCTCTAGCAACGAATTCAAAATTACCGTTCGCGGCAAAGGCAGCCACGCAGCCTTGCCCCACAATGGCGTCGACCCTGTGCCCGTGGCTTGCCAATTGGTTCAAGCCTTCCAAACCATCATCACACGCAACAAAAAACCGGTCGATGCTGGCGTTATTTCGGTCACCATGATCAACGCAGGCGAAGCCACCAACGTGGTGCCCGACTTCTGTGTCATTCAAGGCACTGTGCGCACGTTCAGCATTGAAGTGCTCGACCTCATTGAATCGCGCATGAAGCAAATTACCGAGAACCTGTGCGCGGCTTTCGATGCCAAGCCAGAGTTCCATTTCAACCGCAACTACCCGCCCACCATCAACAGTGCCGCCGAGGCCAACTTTGCACGCAAAGTGATGGAAGGCATTGTGGGCAAAGACAACGTGATGACGCAAGAACCCACCATGGGCGCTGAAGACTTCTCGTTCATGCTGCAAGCCAAACCCGGCGCCTATTGCTTCATTGCCAACGGCGATGGCTCGCACCGCGAAATGGGCCATGGCGAAGGCCCCTGCATGTTGCACAATCCGAGCTACGACTTCAACGACGACCTGATTCCCTTGGGCGGCACCTACTGGGTCGAGTTGGCCACACAATGGCTGGCCAACCCCACGCAAAAATAATTTGGCAACGCGCCGTTTTGTAGCAGTCTGAAGCCCTTCGGGGCTTCATTCGCCGCGGTGGCAAAGAATTGGCCATGGACGTGGCGCGCCAAGGCCCCCAACCAACAAGCTACAGTGCAATACATTGCCCAACACGGCATGCTCAAGCTTTAAGCCATTCAAGGATTGTCATGACTCTTTCTACAAAACGCGTATTGATTCTGGGTGGCACTGGTTTTGTGGGCCAGCATGTGTGTGAAAAGCTCAATCGCATGGGCTGCAGCATCACCGTCATCACGCGGCGCGCCAGCCAAGCCAGCGCCATCCAAAGTTTGCCGCATGTCACGGTGCTTGAGGGCGATGTGTACAACCCTGTATTCCTCACCCATCACGTGGCGCAACACGATGTGGTGATTAACCTCATTGCCATTTTGCATGGCTCTGAAGCGGCCTTTGAAATGGCCCATGTGCAGTTGGCGCAAATCATCGCCAAGGCCTGTCAGGCCAGTGGTGTGCGCAGGCTCATTCACATCAGCGCTTTGGGCGCCAGCCTCAACGGGCCATCGCACTACCAACGCAGCAAAGCGCGCGGCGAGGAAGTTCTCAAGCAAGCAGGGCTTGAACTCACCGTGCTTCAGCCCAGCGTCATTTTTGGAACCGAAGACAAATTTTTAAACCTGTTTGCCAAGCTGCAGCAAATCACCCCAGTAGTGCCTCTGGCGGGTGCCAGCACACGCTTTCAAGCGGTGTGGGTGGAGGATGTGGCCAGCGCCGTTGCGCATTGTGTGTTGCATGCAGACACAGCTGGCAAAACCTATGAGCTTTGTGGGCCAGAAGTATTAACGCTGCAGCAATTGGTTCAAAAGTCTGGCCAGTGGGCTGGCATCAGGCAAGGCAAAGGCCGTTGGGTGTTTGGCATTCCACGCACGCTTGCTAGGGTTCAAGCATTTCTCATGGAGTTGGCGCCAGGTCAGCCCCTCATGAGCCGCGACAATCTCGACTCCATGAAAGTAGACAACGTGGCCTCTGGCCAAGCGCTGGGCTTGCAAGACTTAGGCATTCAAGCGGCAGCGGTAAGCAGCATTGCGCCCACCTACTTGGGGCAACAAGATCCTTGTACTAAACTGAACGCATTGCGTGCCAAAGGACGTTGATGACTTAAGGCCTAACTTGCTTCAAGCTTTGCTTCAAGCTTTGCTTTAAGCTTTGGTTCAACTTCTGATTCAAGTTCACTTTCAAGCTCACCTCGATCAAGCAACATGACGATGCAAATTTTCAGCGTGGGCGGTGCCATTCGCGACGCCCTGCTACACCAACCCGTCAAAGACAAAGACTGGGTGGTGGTTGGGGGCACGCCAGAACAGATGTCCAAGCTGGGCTACACCACCGTAGGCAAAGACTTTCCTGTTTTTTTGCATCCAACATCGCGCGAAGAATATGCGCTGGCCCGCACTGAGCGCAAAACCGCACCAGGCTACAAAGGCTTTGTGGTACATGCTTCTCCCGAAGTTTCTTTGGAAGAAGATTTGGCCCGCCGCGACTTGACCATCAACGCCATGGCATTGCCTCAAGAGCATGCCAAAGCTTTCTTTGAATCCCCGCATTCACAGACTCACGCTTTGTTTCAACAGCACGCCATCGACCCCTTCCATGGCCTGCAAGATCTCAACAACAAAACGCTTCGCCATATAACGCTGGCCTTTCGCGAAGACCCTGTGCGCATTTTGCGCGTGGCTCGCTTTGCGGCTCGTTTTCCAGATTTTCAAGTGGCCCCAGAAACCATGCAACTCATGCAAGACATGGTGCAAGCGGGTGAAGTTGAACATTTGGTGCCCGAGCGTGTGTGGCAAGAATTGGCCAAGGGCCTCATGACCCCCAAACCCTCGCGCATGTTTGAAGTGCTCAAAGAGTGTGGCGCTTTGAAGGTTTTATTGCCAGAAGTTCAGCGCCTCTGGGGCGTACCACAACGCGCTGAATACCATCCAGAAATTGACACAGGTGTGCACCTCATGATGGTGTTAGACATGAGCGCCAAACTCAATGCCTCACTGCCCGTGCGCGTAGCTTGCCTCATGCACGACTTGGGCAAAGGCACTACGCCCAAAGAAGAATGGCCGCAGCACATTGCCCACGAACAACGCAGCGCCAAATTGCTTCAGCAAGTGTGTGAGCGACTGCGCATTCCCGTTGAGTGCAAAGAGTTGTCCGATGTGGTGGCGCGTGAACATGGCAACATTCACCGCAGCCAAGATTTAAATTCTGCAGCCCTCTTGCGCTTGCTGGAAAGGTGCGACGCCATTCGAAAACCTGATCGAATGCCCGACATTTTGCTGGCCTGTGAGTGCGATGCACGGGGTCGAAAGGGTTTTGAGAACGAGGCCTATGGGCCAAGCGCCAAGTTGCAAGAAGTGCTGAAGGCGGCTTTGTCTGTGGCTACTTCTGGCATTGCCGAGCAGGCGCAAAAACAGGGCCTCTCGGGCCCTGCTGTTGGCGAAAAAATTCATGAAGCCAGAGTGGCTGCCATTGCCTTGATTAAGCTTAAGGCCTAGGGCCTAGGGCTTAGGCGCACCACAGTGCGGCACCTTCTATTAACGCGAAGGTGTGCGAGGCGTGCGTGGCGCTGCCGGTGGACGGCCTGCCAAGTGGCGGAAGCTGATACGGCCTTTGGTGAGGTCGTAAGGTGACAACTCAAGCGTGACACGGTCGCCCGCCAAAATGCGAATGTGGTTCTTGCGCATCTTGCCTGCTGAGTAAGCGATCAACTGGTGCCCGTTGTCCAAGGTCACACGAAAACGTGTGTCAGGTAAAACCTCGTTCACAACGCCCATCTGTTCGATCAAATCTTCTTTCGCCATTTTTTCCTTTCA
>CANKOT010000084.1 GCA_947484245.1 Comamonadaceae bacterium
CGGCAGCGCCAGGCTTGTTTTCGACAATGACATTTTGGTCCAAGCTGACTCGAAGTTTTTCTGCCAACAATCTGGCCACCACATCGACTGAGCCACCTGGCGGAAAGCCCACCAAGACCTTCACGGTTGACTTGTCTTGTGCAAACGCTGAAGTGCACAAGCCGGACAGGCCTAAGCTGGCGCTCAAAATCACTAACTTCAAAAGATTTCTTTTCATGCGATCTCCCATTGCTGTTGAACTAATTTCACCGGAACCACTTCCAGTGTCGCTCATAATCGAGCTACAAGCCCATTGGGGTTTTCGTGATGTCAGCCCTTTTTCTCTACCATTAGGAGCACTCTTCCATGCCTGTGATTGATGTTCATACCCACATGTTTACGCCCAAATGGCTTGAGCTTCTCAAAGCTGAAGGAGGTCAGTACAACATTCAAACAAGACCCGATGGCCAACAAGAAGTCTTTAGAGGCAATACCCCCGTGGTGATTCCGCAAAAGGGACATTTTGATTACGACCTGCGCATCAAACACATGGATGCTGCTGGCATTGACATCTCCATCGTCTCGCTCACATGCCCTAATGTTTATTGGGGCACTGAAGAAATCAGTTGCAGAGCAGCCAGAGAATCAAATGACACCATGGCGCAAGCCCAGAGCACTTACCCCGACCGCATCAGGTGGTTCACATCGTTGCCTTGGGAGTACCCTGCGCGTGCCATCGAAGAACTCGACCGAACTTGCCGCAATGGTGCCAGTGGCGTCATGGTGCTGGCCAACATTTCAGGCCGCAGTTTGACCGACCCTCTGTTTGCGCCCATCTGGGCAGAAATTGACAAGCGTGGCTTGCCTGTTTTGGTTCACCCCACTGACCCACCTGGCGTGGATGTCATGGACATGACCAAATTTGATTTGAGTTGGTCAGTTGGCTTCATGTTCGACACCACCTTGGCCATCACCCGCATGATTTTTGAAGGCTTCTTTGATCAATACCCGAATTTAAAAATCATTGCATCGCACGGTGGCGGCACACTGCCTTACTTGATTGGAAGGTTTGAAAAAGGCCACGAAGTAGAAATTCCTTCGCGCCGTCAAATGAAACGAAAGCCCACAGATTACCTAAGGCACATTTACTACGACACCATCACCTACAACTTAGGAGCCCTTCAGTACCTCATCTCGGTGGTGGGCGAAGAGCACGTGATGTTTGGCACCGACTGGCCCCATCAGGTGCACGATACCCAAGGCGCCTTTGCCAATACCGCACAATTGCCTGGGCAAACATGCGCCGCCATTCGAGGCGGCAATGCTCTCAAAGTGTTTAACATTTCCTAAGGCTGCATGAGTAATTGGCTGCCCCTGCTTGCGACCTTGTTCATCCAGGCCATGGTCTCCATGGCCTTGTTAACGCTTCCCGTCATGGCACCCGTTGCAGCCAAAGATTTAGCGGTATCGCCTGCCTTGGTGGGTGTTTATGTGGCCATCACCTACCTTGGCGCCATGATTTCCAGCCTCACCTCAGGCACCAGCGTGACACGTTTTGGCCCCATTCGAGTGAGCCAATTGGGACTGATACTGTGTGCAATGGGGCTCTGCCTTTGCGCCGTACCTTGGTTACCCGCTACTGGCTTGGGCGCCTTTCTCATTGGCTTGGGATATGGCCCGATCACACCTGCCAGCTCGCAAATATTGACCCGAACAACACCGGCCCATCAAATGTCTCTGGTGTTTTCAATCAAACAAACAGGCGTGCCACTAGGCTCCATGTTGGCAGGCGCCATTGTTCCCAGCCTCATGCTCGGAATCGACTGGCAATTGAGTTTAATCAGCGTTGCCTTGGTGTGCTTGATCAGTGCCATCATGTCGCAACCACTTCGTCATGAAATGGACCAGCAAAGGCAAGTTGGTTTGAAGCTGAACTTCAACACATTGTTGGCACCTATTCGCATGGTGTTGTCGCACCGCACACTGGCCACCATGGCAGGTTGTTCTTTCATGTTTTCGATGGTTCAAGTCTCGCTCACCACTTACTTGGTCACTTACTTGCACGATGATTTATCTTATGGGCTGGTGGCCGCCGGATTGCTGCTTTCCATCACACAAGTAGGTGGCATTGTTGGGCGTGTTGTCTGGGGCTACATGGCCGATCATTATCTGAGTTCGCAAAAAATGCTGGCCGGTTTGGCGATCAGCATGACCCTTTGCGCGGCTGCAACCCCTCTTTTCTTGCCCATCCTTCCCGTCTATGGTGTCTGGACCTTGCTGCTGCTTTTTGGCGCATCCGCCATTGGTTGGAACGGCGTTTATTTGGCAGAAGTAGCCAGACAAGCACCCGAGGGCAAGGCCAGTGTTGCCACGGGCGGCACATTGACATTTACTTTTTTGGGTGTGGTGCTTGGCCCACCCCTTTTTGGCGGCTTGTCCAGCATGTTTGGCACTTACGGTGCTGGGTTTTGGGCGCTGGCTGTCGTATCAAGTGTTTGCAGCCTTGTTTTACTGCGCTTAAAGCCTAGCCCCGCGAATTAAATCAACCCCTTTTTCGGCAATCATGATGGTGGGTGCATTGGTATTGCCCGTGACCAAGTGGGGCATGATGGACGCGTCGATGACGCACAAATTTTGCAGACCATGAACACGCAGTTGGGCATCGACCACGGCCATCAGATCTTGCGCAGGGCCCATTTTGCAAGTGCCCACAGGGTGGTATTCGGTGTCGGAGTGGTCGCGCAGAAAGTTTTCAATTTGCGCCGGATTGTTGGCGTCTACCGCATGAATCATATCGCCTCTGTGAGAAGACAGTGCGGGCGACTGCATGACCCGCAAACCCAATTGGGTGGCCGCCACCAAGGTCTGCATGTCGGCTGACTCTTTTAAAAATGCGGGGTCAATGAGGGGGGCATCGGTGGGGTTGCGGCTAGCGAGGGTCAGGCTGCCCCGGCTTTGAGGGCGCATCAGGGTCACGTGCAAGGTGTAGCCATGACCCGCATGCATTTTGCGCGCATGATCGTCCACAATGCCGGTGCACAGGGCCAACTGAATGTTGGGATACTCGTTGTTGCCCTCGGTCGACACAAAGCCCTGCGTTTCAGACACGTTGGAGGTGATCCAACCCGTGCGTTTGCTGCGCCACTCCAGCATGGACTTGATCATGTTCCAGGCCCCCTTGAGTGAAAAGCCCATGGCGTCGTTTATTTTTTGGGTCTTGTAAATGAGCACTGTGGTGATGTGGTCTTGCAAGTTTTGACCAACGCCTGGCAATTCATGGAACAGGGGAATGCCCAAGTCTTGCAAATGCAAAGCGGGGCCGACCCCCGACAACATGAGCAATTGCGGCGAGCCAAAAGCACCACCCGACACAATCACTTCTTTGCGCGCACGAACTTCATGGTCCACGCCATTGACCTTGTATTTGATACCGACAGCACGTTTGCCTTCAAACATAATTTGCGTGGCATGCGCCTGCGAGATGACATTCAAATTGCTTTGATGGCGGTGAGGGTCTAGGTAAGCTCTGGCCGCGTTCCAACGCTCGCCGCCCTTTTGAGTAACCTGACCGGGCGACACCCCAAATTGCTGAGCGCCGTTGTAATCGGGGTTGCTGGGAATACCCTGCTCGTTGCAAGCCTGCATGAACAATTGGTTCAAGGGGCTGGGGCTGCGCAGAAAACTCACGTTCAAAGGACCGCCCACACCCCGGTAATCTGTTGCGCCAAAGCACTCGTTGTTTTCTGACTTTTTAAAGTACGGCAAAACATCTTGGAAGGTCCAGCCTGGGTTGCCTAAGGCGGCCCAACTGTCGTAATCGCGGGCATTGCCGCGCGTGTAAACCATGGCATTGATGGAAGAGCTGCCGCCCATCACTTTGCCGCGTGGCTGAAATCCTTTGCGACCGTTAAACCCAGCCTGTGGCACGGTGTTGTAGCCCCAGCTGTTGAGGTTCAAAGAAGCGGTGGCTGCAAATCCCAAGGGCGCACGAACAAACACTGAGTTGTCGGGGCCGCCAGCTTCAAGCAAACACACAGAAGTATGTTGATCTTCACTCAAACGCCCCGCCACGCAGCAGCCCGCAGAGCCACCACCTACCACCACATAATCAAATTCAGAAAGTGTCATTGGAGGGCCCTCGTGACAATGGAAAAATTACCGGGCGCTTTGTCAAGCATGCTGAAAAACAAAGCCAAATCAATGGTGCTGCCTTTGATCTTGGTTTGATCGGACAAGAGCAAGTCTTTGCCGCCGGCTTGGCCTAACACCATCTTGATGAAAAACGGCTTTGTCAGGGTGAGGGTTGCATTCGCATTTTGATCAGCTTGCGCCTGCACATGATGCAAGACAGAATTTTCTAGGGACAAGACAAAACTTTGTTTTGTATCAGAAAAAACCAAGTTGATTTTCATTTTTTTACCCTCAGCCTTAGGCGCATTGAGCGATGCAGCCATGGCCTCCAAAAACCGTTCGATGGGGGTTTGGTTCAGCATGTCGATCATGCCCTCGCGCGGCAAGCCTTTTTCGGGCGTACCTTGACGCAACTCCATTGCACCTGTTAGGTAAAAGTTTCGCCAAGCAGATGACTCGGCCGCATAGCCCAGTTTTTCAAAAGACTGCGCCAACATTTCCTTGGCTTGCGCATGCTTAGGCGCTACATAGACTGCATGTTTGAGCAATTCGGCCGCCCAGCGGTAGTCTGCTTTTGCCATGGCCTCTTGAGCTGCCGCCACCACTTTGTCGACACCCCCCATGAGCTGAACGTATTTTTCAGAGGCTTGCAAAGCGGGCAAAGGGTCCAGGTTGGAAGGGTGGGCATCAAACCAGCCCATGTAGTTTTGGTAAACCGCTTTCACGTTGTGGCGAACTGTGCCGTAATATCCGCGCACACTCAAATGCTCATCAAGTGAGGGGGGCAACCGAAGATTTTCTGCAATTTCAGCAGCGTTCAAACCGGCATTCATTTGCCGCACCGTCTGATCGTGAATGAACTGGTAGGTGTCTCTTTGTTTGACAATAAAGTCTTGGATATTGGCCGCCCCCCAGACTGGCCAATGATGCTGATTGAACACCACTTCAGAATTTTCGACATGGCGCAAAGAGTCGTTCAAATAAGACGCCCACTTGGTGGCATCTCGCACCTTGGCACCGCGCAAGGTGTAGAGGTTGTGCAAAGTATGGCCCATGATTTCGGCGCCGCAAAACGCCTTGAAGTCAGGCAAATAGAAAGTGAACTCCGATGGCGCCTCGCTGCCAGGTACGTTGTGGAAAATAAAACGAACGCCATCAATTAGCAGTTCTTTTTTTTCTGATTCAACGGTGATGTTGGGTTCTAAAATGCCGAGTTTTCCAAACGCCACCGCTTTGCCCAAGCCATTGTCGACAAGCCCTGTTGGATTTTTGGGCAAGTTGCTGCCGTACATGTACATGGCCCGTCGTCCCATGGCCGGCCCCATGAGAATATTTTCACTGGTGGCCTCTTCCATAAAGCCAGAAGGTGCAACGATGGGCAGTTTTCGTGCTTTGGCTTCCTCGGCACTCACCACGCCCAATGCGCCTCCAAAATGATCGGTGTGGCTGTGCGTAAAAATGAGACCAGACACTTTTTGCGGGCCCAAATGCTGGCGCGCAAAAGCCAGTGCCGCGGCCGAGGTTTCTTGTGCGGTCAGGGCATCGACCACTATCCAGCCCGTCTTGCCTTGAATCAAGGTCATGTTGGCCAGGTCAAAGCCCCTTAACTGCCAGATGCCCTCAGTCACTTTGAACAAGCCAATTTGATTGTTCAAAGTGGCTTGTCGCCACAAACTTGGGTTGACCGTTGCGGGCGCATTGCCTTGAACAAAAGCAAAGGCATCAAAGTCCCAAATGACCTTGCCCTGAGCATCTTTGATCTGCCCTGTGGGTGCAGCTATAAAGCCTTTTCTGGCATCGTTTTTATCAAGCCAATCGGCACGGCCTGACTGCGCTGGCATTTGGGATGGGCTTGAATTTGAATCTGACTTCTGGCATGCCATCAAAGCACAAAGCGCAAGCATTACCGCAAAGATGCGGCCGCTTCGAATCATCTCGTAAAAACTGCCACCCATTGATAAACTCCTTAGCGTGTTGTTATAAACCACGCCTGCCTTTTGAACTAGGGGTAATACCCTGTTCATTCAGCGATCATGCGGCATACTTCACACATCAAACTGCAAGCTCTATTCTATTGTGACGACAGCCATTGAAAACCGCCAAAATCAAACGCCTTCTTACATCGATAAGAAGCGATTTGCATGGCTATTTTCTGTCGCAGGACCTTCTGTTTCACTGGTGGGAACAGTTGCGGTTTCCAGCTTTGGGGTCGGCAATTGGATTTTATTTTTCCCCTTGGTTTTCTATTATTTTTTTGTGCCCTTGTTAGATTTCCTGATTGGCGAGGACACCAGCAATCCACCTGAAGCATCGATTGCTGCACTAGAAGCCGACGCCTATTACCGATGGATTACTTACGCAACCATTCCTATTTTATGGATTGCCGTCATTTTCAATTGCATCTTCCTTTGCACCTACACATTGACTGCCATCGAATGGATTGCCACCGTCATTACAACCGGATCGGTCTTGGGTTTTGGCTTGAACGTCAGCCACGAACTGGGCCACAAATTGCAAACATTGCCTCGAAAAGTTGCGCTGTTCAATACGGCACTGGGTGCTTACGGTCACTTCTCTATTGAGCACAACAGGGGCCATCACCGGCATGTAAGTACCCCCGAAGATCCTGCATCCTCCAAAATGGGAGAAAACATTTATCAATTTGCTTGCAGAGAAATGCCAGGAGCCGCCCTTCGCGCATGGCGACTTGAAGCCGATCGACTTCAAAGATTGGGCAAGCCAGTTTGGTATTTTGAAAACGAAATTCTTCAAGCGCTTTGCTTAACAGCGTTGGTGTACGGCAGCCTCATCAGCCTTTACGGATTGGACATGGTGATCGTGCTCATTCCCGTTGCAATTTGGGGCGCGTTTCAGCTGACATCGGCCAATTACGTCGAACATTACGGCATTCAAAGACTCAAGACGGCCAATGGCAATTACGAAAATTGTCAACCACACCACTCATGGAACAGCAATCATTTGGTTTCTAACCTGGTGTTGTTTCAGCTGCAGCGTCATTCAGATCACCATACTCACCCAGGCCGCAGCTACCAATCACTGCGTGATTTTCCTGAGCTTCCCAGGTTGCCGTCTGGCTATTTTGGGATGTTTTTCTTGGCTTACTTGCCGCCCCTTTGGTATCGGGTGATGGACCCACTTTTGATCAAAACACTTCAGGGCGACGTCTCAAGAATTAACTTTCTGCCAAGTGCCAAGAATCGGTTGATTGAAAAATTTGGACTTGTAGCGCCAAATTAATTCAAAGCACATTGTTGGCAACGGACTGCTTGTCCCACAAGGCATGGCGCCAGTAAAGCGCGATGGCCAAGGTCAGGATCAAACCCAAAGCGGAATAAACCCAAGCCGTCGCCACATACCCAATGCTTTCAACCAATGGGCCGCTGGCCAACAGCCCAATGGGCAAACCCCAAATGGCCAACATGCGCATGCCCATCACCCGCCCATGAAAAGCAGGGTCAGTGGCGCGCAGCATGACTGCTGCCAAAGGCGTCATGCAGAGGCTTTGCACAAAACCTGCCAACATCAGAACGAGCATGCCCATGTACAAATTGCTTGTGAATGCAAAAAAGAGATCCAGTGAAAACCAAGCGACCGAGGCCATGATCATGGTTTGTGATGCGCGCAGTTTGAATTTGTGACTGCTTAAAGTCAAAGACGCCAAGAGCCCCCCAAATGCAAAACTGGCCCCCAAAAATCCCAAGCCGGTTTGGTTGGTCAGGAAAATATTTTTAGCAGCATAAGGCAACAAGCCCAGCGCAAACGGGAATGCCAATAAGTTCACCAAAAAAGCCACAGCCATGGCGCCCATCAAAATAGGCTTGTGCCACACATAAGTGAATGCAGATTTCAAATCTTCAAGCGGACTGGCCAAAGCAGCGGCATTGGGTGTGGCCTGAACATCGTCAACACCTTGGGACAGCCAAAAACTCACCACATACAACAAGGTGACCACGGCATAAGCCGAGGTCATGCCTAAAACTGCCACGATACCTGCTCCGGCCAACGCGCCGGCTATCCTGGCAGACTCGGACGTCATTCTTGAAATGCCCAGTGCCCCCATCAGCTGCGCCGCGGGCAAAGTTTTGGCAATCAAGGCATTGCGCATCATTTGATCGGAAGGCCGGATGGTGCCCACAATGGCAGCCAAAATGAGCACCCTCTCGGGCGTCAGTGCTTCAAAATAAGAAAGCAGCATGATCACAAAAGCCAACAAGGCGTAAATAGCCCTGGTAGACCAGAGCATTCTTCTGTAGCCCATCCGATCACACACCACACCAAACACAGGCGAAAGCAAAGAACCTAAATACTGCAATGAGCCATAAACAACCAGCATCAACACGGAACCAGAGGTTGACAAGATGTACCAACCCAAAAGGATGGTTTCCATTTCGAAGGCCCATGAAGTGGCCAAATCAGCGGGCCACTGGTAGCGAAAGCTTTTGACCTGAAACGAATCACGCCAATTTAAATGAGGCGGCTGCGAAGAATTTGTCATTGCGGTTCATTTTAGGCAAGAATGGTGCTCATGACGATCAACACTTCTCCTACCCCATACGCTCAACTTGGCCCCATTGGCTTCATTGGTATCGGCAATATGGGCTTTGCCATGATGGCTCGGCTGCTGTCCCAAGCTTGGCCAGTGTTTGCGCATGACATTGAACCCTTGCGCGTCAAAGAAGCTGTCGCCCTTGGGGCTAACCAGTGCGCATCACCTGCTGACATAGCGCTGCAATGCCGCATCAGTTTCATTGTGGTGGTCGATGCACAGCAAGCTCACAGCGTTTTATCGGGCCCCATGGGCTTGTTAAGCCAAGCTCAGCCGGGTGACTTGGTCTTTTTGTGTCCTACATTGGGGCCGCTCGATGTAGAAAAAGCCTCAGACGTGGCCAAGGCCAAAGGCGTCTTCCTGATTGATTCACCCATGTCGGGGGGGCCTGTGCGAGCACGAGACGGTCAAATGAGTTTGATGCTGGCGGGAGATTCTGGCCAACTGACAAAAAACGAAGCTCTGCTCAATGCCATCACCACGCATCGATTTGTCATTGGACAAAAACCTGGTGATGCCGCCAAAACCAAATTGGCCAACAACCTGTTGGCCGCTGTCAATTTAGCAGGCGCAAGTGAGGTCTTGGCCATGGCGCAGGCCTGGGGCTTGAATGCAGAAACAACATTGCGCGTCATGCAATCTAGCAGTGGGCAAAGCTGGATTGGGCAAGATCGAATGGCGCGTGCTCTTCAAAACGATTTTGAGCCCAGAGCTCACACGTCACTGCTGGCCAAAGACACCCGTTTGGCCATAGAGGCCTGTGCGCACTTGAAAGTTTCGGTGCCCGCGATGGGGCAAGTTGCAAGCCAACAATTTGCAAAGGCTTGCGAATTAGGTTTTGCAAATCAAGACGACGCCAGTTTGTTTTTAATGGCTGGCGGCCAGCCAATCAAGCCCTAAACGGGCTCAATCGACTCAATGGGTTTAAACCATTAGGCCATTGCCAGCTCTTTGGCTGCAATGGGCAAATAGCCCATTTCGTCGAGTGCCTGTGCCAATTGCTGGACACTGCGCGCAGGGTTGTGCAGCTTTTCAAGGCCAAACAAGCCAATGCGGAAAGTCATGAAGTCTTTGGGCTCATCGCATTGCAAAGGCACACCTGCCGCAGTTTGCAGGCCTAAAGAAAGGAATTTTTTGCTGTTTTGAATTTCGGCATCTTGGGTGTAGCTCACAACCACACCGGGTGCTTGAAACCCTTGTGCAGCCACGCTTTTGAAGCCGCGAGACTCTAACAGGCTTCGAACTTGCTGACCCAGTTCTTGCTGCTCTTGCTTGACCTTGGCAAAGCCATAAGACTGCGTTTCCTTCATCACATCGCGCAATTGGGCAA
>CANKOT010000085.1 GCA_947484245.1 Comamonadaceae bacterium
CACCCTCACCATGGCCGAGATTGGCAAACAGTGCGATTTGGGCTTGGTGGTCGGCGGCGACGGCACCATGCTGGGCATTGGCAGGCAAGTGGCGCCTTTCGGGCTGCCTCTCATTGGTATCAATCAAGGTCGCCTGGGCTTTATCACCGACATCCCCATTGAGGAATACGCCCAAACACTCAAACCCATGCTCTTGGGAAATTATGAAGAAGAACAACGCAGCCTGCTGCATGCGCAAGTTTGGCGCGACAAGCATTGCGTGTTTGATGCGTTTGCCATGAACGATGTGGTGGTCAACCGCGGTGCCACCTCGGGCATGGTTGAGCTGCGCATTGAAGTCGATGGTCGCTTTGTGGCCAAGCAGCGTGCCGACGGCCTGATTGTGGCCACGCCCACAGGCTCTACCGCTTACTCCTTGTCGGCTGGCGGTCCTTTGATGCACCCCAATTTAGGTGGCTTGGTCATTGCGCCCATTGCACCGCACACCCTGTCCAACCGTCCTATTGTGTTGCCAGACACCTCCAAAATAAGCATTGAGATTGTGTCTGGCCGAGATGCCAGCGCCAACTTTGACATGCAGTCTTTGGCCAGCCTCATGATTGGCGATCAAATTACCGTTGAGCAGTCGTCGCACAAAGTGCGCTTTCTGCATCCGCAAGGCTGGAACTACTTTGACACCTTGCGCAAGAAAATGCATTGGAACGAAGGGGGCATCTAGGCCATGGCTTTGCGGCACATCAGTCTGCGTGACTTTGTCATTGTTCGCGAACTTGACTTGAATCTCTCGTCAGGCTTCAGCGTGCTCACAGGCGAGACCGGCGCCGGCAAATCCATTTTGATTGACGCTTTGCAATTGGCATTGGGGGAGCGCGCCGATTCAAGTGTGGTGCGTGAAGGCGCCACGCGCTGTGAAGTGTCGGCTGAGTTTGATTGCCCAGCCCCAGCGCAAGCTGTACTTGAAGAGGCTGGCTTTGAAGTTTCAGACACCTTGCTCTTAAGACGCAGTGTCGATACGCAAGGCAAAAGCCGCGCGTGGGTCAACGGCAGCCAAGCCACTGCCACCCAACTGCGCGCCTTGGGCGAAATGCTTTTAGACATTCATGGCCAACACGCATGGCAAAGCCTCACGCGGCCAGATGCAGTGCGCGGCTTGCTCGATGCTTATGCTGGACTGAGCACGGATGCACTCAAAACGGCTTGGCACGCCTGGCGCCAAACACAACAAGCGGTGCAGACAGCCCGCAATGCGCAAGACTCTTTAAGCCGTGAGCAAGAGCGCTTGGCTTGGCAAATTAGCGAGCTCGACAAACTGGCGCCCGCCTTGGATGAGTGGGACGACTTGAATGCGCAGCACACGCGGCTTTCGCATGCCCAAGCTCTGATTGACGCGGGTCAGTCTGCCATTGGCTCGCTCGATGGCGACGAATCTTCGCGTCTCGGTAGCGCCACGGGTGCCTTGGGTTTGCTGTCGCAAGCCATTGCGCAGTTGCAAGACCAGGCGCATGTAGAGCCTGAGTTTCAAAGCATAGCGGAGGTGCTGCAATCCAGCCTTGCGCAAGCCGAAGATGCGGCTCATTCTTTGCAGTCATACCTGCGCAAAACCGATCTCGACCCCGATCGCTTGAGCAAGCTCGATCAGCGCATGTCACAGTGGCTTTCTTTGGCGCGCAGGTACAAACGTCCCCCCGAAGAGCTGGCCAGCTTGTTAAGCGGCTGGAAACAAGAGCTCAATGCACTTGAAGCTGCCAGCGACTTGGAAGGCCTCGAAGCCCAAGAAAAAGCGGCCTCGCAGGCCTACCACTCTGAAGCCAAAAAACTCTCACAGCAGCGCAAAAAAGCTGCTCCCAAGCTCGCTCAAGCCGTCACCCAAGCCATGCAAAACTTGGGCATGCAAGGCGGGCGTTTTGAGGTGGCCTTGCTCGGCTTAGACCAAGCCGCCCAACACGGTTTAGAAGACATCCAATTCTTGGTGGCTGGCCATGCAGGCAGCACGCCTAGACCCGTGGGCAAGGTGGCGTCGGGTGGCGAACTCTCTCGCATTGCCTTGGCAATTGCGGTCACCACCAGCGAATTGGGCGAAGCAGGCACCCTGATTTTTGACGAGGTTGACTCTGGTGTAGGTGGAGCCGTGGCTGAAACAGTGGGCAGGCTCATGAAACAACTGGGCGTTCACCGACAAGTTTTGGCGGTTACACATTTGCCTCAAGTGGCTTCCTGTGCAGACCATCATTTGCTGGTGAGTAAAAGCAGCAGCCAAGAAGGCGTGAGCAGCAGCGTGACACCCATTGCAGGCGAGCAACGCGTGACAGAAATTGCGCGCATGCTCGGTGGCGAAAAATTATCAGCAACCACGTTGGCGCATGCCCGCGAGATGCTCACCAAATAATTTTCTGAAGTTTAGAAGACATGGAAATCGTACTCATCACTGGTATGTCGGGCTCAGGAAAATCTGTGGCCTTGCGCGCTCTGGAAGACTCCGGTTTTTATTGCGTTGACAACTTGCCACCCGAGTTGCTTATTCCCTTTGTTGAGCTTGAAAACGACCAAAGAGAAGAGCGCGTGGCCATTGCCATTGATGTTCGCAGCGCCAGCTCATTGCCACTCATGCCTGGCCAATTGCAAGTCTTGGAAAGTCACGGTTTCAAAATTACCTCTATTTTCTTGGACGCATCGTCAGACACCCTGCTGCGGCGATATTCAGAGACCAGGCGTCGCCATCCTTTGTCTGGCCGCCGAGCCACGGAAGGCGAACTGGCCCTCACAGAGTCAATTGAATACGAGCGCGAACTGCTCTCGCATTTGCGCGAAAAATCCCACATCATTGACACCAGTTTTTTACGAGCGCCGCAACTGCAAAGCTACGTCAAATCATTGATCACCTCTACAGGCGCCAAGCTCACCTTGGTGTTTGAATCTTTTGGTTTTAAACTAGGCATTCCCATCGATGCTGACTATGTGTTTGATGTGCGCATGCTGCCCAATCCGTACTACGAAAATGCACTTCGTGCCTTAACAGGCAAAGACGAATCAGTTCAAAAATTTTTAGACAATTATCCAGATGTAAAGCTCATGCAGTCGCACATCACCAACTTCATTGAGCACTGGTTGCCAGCCCTCGAAAAAGACCATCGCAACTACATCACGGTGGCCATTGGTTGCACCGGCGGTCAACACCGTTCAGTCTATTTGGTTGAACAACTGAGCCAATATTTCAGCGCCAATTGGCTCACCCTGAAACGTCACAGAGAGTTAGACAGCAAGTGACGAATGGGCGTAGGCAAGCCCAATTCTTTCCAATTATTTTCTGCCCACCATGCACCAGCTTGAGGCGTTTTTGGCTTTTGTTTGAGCTTGACTTTCACCACATGACAATGCAAATCTTTGTGAGTCAAAACATGCTTGAATGCGGGCAACACAGACACCTCTAAATCAATGGGTGTTTGCGCATTTTTGCCCTGCACTTGACCAGGTTTGAAAGGCAACTCAAACACAGCGCACAATGAAGCCTCGGACTCAAAAATAGGCAAGCTGTAAAGGCTGGCCCAAATACCCTTAGACGGGCGCTTCTCTAACCAAACCTCCCCCTTTGAGTTTTGCGCCAGCAAGAGCCAAAGCACCTCGCTGCTGCGTTTCACTTTGCGAGTTTTGACAGGGAATTTTTCAGGCTCGCCCTGAGCCAAGGCTTGGCATTCTGGCTTCACAGGGCAAGCCTGGCAATTGGGTTTGCGCGGCAAACAAATGGTGGCACCCAAATCCATGAGGGCTTGCGAATATCGCGGCATGGCTGTTTTGAGCTGGCGCGTAGGCAAAGCTTTTTCAGCCATTTGCCACAAAGCTTTTTCGTTTTGGCTGACAGACAAATCTTCGTCAAATGCCCACACACGTGTCAGAACTCGTTTGACATTGCCATCCATGATGGCCACACGCTCAGAGAAACAAAATGATGCGACGGCAGCTGCAGTCGATCGGCCAATGCCGGGCAGCGTGATCAACTCGGCGGCTGTCGTTGGAAACTTGCCACCAAACCTTGCCACCACATCTTTGGCGCACTGGTGCAAATTGCGCGCACGACTGTAATAGCCCAAACCACTCCACAAGCCCATGACCTTGTCTTGGGATGCAGCGGCCAAGTCGGCCACAGTGGGAAAGTGTTGCAAGAACTTCTCGTAGTAGGCCAGTACGGTGCTCACCTGCGTTTGCTGAAGCATGATTTCAGATAGCCACACACGGTAAGGGTCTTGGGTGTTTTGCCAAGGCAAATGGTGGCGGCCATGAAGCTTCTGCCAAGACACCATGGTCTCTGCAAAGGGGCGCGCCTCTTTCAATGCTTTTGACATGCTGGGCAGAAAAATGTTGAGCGCTGACCTTGCACAATTTGCTTGATGGGTGTGCTGCATGTTCTGCAAGGCAGCGCAGCTCTGCCATAGACCGAAGCCTCCAGTTGAAAGTACCCTGTGTTGCCTTGCGCATTGACAAAATCTTTCAGGCTGCTCCCACCTTGTTCAACCGCCCTGGCCAGAACTTGCCTGATGGCAGCATGCAACTTTGCCACTCTGGGTGCACTCAGCTTGTTGGCTTTGACGGTAGGCCGAATGCCCGACATGAAAAGCGCTTCAGAAGCATAAATATTGCCCACGCCCACCACCACATCGCCTGCTAACAAAACTTGCTTGATGGGCGCAGCGCGTTTTTTCAAGCCTTGCTGAAACAGCTTGAGTTCAAAGCCCTCGGTGAGGGGCTCCATGCCCAACTTACCGAGCAGCTTGGCGGCAGGCCCATGGTGTTCGGACTCAGACCAAACCGCCGCGCCAAAGCGGCGTGGGTCGTGCAAACGCAGGACGCCTTGGGTGGTGACCAAATCCATGTGATCGTGCTTGCCTGCTTCGGCCTGAGATGGCGCAAAATTTAAACTACCCGACATTCCCAAATGCAGCATCAAAATACCGCTGTCCATGTCTAGCAAAAGGTATTTGCCGCGTCGCCTAACGCCCATGATGCTTTGACCCACCAAGAGCGAGGGCGATACACCCAGTGGCCACCTCAAAGGCTTGCCCATTTGCATGGCCAAAACCCGCGCGCCAGCAATCCGGCTGGCAAAACTCAGTCGGGTGACTTCGACTTCTGGCAATTCAGGCATGGATTGGCTTCAATAACAGGGTGAAATGGGTTTGTGTCAGCGCTCCAACACAGCCTCTAGATTATGATGGCTCCATGAAATATTGGTTTTCCTCCCTTGCGTTGGTCTGGGCTACAACAGGTGTTTGTGCCGAGCCACCCGTGCAAAACTCCAAGCTCAATGCCGTTTTGTTTTACCAATTGTTATTGGGTGAACTCAACGTGCGTGCGGGTGAACCAGGCTCTGGCTTTGCCATCATTTTGGATGCAGCCCGAAAAACCAAAGATGAGGCCTTGTTTGTGCGCGCTACCGATTTGGCGCTGCAGTCTCGATCGGGCGAGGCCGCTTTGCAGGCGGCTAGGAGTTGGAAGACCAGCCTTCCAGAATCGCAAGAAGCCAATCGCTATATTTTGCAAATTTTGTTGGCGCTCAACCGCGTCGAAGAAGCTGGGCAAGCGCTAAAGACCAGCTTGTTCAGCCTACCCATTCAAGAACAGTCGGCCGCCATTGGCGCCATCCCCCGCGTTTTCAGCCGTGTTCAAGACAAAAATTTTGCGGCCAAAGTTGTCGAGCAAGCCATCGCTGCGGCCATTAGAAATCCAGAAACGGCTGCAAGCGCTTGGACCACCATTGGGCGCATGAAGCGTGATGCAGGCGAAATACAGCCTGCGGCCGAGGCGGCCCGAGCAGGTCATGCGGCCAATGGCAACGCACCTGGCCCCATCATGCTGGCCCTGAGTCTTCTCAATGTTGTACCCAGCGAAGTACAGCCCATGATCACGCGTTATATGGCTGGAGATGCGCTCCCTGACTTGCGTCTTGGTTATGCCCGCACATTGATTGATCTTGGTCAGATGCAGCCCGCATTGCTTCAACTCAATCAACTTTCAAAGCAGAACCCCGAATTTGCCCCAGGCTGGTTATTTTTAGGTTTATTGCAAAGTGATTTGTCACAATTCGCGCCAGCCGAATTGTCGCTTCAGCGATTCATCAAGTTGGTTGAAAACACCAAGGGCTCTGACGCATCTGGCGGGTTGTCAGAGGCTTACTTGGCACTGTCGCAAATTGCCCAAAAGCAAGGCCAATTGGCACAAGCAGACCAATGGCTTGCGCGCATTCCACCCGACACAGACCCTCTCAAAATTGCCAGCCGCCGTGCTGCCTTGTTGGCACAGCAAGGGCGCAAGGCAGAAGGTTTGAATTTGCTTGAGCAAGTGAAGGTGAGCAACCCGCAAGCTGCGCGACAAAAGGCGTTGGCCATTTCTCAATGGTTGCGCGAAGACAAGCAATTCAATGCGGCACTCACCACCATTGAAGAAGCCTTAACCAAGTTTCCAGCAGATACTGACTTGCAGTCGGAATTGGCCATGATTTGTGAAAAGTTGGGCCGCTTTGACCAAATGGAAAGTTTGTTGCGAGGCCTCATGAAAGCCAAGCCCAACGATCCCCATGCCTTCAATGCCTTGGGCTATTCGCTGGCAGATCGAAACACAAGGCTTGATGAAGCTCGTCAACTGATTCTCAAGGCGGTGCAGCTGGCGCCTCGCGATCCCTTTATTCAAGACAGCTTGGGTTGGCTTGAATACCGAGAGGGCAACACCAAGGATGCTCTGCGCATACTAGAGGCCGCTTACAACGCCAGACCAGATGCCGAAATTGCTGCGCATTTGGGCGAGGTTTACTGGATCTTGGGGCAGCAAGACAAAGCGGGCTCCATTTGGCGTGAAGGCCTGATGCTCAAATCTGACAACGAAACCCTGCTTGAAACGCTCAAGCAATTCAAGTTCAAACCTTGATGAGCTAGCGCGCAATGTTGACAACCCGTTTCCTTGCACTGTGCTGTTTGTGCATGATGCTTTTGGGGGGCTGCGCTACTCGGCCCACGGGCACGCAAACCTACACGCCACCTTCCAGCTCAGCCACCTCGCAAGTCGTCAGCGTTGAAGCACCTGCTTTACCAAAGCCTTTTAAAGCCGGTAGATTTGCTCTTCAAATTGACACAGAGCCGCCCCAATCTTTCATCACCTCTTTTGACATCACGGGGGGTTGGCCAGAAGGCACTCTCAATATCTACAACCCTTTGGGAATGCAGATGGCCAGACTTGAATGGACGGCACAAAGTGCTCGCCTTTTGCAAGGCCGTCAAGTACGTGAATCTGCTAGCCTGGAGCGATTGGTTTTTGAGCTCACCGGCACCCAATTGCCCACTGCAGCGGTCATTGATTGGCTGGCTGGCAAACCTACGCCCGCCGAGGGTTGGAACGTCGATGTCAGCGAATGGCATTTGCGCCGATTGGTGCTAGAACGGGTTCAGCCCGCTCCGCGCACAGTGCTTCGAATTGCCTTTGAATCATGACGTCTTTGCACCAGGTCTTGGCGCCAGCCAAACTCAATTTGTTTTTGCACATTACTGGCCGCAGAGCCGATGGCTACCACCTGCTGCAATCGGTGTTCATGCTCATTGATTGGTATGACACCCTGCACTTTGATGTTCGCCAAGATGGTCAAATCAGCCGAGAAGACCTCACCGTCAAGCTGCCAGAGGATGACCTGATCACGCGCGCTGCAAGGCTTTTGCAACAGGCCAGCGGCACCCATTTTGGGGTCCACATTGCAATTGAAAAGTCAATTCCAGCGCAAGCTGGTATGGGCGGCGGTTCGTCTGACGCTGCCACTTGTCTGTTGGCACTGAACAAGCTTTGGAAACTCAATTTCTCTGACAATCAACTGGCTGCGTTGGGGTTGAAGCTGGGTGCCGATGTGCCATTTTTTCTCAAGGGACACAATGCCTGGGTAGAGGGCGTGGGTGAAATCATCCAGCCGATCTCTGTGCCGCCCGCGCAGTTTGTGGTGGTCAAACCGCCAGAGGGGCTTGAAACGGCCAAAATTTTTGGCGCTGAAGCCTTAAACCGAGAATCAAAGCCTGCTACAATTTCGGTCTTTGCAGCAAACCCGTTCGGCTTCGGCCACAACGACCTGCAGCCAGTGGCCCAGCGCCTCTGCCCCCAAATCAGCGACGCAATCGCCTGGCTCGAATCAGCCAGACTTGAGCCAGCTGTTGTCAAAGGCAGAATGACAGGGTCAGGAAGTGCAGTGTTTGCGCAAGTGCCACGCGGCACGAATTTAAGCCAAATGCCTCAAGTTCCAGCAACTTGGTCTAGTTGGCAAATTCGAATGTGTGGCAATTTGGAAGTTCACCCCCAAAAAGGTTGGGCCTCCAGCGACGATTGATCGGTCGGCAGTTTTGGTTTACCAAAGCTGCCAACCCGTGTAGGGGAGTCGCCAAGTTGGTTAAGGCACCGGATTTTGATTCCGGCATGCGAAGGTTCGAGTCCTTCTTCCCCTGCCAAATGTTTCACAAGCCGTCAAACGCCATGTGATTGGATGCGCGGTCACACGCGCAGTGATTGAAATTTATGCGCTAACCCGCATCGGCCCTTCATTTGATCGATCATAAGTTCATGCTGCAACCCAACACAAATTCACATTCAGACTTTATGGTCTTCAATGGCAATGCCAACCCTGTGTTGGCGGCCGAAGTGGCCTACGAGTTGGACGTCACACTTGGTTTGGCCGACGTTGGCCGCTTCTCTGACGGCGAAGTCAGGGTTGAGTTAAAGCAAAACGTGCGCGCTCGTGATGTGTTCGTCATTCAGTCGACATGCGCCCCCACCAACGAAAACATGATGGAACTGCTGATCATGGTCGACGCTTTAAAGCGCGCCTCAGCAGGTCGCATCAGCGCCATCATTCCTTACTTCGGCTATGCCCGCCAAGACCGTCGCCCGCGCTCAACACGCGTGCCCATCACGGCCAAAGTGGTCGCCAACATGTTGCAAGCAGTGGGTGTGAATCATGTGCTCACCATGGACTTGCACGCCGACCAAATTCAAGGTTTCTTCGACATTCCCGTCGACAACATTTACGCTTCCCCCGTGCTCTTGAGCGATCTGCGCCAAAAGAACTACGAAGACCTCATTGTGGTCTCACCCGACGTAGGCGGTGTGGTTCGCGCACGCGCATTGGCCAAACAACTCAATTGCGATTTGGCCATCATTGACAAGCGTCGTCCCAAAGCCAACGTCAGTGAAGTGATGCACGTCATTGGCGACATCGATGGCCGCAACTGCGTCATCATGGACGACATGATTGACACGGCCGGCACCTTGGTCAAAGCCGCTGAGGTTTTGAAAGAGCGCGGGGCCAAAAAAGTTTACGCGTATTGCACCCACCCTATTTTCTCGGGCCCCGCCATCGACCGCATTGCCAAAGGCTCTGCCCTCGATGAAGTGGTTGTGACCAACACCATTCCTTTGTCACAAGCCGCTGCAGCCAGTCCCAAAATTCGCCAACTCACTGTGGCGCCGCTGTTAGCCAAGACCATGCAGCGCATGGCCTACGGTGAATCGGTCATGAGTTTGTTCTCCGATCAAGACTGATCGGGAACATCATTGTGGGCTGCTTGACGGCAGTCCTTTTTTAAACAGAGTCGCACTGGTCGCGGTCGACTCATCTTGGAGTTAGTTATGAAATTTGTCGCTTTTGAGCGCTCTTTGCAAGGTACGGGTGCGAGCCGCCGTCTGCGCAATTCAGGTAAGACACCTGGTATTGTTTATGGCGGTGTAGATCAGCAACCCCAATTGGTCGAACTTGACCACAATGCCCTGTGGCACGCCCTGAAAAAAGAAGCTTTCCACGCAAG
>CANKOT010000086.1 GCA_947484245.1 Comamonadaceae bacterium
CCGCGCTTGTACAAAGAAGTTCGCCCGGGCTCTGACTATCAGTTTTCTTTGCAGTTGTTGAAAAAATTCAAAGCACTGTTTCCGCATGTTCCAACCAAAAGCGGCTTGATGGTGGGCCTTGGTGAAACAGACGAAGAGATTTTGCAAGTCATGCAAGAAATGCGCGATCACAACATCGAAATGCTCACCTTGGGGCAGTACCTTGCGCCATCCACCAGCCACCTGACCGTGAAGCGCTATGTTCATCCTGACACCTTCAAAATGTTTGAAGAAAAAGCCTACGCGATGGGCTTCAAACATGCAGCAGTGGGTGCCATGGTGCGTTCAAGTTATCACGCCGACCAACAAGCGCACGGTGCAAGTTTGGCCAGCTAATGCATTAGCTGGCCATCAAGCTAGAAGGATCATCTGACTCAAGCACTTGCTGCGCAAACGCTTTGAGCTTGGCCGCATCTGAGCGCAAAATTTGCTGCTTCACATGCAAGACCTGCGAGGGGTGCATCGAAAAACTTTTCAAGCCCATGCCCAACAGCAAACGGGTCATGCTCACATCCCCGGCCATCTCGCCACACACCGAAACATGCTTGCCTTGCGCCGCACCTTCGGCAATGGTGTCGGCCACCAGCCTCAGCACCGCAGGGTGCAAGGGGTCGTACAAATGGGCCACACTTTCGTCGGCACGGTCAATGGCCAACGTGTACTGAATGAGGTCGTTGGTGCCAATTGATAAAAAGTCAAAGTGCTTTAAGAACAACTTCAGCGACAAGGCTGCAGCAGGAATTTCGATCATGGCGCCCAACTGCACCGGGCCATACGCCACGCCGCGTGCATCCAAATCGAGCTGCGCTTGCTTGACCAAGGCAAGCGTCTGATGAATCTCGCTGGCGTGCGCCAGCATGGGCACCAATAGATTGACTTTGCCCAAAGCAGCCGCTCTCAAAATAGCACGCAGCTGAGTTAAGAACATTTCAGGATCGGCCAAGCTCCATCGAATGGCTCGCAGACCAAGCGCTGGGTTCAAGTGAGCAGCATCGTGCCTGGCTTCATCCAAGGGCTTGTCAGCCCCGACATCCACCGTGCGAATGGTGACGGGCAAGCCCTGCATGCCCTCCACCGCGCGGCGATATTGCTGGAACTGCTCTTCTTCATCTGGCAAATTTCCTTGCCGCCCCATGAACAAAAATTCGCTGCGGAAAAGACCCACGCCAAGAGCGCCCACCTGCAAAGCACCCTTGGCATCTTCCGGCATTTCGATGTTGGCGAGCAATTCAATTTTTTGGCCATCTAAGGTGACGGAAGGGGTGTGGCGAAGTCGGCTCAGGCGCTCGCGCTCTAAATCGCCCTGGCGTTGCTTGAAACCATACTCCGCCAAGATGATGGAAGAAGGGTCGACAATGACCACGCCCGCATCACCATCAATGATGATCCAGTCGTCTTGCCGAATCAGCTGGCTGGCGCTGCGTGCTCCCACCACAGCGGGAATGTCTAGGCTTCTGGCAACAATGGCCGTGTGCGATGTTTTGCCGCCAACGTCTGTCACAAATCCCGTGAACACACTTTGCTTAAATTGCAGCATGTCGGCTGGTGACAAGTCATGCGCCACCAACACCAAAGGCACATCCAAGGTGTCGCCCAATTGCAACTCTTGTTGGGGCCTGGCTTGTGGCTTGATGCGCACCACGGGTAAGTTACCGCCTTTTAAAAAATGCAGAATACGCTCAATCACTTGCTCGAGGTCCGCCTTGCGCTCGCGCAAATAGGCATCTTCCATTTCGTCAAACTGTCGGCCAATGACTTCCATTTGACTGGTGAGGGCCCACTCTGCGTTGTAAAGCCGCTTTTCTATCCACTGCTTCACATCCAGGGACAAACTCTCGTCTTCTAGCAGCATGAGGTGAACATCGAGCAAGGCCCCCAACTCGGGCGGTGCTTCGGCTGTCAGATCGTTTTGAAGTCGCCTTAGCTCTTCAATGACGGCATCGCGAGCTTGTCGCAAACGAGCAATTTCTGCTCCCACTTGATCGGGCTGAATGAAGTAGTGCGCAACATCCACACGGCTCGAAGCCACCAGCACCGCCCGTCCAATGGCGATGCCTCGTGCAACCGCTAGGCCATGGATGCTGAATGTCATTCGCTCTCGCCAAATTTATCTGCAAACAAGGCCAGAACTGCATCCAAGGCTTCTTGGGCTCGATCACCGTCGGTGTCAATGGTCACCTGACTGCCAATACCCGCGGCCAACATCATCACGCCCATGATGCTTTTGGCATTGACTCTGCGCTCGCCTTTGGCAATCCAAATTTCACACGGAAAACCACCCGCCAACTTGGTCAGTTTGGCGGAGGCACGCGCGTGTAAACCCAGCTTATTGCTGATGGTCGTGGTAGCTAGGAGCATGTCGAGGTCCAGATTGATTTTGAGGGGCTGTAGAGCCTACCGGCATGATCCCTTGAGCGCCGCCTGCTTGCGCACGCGCAGCCAGGGCGTCTAAGGTTTCATGGCGATAACAAACACTGCGAAGCAACATGGGCAGGTTGACGCCAGCGAGCAGACGGGTGTCAATGCCATCATTGAGTTTTTGCGCCACATTCGATGGGGTGGCACCAAACACGTCACTGAGGAGCAAGACTTCTGAGGTGTTAAGCCGTGCCATGGCCGCCTTGGCCAGCAACAAACTTTCTTCGGGGCTTGCATTGGGCGCGATGTCCAAAGCTTCAACACCAGATGCACATTCAGGAAAGACATGCAAAGCGCACTCTCGCAAGGCAGAAGCCAGCGGTGCGTGAGCGACAATAAGAATTCCGATCATGCTGAATTATCGCGGTTTGCCCAGTGAAAATAAACATAGGACAACACGGCGCACAAACCAAAGACTGAAAAAGCCGCTTGAAAGGCCAAAACAGGTGGCCAACCCAGCGACTTGAACAAATCAATGCCCAAGCCAATGCCCCACTGAACCACGAACACGCCAACAAAAATAACCAAGTTGTAGGCAGAGAGTGCACGTCCCGCCAAGTGGGGCGGAAAGGCCATGCCCACCGTGGGCTGAGCCAAAGAAACAAAGGTGCTGCTGATACAAAACAAGGTCAAAGCCAGCGCGGTGTTGTCGCCCAGTTGAGGTCCGTACACAATCACCCAAGCCAGCACCACGAAGCTAATGGGTTGACCCCATGAAATAACTTGATTGGGCGAAATACCACGCTTTGCAAAATGAGGCGTGACCAGGCCCCAAGCCCAAAAAGTAGCCAACATGGCGAGGTTGATGCCAAACAAACCCGTTGCAGCATCCAGTGCCGAGTAGCCCCCGACCACGGTCATCCAAGGCGCCACCCAAAGGGTCTGTAGTGCCACCAAACCACCGTAACAAAAAAAGCCCAGCGGAGCCATGCGCCAAAAATAGGCGCTGCGCCAAATGGGAGCATAGCCCTCTTCACTTTCAACGGCTTTCGTGGGGGAGTCTTGTGAATCTGCTGCAGCGTTTGCCCACACGGGCACCAGCACATAAATCATGACCATCGACAAAACGACCAAAACGGCCATGCCCACAAAAATAGCTCGCCATCCCACAATCGGCATGAGCCATTGGATGGGCAACGTTGATGAGACCATGCCCAAAGAACCTGTCATGAGCATCCAAGAGTTGGCGCGCAACTGGGCGCCAGGGGACATCCATCTTCGATAGCCGGTCAAAGGCGCCATCAAACAAGCGCTGACACCCACACCACACAAAACCCGAGCCAGCCAAAGGCCCATGAAACTCTGGGCCATCGCAAAAGCGATGCAGCCCAAAACGGCAATCACCAGAAAAGACAATAAGACTTTTTTAGGCCCATGCTTGTCAAGCCATTTGCCCAAAGGAAGTTGCGTGGCTGAAAAACCCAAAAAGTAGCCGCCCGCCAACAAGCCTAGGTCTTGCGCAGACAGCGCCAACTCTTGGGTCAGGGTGGGCGACAACGTGGCCGTGATGGCGCGAATCAAATTCGAAAAGAAATAAGCTGCGGCAAAGGCCAAAAAGACCCCCACCATTTGTCGGCGCTGCAAAATGGGGCTCGTCTCTGTGTTCAGGGTCATTTCAAACTTTCAATCAACTGCTCAGCGCTTTGGTCTTGTTTGGCGCTCTGGTTTTGATAAACCACGGCATGCACCAACCTCACCGACTCGCCTTCTAAATGAGAAAACCAAACAGCTTGGGCTTGAACAGCTTGGCCGTTGGCAGATGTGCCCAAAGCCTTGACGCGAAGTGCGCCAGGCAAGGCTGACACTCGGCTTGGCGACCAAGTCAGGTCTTCTTGCTGAGTCGCCCGCATGTTTTGCAAGGTGGCCATCCGCCAACCTTTCAATATTTCAACGCGATCGGCCGTTGCTGGCACTTGGGCTGTCATGACAGCCCAAACCGCATCATTGGCCTCGCAGCCCACCATCGAGAGAGCCATCGCATGCCCCGCCATATTGACGGACTGAGTGGTTTTGTCTGGCTTGCACGGCAGTTCCAACTTGAGGTTCGTCCCCTCCAATTGCACGGCCCGCCAATTCAAGCTGGGTTGGCATGCGGTGAGACCGCCGATAGAGATCAAGACGGCTGCCGCATGCTTCAAAAAATAATTGCGCATGGTTTGATTATCAACGCCTGCATGTGAGTTTATTTTTCGCGACAATGTGGGTATGAATTCATTAGACGGCATCCGTATTCTCGACCTCTCCCGCGTGCTCGCGGGCCCTTGGTGCACCCAAACATTGGCCGACCTCGGAGCCGATGTGATCAAAATTGAACGCCCAGGTGCAGGCGATGACACCCGCAGCTGGGGCCCCCCTTTTTTGAAAGATGCTCAAGGCAACGATACACCTGAAGCAGCCTATTACTTAGGCGCCAACAGAAATAAGCGCTCACTCACATGCGATATTTCCAAAGCAGAGGGTCAAGCCCTCATTCGGGAATTGGTGGTGCATTGTGATGTCTTCATTGAAAACTTCAAAGTGGGCGACATGGCCCGCTACGGCCTTGATTACCCCAGTTTGAAAGCCCTCCATCCACGACTTGTTTATTGCAGCGTCACTGGCTTTGGCCAAACCGGCCCTTACAGCGAGCGGGCTGGATATGACTATGCGGTTCAAGGCATTGGCGGCCTCATGAGCGTCACAGGAGAACGAGACGACCTGGGTGGTGGGCCGCAAAAGGTGGGCGTTGCCGTGGCCGATTTGTTCACGGGCATGTATGCCTCGGTGGGGATCTTGGCAGCTTTAAGGCATGCCGAAAAAACGGGCGAGGGCCAATATGTCGACATGGCTTTGTTGGACACTCAAGTTGCCATGCTCGCCAATTTGGGGGCCAACTATTTGGTGAGTGGCAAAACGCCTGAACGAGCCGGCAATGCGCATCAAAACATCGTGCCCTACCAAGTCTTTGAGGTGATGCCAGCACCAAACGCCGCGCCTGGTTCGCGCGATCATCTGATTTTGGCGGTTGGCAATGATGGACAGTTTGCCAAGTTTTGCGAAGTCGCTGGTCACCCCGAATTGGCCCATGATCCACGCTTTGGCAAGAACACCGAGCGCGTCAAAAACAGAACCACCTTGGTGCCACTGCTTGAAAAGATCATGATGACAAGGCCGAAAGCGGCATGGTTGACAGCCCTTGAGTTGGCAAAAGTGCCCTGTGGTGCCATCAACAATTTGGCGGAAGTTTTTGCAGACCCGCAGGTGACGGCTCGCAACATGGTGAGCACCTGGCAACACCCGCATCAAAAAGATTTGCGATTGGTTGCGAGTCCACTGAAGCTCAGCCTCACCCCTGTGCGGCAAGACCATGTGCCGCCTCAACTGGGGCAACACACCACACAACTTCTGCAAGAGGTGCTGGATTACAGCGCCTCACAAATTGAACAACTTCACACCAAAGGGGTGATCTAATGGCGCGATTTTTATTGGTGCATGGCGCATGGCATGGTGCTTGGTGCTGGCGGCACGTCACCGAAGGCCTCATTCGTGCAGGCCACAGCGCGCACGCTGTGACGCTGACCGGTTTGGGCGAGCGCTCGCATTTGTTGCACCGTGGCATTGATTTAGAAACGCACATTCAAGATGTCTTGCAAGCGCTAGACGCTGAGGAAATGCAAGATGCCATCTTGGTGGTGCACTCCTACGCTGGCATGCTGGGCACGGCCGTGGCTGATCGACGCACCGATCGCTTAAAGCACTTGGTCTACTTAGATGCTGTGGTTCCCAAGCCAGGCGAAAGCTGGAGCAGCACGCACGCCAGTGCCACACAAAAGGCGCGCATCGATGCAGCGGCTGAAAGTATCAATAACAGCTTTCCGCCGCCAGATCCTTCCGTATTTGGCCTGTCTGCTGAAGGCTATGAATGGGTTCAAAGACAACAAACACCGCACCCTGGCGGCACGTACCAGCCTAATTTGAACTTTGACCCAGCACGCGTTGCCAGCGTGCCTCGAACCTTCATCAATTGCACGACTCCGCCATTGGCCACCATTGATGCTGTGAGGCGCCGAGTGGTCGACCCACAATTTTGGGATGGCTTGTGGCAACAAAACTCACGCGTGATCGAAATGAAAACGGGGCACGACCCGATGATCAGTGCCCCGACAGAATTGACAGCGCTGCTGTTGGCATGCGCTGAAGATTAAGGATTACTCTTTGCGGAAATTGTCGTGGCAGTTTTTGCACGTGGCAGCGGCAGGGCCAAAGGCTGTTTTCAGAGCGTCGACATTGCCAACTTTGGCGGCAGCTGAAAGCTTGGTGAGTTCGGCTTGCATTTTGTCTGCGGCTTCTTTGTACTTGGCACTGTCTTTCCAAATTTCAGGCTTCGCACGGGTATCGCCTTTGTCAGAGCCTTCAGTGAATGCGGCCCAAGGCAACTTGGACATGGCCGCGGCAATGTCTGCATTGTCTGCAGCTGCCTTGGCATCGTAGGGTGCCCTGCCTGCGGCCATGGCACCCACGCGGCCAAAGTGAGCCGACATGACTGTGAGGCTGGCCTTGCGATACTTGATGGCATCTTCGGGTTTGGCAAACTGAGCTGAAGCGGGCAATGCCAACAAAAGAGCTAGCAAGCCTGAAAAGAAAGTGAAGTGTTTTTTCATAAATAATCCCAATGGCATTGAACTACATTACAGTTTCTCATGATTTTTAAATCCTTGCTGATTCCACGTCTACCGTCGAAGGTCTTTGCATGATTCAGATACGCGTTTGGGATTGGCCTACGCGCCTGTTCCACTGGACTTTGGCAGCCTTGATCATTGCTTTGGTCATCACAGGCAATGTAGGCGGCAACGCCATGGTCTGGCATTTCAGATGTGGCTATGGCGTTTTAAGCTTGCTCATTTTTAGAATTATTTGGGGCTTTTGCGGAGGCCACTGGTCTCTCTGGCGTCACTTGGCTTTTACGCCAGCCTTGGTTTGGCAGTATTTAAGGCCTTCTGCGCCGCGCACCAACTTTCTAGGGCACAACCCTTTGGGTTCACTGTCGATCATTGCCATGCTTGCATTGCTAGGCTTGCAAGTGAGTACTGGGCTCTTCAGTGACGACGAGATTGCAAACTCTGGCCCCTTGGCCCGCTTTGTTGCAGAAAGCACCGTCAGTTTGGCGACGCGCTGGCACAAAGGCTACGGCAAAACGCTGGTTCTTTTGCTTGTGGCCATCCATCTTTTGGCCATTCTTTGGTATTTGGTGAAGAAGAAAGAGAATCTCACACTTGCCATGTTGACTGGCAATAAAACGGCTGAGGCCCCAGCCCCTTCCTCCAATGATGGCCCCGTCAATTGGTTGCTGGCTGTGCTCTGTCTTTTGATCAGTGGTGGCTTGGTATTTGCCCTGATCAATCTGGGTGCTTCACCCCTCTGATTCACGCCATTTAAGGCTAAACTTTCAACGTTCTTTTTGCGCAGCCCATCTTCTTTTCTAATTTCTATTTTCTCTTTTGTCTCAATCCACACAACCCAAGATCTCTCTGTTCGAGGCCACCACGGCCGAGCACATGGTGGCTGTGCGAGAGATTTTTATAGAGTACGCTCAATCACTCAGCATCGATCTTTGTTTTCAAGATTTTGAATCAGAGTTGGCACAATTGCCGGGTGAATACGCAGCACCGCGTGGGTCACTTATGTTGGCCATGGTGAATCAAGAAGTTGCGGGATGCTGTGCATTGCGCCCCTTAGATTCTGCTGACTCACCCAACGCAGCTGAAATGAAACGCTTGTATGTGAGGCCAACATTTAGACGGCTTGGCTTGGGGCGCCAATTGGCTGAAAGTATTTTGGATGCAGCACGCCAATGCGCATACAGCTGCGTTTTGTTGGACACACTGGATGAGATGGAAACAGCGCGAGCGCTTTACGAAGACTTAGGCTTCGAAGAAGTTCCGCCTTACTACCACAACCCCTTGGCTGGCGCGCACTATCTCCGCGTGATGCTTTGAAGTGCGGCCAGTGGGCTTGTGATGAGGTCTTTGAAAGACCTCAGGTTTTTTAAGCTTTGGCTTGTGACAACATCGTGTCAGCATCGCTGACTTCGAACTTGCCGGGGCCTTCAACATTCAAGCTTGCAACCTTGCCATCTTTCACGAGCATGGAATAACGATTGCTGCGCAAGCCCATGCCGCGCGCTGTGAGGTCCAGAGTCAATCCTGTGGCCTTGGTGAAATCAGCACTGCCGTCACCCATCATGCGAACTTTGCCCGTGCTTTGCAGCTCACGGCCCCATGCGCCCATCACAAACGCATCGTTCACGCTGACACACCAAATTTCATCGACACCCGCGCCTCTCAAGGCATCAAATTGAGCCACATAACCAGGCACGTGCTTGGCTGAGCAGGTGGGCGTGAAGGCTCCTGGCAAAGCAAACAAAGCAATGGTTTTGCCAGCCGAGGCTTTTGCGACATCCACTGGATTGGGGCCAATGCTGCAACCGTTGCCTTCTACTTCTACAAATTCTGTCAATGTGACTGCTGGAATAGTGTCTCCGACTTTGATCATGGTGATTCCTTAAAAATGGCCATTTGAAACGAAAAAAAACGACCCACTATTGTGAGTCGTTTTTGCAAAGCTTGCTGATGTGAGCTGATAAAGCTTAAATCGCAATAGCTTTTTCAACCAAGCGGGTGGCAACCCAGTTCTTGGTTTTGGAAATTGGCTTGCTCTCGGTGATTTCAATCACGTCGCCCATGCCATATTGTCCTGTTTCGTCATGTGCGTGGTACTTGCTTGATTTGGCAACAATCTTGCCGTACAAAGC
>CANKOT010000087.1 GCA_947484245.1 Comamonadaceae bacterium
CATGGTCATGCGTTATGGCATGACCACTGCCTTGGGCCCCATGGTCTATGCCGAAAATGAAGGCGAAGTGTTTTTGGGTCGCTCTGTCACCAAGACCACCAACATGTCCGAGTCCACCATGCAAAAGGTGGACGCTGAAGTGCGCCGCATCATTGATGAGCAGTACAAATTGGCGCGCAGCTTAATTGAAGAGCACAGCGACAAGATGCACGCCATGGCCAAGGCCTTGTTAGAGTGGGAAACCATTGACGTCACTCAGCTTGACGACATCATGGCCGGTCGTGAACCCAAGGCCCCCAAAGATTGGACGCCCCGCATTCCACCTTCGGGCAGCGACGACGCGGGTGCACCACCTGCCGTTAAAGTCGATCCAGAGCCTAACGCGGCTTGATCTCATTCAACATTAACGGGGCTTAGGCCCCGTTGCTCTTTCTCAACGCCATGCCCCAGACCATTTGGCAGACATCCCGATTCAAGCTTGACTTGTCTCAGCCCAAGGTCATGGCCATTGTGAACCTAACCCCCGACTCCTTTTCTGATGGTGGGCGCAACAGCGGCATGTCTGCCGCGCTTCACAATGCGCAAGCCATGCTGGCGCAGGGCGCCGATATTTTGGACATTGGCGGAGAGTCATCGCGGCCAGGAGCAGAGCCTGTGAGTGTGGAGGAGGAGTTGAGCCGTGTCTTGCCGTTTTTACGCGAGGCCATTACTTGGAAGGTTCCGATCTCGGTTGACACCTACAAAAGTGAGGTGATGCAAGCTGCTTTAGATCTTGGAGCCGACATCGTCAACGACATTTGGGCTTTGCGGCAAGCAGGGGCCAGACAGGTGGTGGCCCAACATGGGCAATGCGGTGTTTGCTTGATGCACATGCACCGTGATCCTCAAACCATGTTGGAGCAGCCCATGGAGGGTGATGTGCTTGAGCCTGTCAAAACTTTCTTGTCGCAACAAGTCTCGGAGTTGAAAGCCAGTGGTGTTCAGGCCAACCGCATCGTCTTGGACCCAGGCATTGGCTTTGGCAAAACATGGGTTCAAAATTTGAGTCTGCTGCAGCACCAAGCTGAGTTTTTGGCCTTGGGTTATCCCTTGTTGGCTGGGTGGTCGCGCAAGGGCACTTTGGGTAAAATCACGGCCATCAAGGGCCAGGCACCAGAAGCGCAAGACAGGATAGGGGCCAGTGTGGCTGCCGCACTCATTGCGGTTCAAAATGGCGCTTCAGTGGTGCGCGTTCACGATGTGAAAGAAACAGTCCAGGCCTTGCGTGTTTGGCAGGCTTTGAAGATTTAAAATCAAGCCATCTTCAATCGATCCCAAAAAGAACAACAACCATGACCAGAAAATACTTTGGAACCGATGGCATTCGCGGCACGGTCGGACAATCGCCGATCACCCCTGACTTTGTCATGCGATTGGCCCACGCGGTTGGACGTGTTTTGCGACAAAAGGAAGATCACCCTGTGGTGTTGATCGGCAAAGACACGAGAATTTCTGGCTACATGTTAGAGAGCGCTCTGGAATCTGGCTTTAACTCTGCAGGTGTTGATGTGGTTTTGTTGGGTCCTGTGCCCACGCCTGCTGTGGCCTACCTCACGCGTTCTCAGCGCGCATCGCTGGGCGTGGTCATAAGTGCAAGCCACAATCCCTATGACGACAACGGCATCAAATTTTTCAGTGCCAAGGGCACCAAGCTCAGTGATGCTTGGGAGCTGTCGGTTGAAGCCTTGGTGGACGAGCCACCGGTTTGGGTCACTTCTGCCGAACTGGGCAAGACCAAGCGCTTAGACGATGCAGCGGGCCGCTACATTGAATTTTGCAAGAGCACTTTCAGCACCGACTTTACTTTGAAGGGCATGAAGATCGTGGTGGATGGGGCTCATGGCGCTGCCTATCAAATTGCGCCCAAGGTTTTTCATGAGCTCGGTGCAGATGTCATTGCCATAGGCTGTTCACCCGATGGTCTGAACATCAACAAAGGCGTGGGTGCAACGCACCCTGAAGCCTTGGTAGAGGCTGTCAAAGCACATCAAGCCGACTATGGCGTCGCTCTGGATGGGGATGCCGATAGACTGCAATTGGTTGACAAATCGGGACGTTTGTACAACGGTGACGAGTTGCTTTATTTGATGGTCACCGATCGATTGGCGCGCGATGAAGTGGTTGCGGGCGTGGTGGGCACACTCATGACCAACATGGCTGTTGAAGTGGCTCTCAAACACAAAAAAATCCCTTTCATTCGCAGCAAAGTGGGCGACCGTTATGTTTTGGAAGCCCTGCAAGAAAATGCTTGGCTGCTGGGCGGTGAGGGATCTGGTCATTTGTTGGCTTTGGACAAGCACACCACTGGCGATGGCCTGATCAGTGCCTTGCAAGTGCTGCAGGCATGTGTGGCCACTGGCAAAAACATGGCCGAATTGTTAAGTGATGTGGTGTTGTTTCCTCAGGTCCTCATCAATGTGCGCTTAAGCAAAGATCAATTCAGCAAAGACGCAAATTGGGAGGACAACCCACAACTGGCGCAAGCTTTGAAAGAAGTAGAAGCAGAGCTGGCAGACACTGGCCGCGTTCTGATCAGGCCCAGTGGCACCGAGCCATTGGTTCGGGTGATGGTGGAGGCTCGTGATATGGCAATGGCGCAGCGCTGCGCCGAAAAACTCGCCAATACCTTGCGCTAAATGAAGTCGTCAGTAAATCAAACGGTCGGGTTTGATTTCTTGAAGAATGGTGGTTGCAATTTCTTCAATTGATTTGGTGGTGGTCGACAGCCACACGATGCCAGAGCGGCGCATCATGGACTCGGCATCGGCTACTTCTTGTCGGCAGTTCTCCAAGCTGGCGTATTTGGAGTTGGGTCGTCTTTCAGTGCGAATTTCTGAAAGTCGTTCCGGATGAATCGTCAAGCCAAAAAGTTTTTTTCGATGAGGCACCAAGGCTGGGGGCAATTGCTTGCGCTCAAAGTCTTCGGGAATGAGCGGATAGTTGGCAGCTTTCAAACCGTGTTGCATAGCCAAGTAAAGACTGGTGGGCGTTTTGCCGCTTCTGCTCACGCCCACCAAGATCAGCTCTGCTGACTCCAAATCTCGGTCGGATTGACCGTCATCGTGGGCCAATGAAAAGTTGATGGCCTCAATGCGATCGTGATAGTCCTTGCTTTTGCTGACATCCGAAAAACGGCCGACCCGGTGGTGGGATTTGATGCCCAACTCGTCTTCCAAGGGGTGAACAAAGGTACCAAACATGTCGAGCAGCATGCCCTTGCAACCTGCGCGAATTACGTCGAGAACTTCCATGTTCACCAAAGTAGTGAATACGATGGGCTTGATGTTCTCAATTTCTGCGGTGTGATTGATTAGGCGCACCGCTTGGTGTGCTTTGTCGGCGCTGTTAGTAAAGGGGAGTCGGATGTATCTGGTTTTCAACTCAAATTGAGCCAAGATGGCCTTGCCAAAGGCCTCGGCTGTGATTCCGGTGCCGTCGGAGATGAAAAAAACGGTTCTATTTGGCATTGGTGAAATTTTAACGTTGGGTTGGCTGAGTTGCGACCTAAAATCTAATTCATTATCTACCGCCTGCTGGCGTCCAGAAGTCACATCTAAAAAGAATCAAGATTCTGGAAGTTGGTTCGGGCTGAAAGTGCCGTTTTTTAACTTTGGAGCTTTTATGTCTAACCTCTTCGCAAAGGACGCTTTGGTCGTTCCCTTCGAACTACTTCGAATGACCGATGTAGAGTCTGTGGGCGGAAAAAATGCCAGCTTGGGCGAGATGATTTCGCAATTGCCTAATGGTGTGCGCGTGCCCACAGGTTTTGCCACAACGGCCCATGCCTTTCGGGCGTTTTTAAAGCACGACGGCTTGGTCGAACGCATCAATCAAAAGTTGGATGCTTTGGATGTTGAAGACGTTCGAGCCTTGTCGGTTGCAGGTGCTGAAATTCGCCAGATGGTAGAGGCTCAGCCGTTCCCGGCTGATCTTGAGAAAGCCATTCGAGAACAGTTTGCCGATCTCAGCTTGGGCAATGCGCTAGCTTCGTTTGCGGTTCGTTCTTCGGCAACCGCCGAAGATTTGCCCGACGCTTCTTTTGCCGGGCAACAAGAAACCTTCTTGAACGTGGTGGGCATTGAAGACATTCTTTACAAAATGAAAGAGGTGTTTGCCTCTTTGTACAACGACCGAGCCATCAGTTACCGCGTTCACAAAGGTTTTGCGCATGCAGAAGTGGCCTTGTCTGCGGGGGTGCAGCGCATGGTCCGATCTGACTTGGGCACAGCCGGTGTCATGTTCACCATCGATACCGAAACAGGTTTTGAAGAGGTGGTGTTCATCACTTCCAGCTATGGCTTGGGCGAAACCGTGGTTCAAGGCGCGGTCAATCCCGACGAGTTTTATGTGCACAAGCCCATGTTGGCCGCTGGCAAAAATGCGGTCATTCGGCGTAATTTGGGCTCCAAGCTCATTCAAATGATTTTTTCAACACCCGAGGAAAAAGCAGCTTCAGGCAAGCTGGTCAAAACCATCGATGTGGCCATGGAATTGCGCAACCGTTACTCACTCACCGATGCCGACGTGACCCTATTGGCGCAATATGCCATGGTGATTGAAAAGCACTACGGCCGCCCCATGGACATTGAGTGGGGCAAGGACGGCACGGATGGCCTGCTTTACATATTGCAAGCGCGTCCAGAAACTGTGAAGAGTCAGTCCAAGGGCACGGCCGAGTTGCGCTACAAACTCAAAGGTACGGGCACCATTTTGGCTGAAGGCCGCGCCATTGGCCAAAAAATTGGCACTGGCCCTGTGCGTTTGGTCCACAAAATTTCTGAAATGGACCAAGTCCAACCTGGCGATGTGCTCGTCACCGACATGACCGACCCCAACTGGGAACCTGTCATGAAGCGCGCCAGCGCCATAGTGACCAACCGAGGAGGGCGTACATGCCACGCGGCCATCATTGCTCGCGAGTTGGGCATTCCTGCTGTGGTGGGTTGTGGCAATGCCACCGAGCTATTGAAAGACGGCACGCTGGTCACGGTCAGTTGTGCAGAGGGCGATACCGGCCGAATTTACGACAGTTTACTTGAAACAGAAGTGACCGAGGTTGTTCGCGGCACCATGCCCGATATTGCAACCAAGATCATGATGAACGTGGGCAATCCACAATTGGCGTTTGATTTTGCCCAACTGCCCAATCAAGGTGTCGGCCTTGCACGCTTGGAATTCATCATCAACAACAACATTGGCGTACACCCTAAAGCCATTTTGGACTACCCCAACATCGATGCTGATTTGAAAAAGGCAGTTGAGTCTGTCGCGCGCGGACACGCATCGCCCAAGGCTTTTTACATCGACAAAGTGACCGAAGGTGTGGCCTGCATTGCAGCCGCTTTCTGGCCTAAGCCAGTCATTGTTCGCTTGTCAGACTTTAAGAGCAATGAATACCGCAAACTTATTGGTGGCAGCCGCTACGAACCCGAAGAGGAAAACCCCATGCTGGGCTTTCGCGGCGCGGCGCGTTACATCAGCCAAGACTTTGGTGAAGCGTTTGCCATGGAGTGCCAAGCCATCAAGCGTGTGCGTGGTGAGATGGGGCTCACCAATGTGCAGGTCATGGTTCCGTTTGTGCGCACCTTGGGCCAGGCCGATCGGGTCACGCAGTTGTTGGCCAAGCACGGTCTTCAGCGCGGCCAAGACGACTTGAAAGTCATCATGATGTGCGAAGTGCCCAGCAATGCCATCTTGGCTGAAAAGTTTTTAGAATTTTTCGACGGATTCTCCATCGGCTCCAACGACCTGACTCAACTCACCTTAGGCTTAGACCGGGACTCTGGTTTGGAGTTGCTTGCGGTCGATTTTGACGAGCGTGATCTGGCAGTTAAAACCTTGATTTCTCAGGCCATCAACGCCTGTCTGAGCCAAGGCAAATATGTGGGCATTTGCGGTCAAGGCCCCAGTGACCACCCCGACTTTGCACGTTGGCTCATGGTGCAGGGCATCAGCTCAATCTCTTTGAATCCCGACACCGTCGTTGAAACCTGGATGCAGCTAGGAAAAGCAGATTGAAATCAGAGACATCTTTCCAAAAAAAATATGCCGCTTACCAGTGGCGATTGCATCGCAATGTCTTGATCTATGTGGTGTTGCTGCTTTTTTTGATAGGTGTCATGGCATGGTCAGAACATGAGGGACTTTCCAGAAATTTGATTGGCCCCATTTTCTTATTCTCGACGGTCATGATTTATGCCCTGATCGGTGTCACAGGGCGCACTTCGGATGCCGAGGAATATTATGTGGCTGGCAGGCGTATCCCTGCGTTTTACAACGGCATGGCCACAGCTGCCGATTGGATGAGTGCAGCATCTTTTATCAGCTTGGCGGGCGCTCTTTATTTGCAAGGATTTTCGGGCACTGGTGGCCAAGCGGGTGGCTTGGCATATGTCATGGGCTGGACGGGTGGATTTTGCTTGGTGGCCTTGCTCATCGCCCCTCACTTGCGGTCTATGAACTTGTATACCTTGCCCGATTTTTTCAGCCAACGCTATGGGGGACGTTGGCCAAGGCTGTTGGCTGCCTGGTCTGCCATTTTGTGTTCATTCACCTATGTGGTGGCCCAAATTTATGGCATTGGCCTCATTGCCTCACGGCTCACAGGTGTCCAGTTTGAAATTGGTATTTTGCTGGGACTGGGTGGCGTTTTGTTGTGCTCCTTTTTGGGCGGCATGCGCGCGATCACATGGACGCAAGTAGCCCAGTACATCATTTTGCTGATGGCATTTTTAATACCCGTTTCATGGCTGGCTTACAAACAATTGGGAACGCCTTGGGCGCCTGTGGCGTATGGCTCGCAGCTCTCCAAGATTGCCGAACTTGAGCAAAAACTCATTGCCGATCCGTCTGAATTGGCAGTGCGGCAAGAGTATTACCGCCGCGCAGAGGTGCTGCGCGCCAAACTAGAGAATGTTGAAGAGTCACTTTTAAAAGAGCGACAGAGCCTTGAACAAAGAGTACGCGATTTGAAAGTTCAAAACGCAGAGTATTCAGCCATTTCAAAAGTCCGCCGCGAGCTGCAAGCTTTGCCGAAAAACGCCGCATCAGCCAAAGAGGTATGGCAAAAAGCCATGCTAGACAATTACGAGCGATCCCAAGTTTTAGGTGGCATGCCGCTTCATGGCAGGCCTTTTCAGGGAGAGCCTGATGGCAGCCCCCAAGAGCAAGAAATTTATCAGTACTCACGGATCAATTTTGTCGCACTCATTTTTTGCCTGATGGCGGGCACTGCTGGCTTGCCGCACTTGCTCACGCGCTTCTACACGGTTCCGGATGAGTCTGAAGCTCGATTGTCAGTTGCTTGGTCTTTGTTGTTCATTGCCATCTTGTATTTGAGTGCGCCTGCATTGGCGGTGCTTGTGAAGTTTGAAGTCATGAATAATTTGGTGGGCAGTTCTTTTTCAGAATTGCCCCATTGGCTGGCGCAGTGGGCTCGCGTCGACAGTGCCTTGGTCGAAGTGTCCGATGTCAACCGCGATGGCATCTTGCAATTTGGAGAGCTTAAGTTGGGTGCTGACATGATCATGCTGGCCAGTCCCGAAATGGCAGGCTTGCCCTATGTGATTTCAGGTTTGGTTGCGGCAGGGGGTTTTGCAGCAGCATTGTCCACTGCCGACGGCCTTCTGCTAACCATCAGCAACGCCTTTGTTCATGACATGCGCTTGGGGTCAAAAAATGGCATCGAGACTGAAGAGGGGCGTGTCATTTTGTCGAAATTTGCACTGCTAGCCGTTGCCATGTGCGCCGCCATGGTGGCAGCTTGGAAGCCAGCAGAAATTTTGGCTTTGGTCTCCGCTTCTTTTTCTTTGGCAGCTTCTGCCTTTTTTCCGGGCATGGTGATGGGTATTTTTTGGAAGAACGCTAGTCGAAAAGGGGTTGTTTTGGGGATGTTGTTGGGCTTGGGTGTCACGATTTGCTACATGATTTTCAATGCATCGACTGTTCGAATTGCCCTCGATTGGCCAGCTGAGACTGGCTTATTTTTTGGAATTCAGCCCATTTCAGCTGGCATTTTGGGGGTGCCAGTTGGATTTTTGGCCATTTTCTTGGGCAGTTGTTTGTGGCCTGACCGTTCCGATTTGATCGCAGGACAAGATTCCCCCTCTCAAAACCCCTTTCCAGGCCTTTAATTCATAGGCTATAATCGCGGGCTTCCCTTACTGCACCCCGTCCGACGCTGGGGGCAGTTTTTTCAAAAACCGAATAGGTTAAAACCCAAAAGGAGTCTCAATGCGTCACTATGAAATCATTTTGCTGATTCATCCGGATCAGAGCGAACAAGTTCCAGCCATGCTGGAGCGTTACAAAGGCATGATCGTTGCCGGCGGTGGAAAAATTCACCGTGTCGAAGACTGGGGCCGTCGCCAGTTGGCCTACCAAATTAACAAGTTGGGCAAAGCCCACTACTTGTGCGTGAACATTGAAGCTGATCAGGCTGTGATGGCCGAACTCGAACACGCTTTCAAGTTCAACGATGCTGTTTTGCGCCACATCACTGTTCTCAAGAAGAAAGCCGACACCGGCCCATCTTCCATGATGAAACAAGTCGAGCGCGAAGAAGCTCGCAAAGCCCAACAAGCCGAATTTGCAAACTAATCACATTTGTTGACGGAGTGACGGAAGAAAACCACCTTGAATTAACCGCTGTTATCGCAGAGCAAAAAGTAATTCGATACACACCGGCTGGCTTGCCAGTCATTGACTTGGTTCTAGAGCATGCCTCTAGCATTCAAGAAGCGGGAACTCTCAGACAGGTCAAAGCCACAGTGAAAGCTGTTGCCATCGGATCGATTGCAGAGAGAATTCAAA
>CANKOT010000088.1 GCA_947484245.1 Comamonadaceae bacterium
AAAGCAGCTGCCGCCAAAGCTGCTCAGTCTGTGATGCCATCTAAATAATTGAAAAGAGTTTTGAATGATTGTTGAAATTGGTCACTTTGCCTTGATTTTGGCTGCGTGTGTGGCGCTGGTTCAAGGTGTCTTGCCGCTTGCCGGAACCATCAATGACAACCAACGCTGGCAAGCCTTGGCAAAACCGGCTGCAACACTTCAATTTTTGTTGATTGCTTTCTCTTTTGCTGTGTTGGCGCATGGTGCACTGACCGATGACTTTTCGATCAAATACATTGCGGGGCATTCCAATTCGCTGCTTCCTACGCAATACAAATTTGCATCGGTGTGGGGTGGCCACGAAGGTTCCTTGTTGTTGTGGATGCTGATGTTGTCTGGCTGGACATTGGCCGTTGCTATTTTTTCGCGCACATTGCCCTTGGCCATGGTGGCTCGTGTCATTGGCATTTTGGGCTTGGTGTCTACCGGCTTTCTGATGTTCATCTTGATCACGTCCAGTCCGTTTGAACGTCTGTTACCGGCGCCTCTAGACGGTAAAGATTTGAACCCCTTGCTGCAAGACCCTGGATTGGTAATTCACCCACCCATGTTGTACATGGGCTATGTGGGTTTTTCTGTGGCCTTTGCTTTTGCTGTGGCGGCTTTGTTATCGGGCCGAATGGACGCAGCTTGGGCGCGCTGGTCTAGGCCATGGACCATCGTGGCTTGGATATTCATGACGGCAGGCATTGCCTTGGGCTCATGGTGGGCTTACTACGAGTTGGGTTGGGGTGGTTGGTGGTTTTGGGATCCGGTCGAAAACGCATCTCTCATGCCTTGGTTGTTTGGCACCGCCCTTATTCATGCGCTCATGGTCACAGACAAGCGCGGCGGCTTCAAAGCTTGGTCGGTGTTGCTGGCCATCGGCGCTTTTTCTCTTTCGCTGTTGGGCACCTTCTTGGTTCGATCTGGTGTGCTCACATCGGTTCATGCTTTTGCATCCGACCCTAAGCGAGGCGTCTTCATTTTGATTTTCTTGGCGGTGGTTGTCGGTGTATCACTGACGCTGTTTGCGTGGCGAGCCCCCAAGGCCACCCTGGGCGGCAAGATGGGCTTGGTGTCGCGTGAGTCCATGCTGATTGCCAACAGTGTCTTGTTGGTGGTGGCCACAGGTGCTGTGCTGTTGGGCACCATTTATCCGCTCATTGTGGATGCGCTTAATTTGGGCAAACTCTCTGTGGGTGCGCCTTACTTCAATGCGGTGTTTGTACCGCTCATGGTGCCAGTGGTGTTTTTGATGGTGCCCGGCGGTATTGCGCATTGGCGCGAAGCGCGGTGGGCACAGTTGGGCCACGATTTGCGATTGCCTGCATTGGCCGCTGTTGTGGCGGGTATTGCAATTTGGACGCTGACCGAGCGCGGCACTTGGCTTACCGGCATGGGCATGGCCTTGGCCACTTGGGTGGTGGTCGGTTTGCTCATGCAAATTTTCATTCGCATGAAAAAGCCAGGCCGCATTCCGCCCTCATTTTGGGGCATGCACTTGGCGCACTTGGGCATTGCAGTGATCACGGTAGGCATCACCATGGTGAAAAGTTATGAAGTCGAACGCGATGTGCGCATGGGCTTGAACGATACCGTGACCATTGAAAACTACAGCTTCGAGTTGACGGGGGTCTCGGATGTCGATGGCCCGAATTACAAAGCCCTTCGCGGTGATATCAAGGTGACCAAAGACGGCAAATACCTTGAAATGTTGTATCCCGAAAAACGCAAGTATTTTTCTTCGGCCATGCCCATGACCGAGGCAGGCATCGACTCGGGCCTATTCCGCGATTTGTATGTTTCTTTGGGCGAGCCCATTGAAGGTGAGCGATTGCAGTGGAGCGTTCGGGTGTTTTACAAACCCTTTGTGTCTTGGCTTTGGTATGGCGCCATTTTGATGGTGCTGGGTGGTTTGTTGGCGGTGAGCGATAGACGCTATCGCAAGTCGGCAAACAGCATGGCTTAGCTCGATGCAACCCAAGCCCCCTACGCCATTTAGTTTGAGAGCATTGTCTTGAAAAAGTTTTTAATTCCGCTCGGACTGTTTTTGGGTCTGGTTATTTTTCTAGCCGTTGGCCTGAACCGCGACCCGCGCGAAATTCCATCGCCTTTGGTGGGCAAACCAGCCCCTGCATTTTCCTTGGACACGCTGGATGCCAATGCGCCCAAGTTTGGGCCTCAAGACATGAAGGGCAAGGTCTGGATGTTGAATGTGTGGGCCACTTGGTGTGTGGCTTGCCGTGAGGAGCATCCCATTTTGGTGGCTTTTTCCAAAGCCAACCAATTGCCCATTGTGGGCTTGAGCTACAAGGAAGTTCAGCCACAAGATGAGCCCGCTGGTAAAAAGTTTGCGCCTGAAGAGAAGTTGCAATTTGCCCGAGATCGCAGTGCACTTTGGCTCAAGCGGCATGGCAACCCTTATGTGCTGTCTGCCGTGGATTTGGATGGCCGGGTGGGCATTGATTACGGTGTTTATGGTGTGCCAGAAACCTATGTCATTGATAAAGAAGGCGTGATTCGCTACAAGCGTGTGGGCGTGGTCACGCCAGAATTGTTGAAGTCCACCATTTTGCCTTTGGTGCAGAAATTGAACGCTTCTTAATGCCTTGTAAAGGCTTGTGAAAGACCGCATGAATTTGCAATCTGTATTTTTAAAGTGGCTGTGTGTGGCCAGTTGGCTTTTCTTGTCTGCTTTGGTGCCCCTTCAGGCCAAGGAAGCAGCCCTTTTGGCAGAAGACCCGCTGGTTGAAAAGCGCTTGATTCACATTTCTGAAGAGTTGCGTTGCATGGTGTGTCAAAACGAATCGCTGGCTTCTTCGCGCGCAGAGTTAGCCAATGATTTGCGAGAAGAGGTTAGAAAACTCATTCGAGAAGATCGAAGTGATTCGCAAATCAAAGAATACTTGGTCACCCGATATGGCGACTTTGTGTTGTACAAACCAGAAGTGAAGCCGCTCACTTGGGTCTTGTGGTTTGGCCCCTTTTTGTTGCTTGTGTTGGCCATCGTTGGCATGGCGTATTACTTGCGCCAACGTCAGTCCGCTCAAAATAGCAGTTCTGTCTTGAGCGATGATGATCGACGCAAAGTTCAAGAAATTTTGAAATCTGGAGATAAGCCATGAATGCCAGCATGTTGTTTGTGGTCATTGCATTTGGCATTGCGTTGTGCGTCGCGGCTGTTTTTTTGTGGATCTTGCTGCGTGAAAGAAAGCCCTTAACCCAAGCCAGCCAAGCCACTGCCAACGCCAAGGTCTATCGCGATCAAATTTTAGATCTCGACCGAGAGCACGACAGTGGCCACATCAGTGATGAAGAATGGCAGCAGTCTAGAGATGAGCTGAGCATGCGCTTGCTTGAAGACACATCTGCAGCCGATGACCCTATTGCCAAAACCGAAAAACCTGCAGTGTGGACAGCCGTGGTGTTGGCTGTTGCCTTGCCAATCAGTGCCATGGGCTTTTACATGTGGGTGGGTGAGCCTGAAGCTTTGAACCCCATGGCGCTCAAATCGCCCGATCAAGTGGATCAAAAAGATTTGGCCAAACTGGCGGAGACATTGGCTGACAAGCTGCAAAGCCAACCCGAGAATTTACAAGGTTGGGTGATGCTAGGCCGCACCTACCGAACACTGGAAAACTTTGATGCGTCCATCAAAGCCTATGACGCCGCGCTCAAGCTTTCGGCCGACGACGATTTGCAATTGGAGCGAATCGAGGTGATGGCCATGCAACGCCAAGGAAATTTTGATGGCGAGCCTTGGCGTGTTATTCGCGAAATTTTGCAAAAGGATCCTCAGCATTATGGTGCCTTGCTCACCGCGGGCAGTGCCTCTTATGCTGAAGGCAAGTATTCAGACGCTCTGAAGTATTGGGAAAAAGCTCGCAAGCCTTTAGAGGCCAACCATCCTGACCTGGCTGGTTTAGACAATGCCATTGCCACGGTGCGTGACAAGATGGGCTTGCCTGCGAAGGTTGCATCTACTGGCCCTTCAGGCTCTGCTGCTCCTTCCTCAGCACTCAACGTCAGCGGCCAAATCAGCTTGTCTGCTGCGCTGAAGGCCAAGGCCAGCCCTAACGATGCGGTTTTTGTTTATGCCACACCCGCCAACGGCGATCGCATGCCATTGGCCATCATGAAAACCACCGTCTCGCAGTTGCCCCTGAATTTCACGCTTGACGATTCAACGGCCATGACCCCTGAACGAAAGCTTTCAGCCGCAGGCGAAGTGTTCATCAAAGTGCGTGTGTCTAAGTCTGGCAATGCCATGCCGCAATCAGGCGATTTGACGGGCGGCAGTGATGGGCCGGTGAAAGTGGGCTCCAAAGGTTTGAAAATAGAAATCAAGGATCAGATGCCGTGATGTTTGCTTTCTGAGAATAGGCCATACTCAAGTTAAACTTTTCAAGCAGCACATGCTTGTTTGAGAACGGCTTCGGCCTGGGTGGTATCTGCGCCTCGCCAAGCTACAATTTGATCGGGCCTGATCAGTACCAAATTGGCTTCATAGAGCTGTGCCAAGTCATTCGAAACGTGCCTGACTACTTTCAAATCTATTTTGAATTTCGCAGCAGCATCCACAAATGATGTGGCGTCTGAAGGTGCTTCACCCAGGTTCAATAAAGTCCATTCAAAATTTAAGCTGTCAAACAAAGAACTGCCATCGGGCATCCATGCATGTGGCGGGCGGCCGCCGGGACATGCGCTGGGCGTGTAGGTATTGGCCGCATCTTCGGGTGGACGAGTGCCGTCAGCAACAATGAGGGGCGATTGATCGTATCTGCCTCCAAATGTGACGCCAGGAATGTTGAACTCTCTGCGCACATGGCCATTCAAATAATCGGAGGCAAGGCGGCGAGCTTGTTCACCCTCAGGCGTGCTTGCTTCCAAGCTTGTGTCGGCATCAAACAACCCAATTGAATCGGCAAACTGGCGTGCATACGTGGTGTTGCGAATGGCCAAAGGCTTTCGTTCAAGCTCATAACTGTCGAGCAAAGCTGGCTGAGCCTGACCCTTGAGAACAGCAGCCAACTTCCATGCCAAATTGACGGCGTCTTCAACCGCTGTGTTGTAGCCTAAGCCGCCTGTAGGGGTGAACAAATGAACAGCATCACCGCCTAAAAAAACATGACCCCTTTGAAACGACTCGGCCACCAAAGCATGACCTGCAAGCCATGTGGCCATGGAGAGAATTTCAATGTCGATGGGCTGTCCGTAAGCCAATGAAAAAAGTCGTTTAGCGTCTTCAGAAGTCAACGCCTCAGTCGCTGCATCGTCAGACATCTGAACGTGAAAAGCAAACTCACTTTCACCATCAACCGACATGATGAAAGCCCGCAGCTCTGGGTTGACAGCCACATACATCCAAGCTCTGTCGTTTGGGTTGCGTTCGTAGAACTTGGGCGCTTTGAGGTAAACGGCCAGCATTTTGCCGCCCATGAAGTTGCGCTTGAAGCCTGTTGCACCGCCCCACGGAATTTCAAGTTGATGCCTGATTGAGCTGCGTGCGCCATCTGCGCCAATCAAGTATTGGGCGTGAACTTGAATTTTTTCTGGATCGGACGATGTGTTTTGATTTGATTCATTCACACGTTCAATCAGGGCTTGAATGGGCTTGGTGCTTGGAGTACGTGTCAACTGGCTGTTTGGCGGGTCAATGCTGCTGTCGCTAAAAGATTCAAGCTTCCAGCCATAGCGAATGTCATTGCTTGCAAATTTTTCTGCGTGCTTTCGAAGGCACACTTCGACAAATTTTTGTGAAACACGGTGTGGCAATTCAGCTGCGCTCCACGACCCCGACATGGCCTTGATGGCTTGGGGCGCCGCAGCTGCTGTGGGCAACCTGAGCCTGGCTAGCTCAATTCCGCTGAAGCGGGTGAGGTAGGCAATGTCGGTTGGGTGATGGGGCGGCAGACCTTGTGCGCGAATTTCGTTGGCAAAGCCCAAACGCCTGAAGTGCTCCATGCTTCTCGCTTGCGTGGCATTGGCTTGTGGGTTGAATGCTGTGCTGGGTTTGGGATCGACCAGCAGGCACCGAATGTTTCTTCGACCCAGTTCGTTTGCAAGCATCAGACCAAACGGTCCGCCGCCCGCAATCAGCACATCGGTTTCAATGGATTGAGTCATATCATTCAATTGAAATTTTGGCGCCACGAATGAAGCTCAACCATTGATTTGGAGTGTGTTTGCATGGCTGCGATTATGACAACTCTAGCGAAGCTTCTCTTGGGGTTAATCCCATGTCAATTCAGCGCTTCAGGTGACTTGTCCATAAAATCAAAGGCTCTAGTATTTCTCAATACACAGACAAATAACCTCCAAATTACAGGAAACAACAACATGCAACTCAGAAAATTTGTCACACACGCCAGCAAAGCCGGCGGCATAGTGTCCACGCTAGGGCTTGTCATGGCATTGGGTTTGCAGTTTGTGTCTGGCGCTGCCCACAGTCAAACAAGCTTTCCCAACCGGCCAGTCAACTTGATCGTGCCCGTTCCCCCGGGTGGTATTCTGGACACCGTGGCCCGCATGGTGGTGCCTCCAATGACTCAAACCTTGGGGCAGCCCGTGGTGATTGACAACAAAGCGGGCGCCAGTGGCAACATTGCGGCCAGTTTTGTCGCCAAGTCGGCACCGGACGGCCACAACCTGTTGGTTGGGTATTCCATGTTTCACGTGGGCAATCCCTCTATGTTTCCCAACCTCACTTGGGACCCGCTGCGCGATTTCACCCCCGTGGGTATGTTGGTTGTATCGCCTCATGTGATGGCCGTTCATCCTTCCGTTCCTGCCAAAACCCTGCGTGAATTCGTCGACTTGGCTCGTGCCAATCCAGGCAAGCTCAACTACGCCACATCGGGCAACGGCTCGGTGCCGCACGTGGGCGTGGAATTGTTCAAGCAGCAAAACAATATTTTCATCACCCACATTCCATACCGAGGCGCGGGCCCGGCCATGTTGGATGTCGTGGCGGGCAATGTGCAAATGACCGTGGCCACACCGCCATCATTGGTCAGCTTTGTGCAGTCTGGCAAGATGCGTCCCTTGGCAGTGGCTGCCAGCAAGCGAATTCCCTTGATGCCAGATGTTCCCACAGCTGCCGAAGCAGGTTTTCCAGGGTTTGAGCTTGAAGCGTGGGTAGCCCTCTTTGCGCCCATGGGCACGCCGCCCGCTACAGTGCAAAAACTCACCGAGGCTGTGAAGCTGGCCATGGAGTCGCCCAGTGTGCGCAAGTCGGCTGAAACAGCGGGTGTTGAAATTCGATACATGCCCCCCGCTCAGCTTGATTCCGTGGTTCGCAAGGATATTCAGTATTGGTCCAAAGTCATCAAGACTGCCAACATTCGTGCCGACTAAGCCACTTGAACTTTCACATCGATTTTTTATTCACAGATCATCTGGATATGACCACTCAAAATTCTTCTGCATCATTTGTGCAGCGTGCCTTGGCGCTTGACTGTGCCGCTTTAAGCGACGCGCTCGACCGATCTGGCGTGGCGGGCCAGTGTTATCAAATCAAAGCTTGCGATCCGAAGTTTCGAATGGCGGGCCATGCCTATACCGTGCTTTACCGACCTGCAGCCCATGGCGAGGAAGGCCATGTGGGCGACTTCATTGACGACGTCGAACCCGGCAGTGTGATCGTGATCGACAACCGGGGCCATGACCACATGACTACCTGGGGAAACATCCTGACAGAGATGGCTCATCAGCGAAAAATGGCCGGCACAGTGATTGACGGCATTAACCGTGACGTTGCTTTGTGCAGTGAGCTCAACTATCCAATTTACAGCCGAGGCAGTTGGATGCGCACCGGCAAGGGGCGTATTCAATTGGCAGGTTTGCAAGTGCCTGTGCAAATTGGGGGTGTGACGGTGTACCCAGGCGATTTACTTCGAGGTGATGCCGATGGGGTGGTAGTGATTCCGCAAGCCTTGCAAGAGCAAGTGTTGGGCTATGCTGAGGAAATTACGCGCAAGGAAAACATTGTGCGCGCTGCCATTCGTTCAGGGATGCGCATGGACGAGGCAAGGCGCCAAAATCATTACCACGTTCTGCAAAGTCCAGATTACAAAAACGTTGTGGGATAAAGATGCATGGTGCTGATGCATGAATGAAAAACGCGCTTTGTAAGCGCGTTTTTTGGGTATTTGGCGGAAGCGGTGTCAACTCATGCTCTGGTGAGGTCTTGGAGCTTCTTAAGAGTTGTTGAGTATTAAAAGACTACCGCCGGTGACGATCTTCCAATGAATTTCCGGCAATAAGTACTTATTCACGTGACGTTAAATCGCCCAAGACCTAGCCTATCGCACAACACCTCTAGCCTAATGTGCCATAGTGAGATAGCAGAATTTTCTCAAAAAAAGTTTAAAAATTTAGAGGTCAAAACAATCGAAAGTGCGGGTCATCCTGTCGCATGGAGTCCTGAAATCGCTGGATGGGTAACCAGCAATTTAGCGTTCAAAATAGCGTCACTCATTAACTACCAAGAACGCAATTGGAGTAATGCCACTCCCGAAAGTTTTAATTTGAAGTAATTACAAAGAGTACACAAGAAATCTCTTCAATCCACCCCTCGTTGGGTGGGTCAGATTTGGATGACATTCAAAAATTTAATTTTCTGTTCATTCAAATGACACATTTGGAAATAAAAATTAAATTTGTTCGGACATTTGAAATCCTAAATTGAACTAAGAAAATTTATCTTGTTTGCTGGAGACTTAAGTGATTGCACAAAATACCAATGTAAGCAAACTGTTCTCAGACTACAGTAAAAGTTTGA
>CANKOT010000089.1 GCA_947484245.1 Comamonadaceae bacterium
GAAACACGCCTCGCTGATGCCATTAAAAAGTCAGAAAGTGTGCCTGAAAGAACAGCCCAGCAAGTGGGCGAAAAGGGCCAAGTCTTGGCCGATCAGGTGAAGTCTTTAGAAGGCCGTTTTGTTCAGCAATCAAGAGCCATGAATGCACTGGCAAGTCAAGTGACGGGTTTAAAAGGTGCAGTGGGTGAAACAGGTGGTTTCAAGAAAGAAATGGAAATATTGGCCAGCCTGCAAAAAGAGCGTCAGGCTGCAGACAACATGTTCGCGGCCAAAGCGGCTTCTCAAGCCTCTGCTGCGAACAATGCAGCCAATGCCGCAGCCATTGCAGCTGTCAAACAAAAAGAGCGCATGGTTCAATACCCGCGGTCTCAGCAAGAAACGACACCTGCGGGCGCAGGTGGTGTCTTGAGTTCAAAACCTTGAGTCTTTAACTCTGAACTAAGCTGCGTCTTTTTCAGAATCGAAATTGGCGACGGGCAAAGTACCTTGGCGCAAATCGTATTTGTTCAGTTTCTCAATCAAGGTGGTGCGCTGCAAATTAAGCAGGCGTGCCGTTTGAGACACATTGCCATCGGTTCTGTTCAAGGCTTGCACAATGAGGTCTCGCTCAATGTCTGCCAATCGGTCTTTCAAAGAAAGTCCTTCTGGCGGCAAGCTAGGTAGCCCCTGAGCCAACATGATGATGTCTTCCACTTCATTGTGCAAATCCATTGCCAAAGGGGGCGCAGGATTGGCAAAGGGGTTCATCACTTCTGCATTGGCACTGTGGTGCGAATCTTTGGCATTCAAGGGTGCCACGATTTCAAGTGAATCAACGATGGGTGTACTCACACGTTCCGCCTGAAGCTTGCGCAAGCCCTTGGGCAACAATGAAGAGGGCACGGTCGACAAACTTAAAAGTTGGCCACTGAACAGGGTATTGAACCGGTCAACCAAATTGGACAATTCACGAACATTGCCTGGCCAAGCATAGTCTTTTAACGCTTCGATGAAGTCTGCTGCGAAAGTGATGGGCGTTTGACCCTTGTCAGCAAAATGATCTGCGAAATGGGCCAGCAAAGCAGGCACATCTTGGGCCCGTTGACGCAACGCGGGGGTATTCAATGGCAACACATTGAGTCGGTAGTACAAGTCTTCTCTAAACCGTCCGGCCTCAATTTCTGCTTCTAAATCTCGGTGTGTGGCTGCCACAACTCGCACATCCACATCGACCGATTTCAAGCCGCCCACCGGATCCACGGTTCGCTCTTGCAAGACACGAAGCAGTTTGACTTGCATGTCCAAAGACAAGTCTCCAATTTCGTCCAAGAAGATGGTGCCGCCATGGGCCAATTCAAACCTGCCGATTCGGTCGGCCATGGCCCCTGTGAAGGCCCCCTTGCGATGACCAAACAACTCGCTTTCTAACAAATCTTTGGGTATCGCGGCGCAATTGATAGGTACAAAATTTCCGCCACTTCGGTCAGATTGATCGTGCAAAGCTCTGGCGACCAACTCTTTGCCCGTGCCACTTTCCCCCGTAATCAAAACGGTGGCCGTGGAAGAGGCAACTCGTTCAATTAGGTGGCGAATGGCCTCGGCGCCAGCACTGGCGCCAATAAAGGCTTTGGATAGGCTCTTTTTAGCCATGTTGGGTCGAAAGAATAATCATGAAATGTCTCAAGACACCAATGTATTGCAGAAATCGTTAAAAATGGCATAAACGTCGGAAAACCGTCATAACGCTTCTCATTTTCACAACAAGCGCTGACAGACTCCCTCAAGCTTCTCAAGTTGATGCCGAATCAGAGGGTGAAGGACTTCAAGTCCCACCTCTAACAAGGAACTCATATGAACCGCTTGACCTCTGCTTGCTTTGCCTTTGGCCTGACGATTGGCTTGACAGCCCTGACTGGCTGCAAATCCATCAACTTGGCAATGCCAACCAAATCTTCGCCCAAAGATGCGACCGCGTTGTCGACTCCCTTGATTGAAAAGCGAGAAACAATTACTGCAACGGGTTACGCCGTTGTGGCTGTCCAAAATCACAAGAATCCAGCACAACAGCGCTTGATGGCCATTCGTGCTTCCAAGTTAGATGCCTATCGCAACCTCACAGAGCAGGTTTACGGTCAGCAGCTGGATGCCAGTTCTACGGTCGCCGACATGGTTGTCACCAATGACACTTTTCGCGCCAAAGTAGAAGGTGTCATTTATGGCGCACGTTTGGTCAGCATCACCCCAGTGGGTGACGAAACCTATGAAACCACATTGTCCTTGGACCGTGACGTCGTCCAAGACTTGCGCATTCTGTTCATGGGCCAGATGGCAGCACGAGGTCGTTGATCATGAAAAAGCCTGCAAGCACTTTTCAACTTTGCGCTGTCAGTCTGGCCTTGTGGTCAGGGCTGGTGTGTTTGCAAGCGAGCGCACAAAACCAATCAAACTCAGTGCCTGCTGCTCAGGGTCCATTGACTGCGCAAGAACGTTTGGACGCAATTCGGCAAAGTCTAGTAGACGCCTCTTTGAAAACGCCAACCCGTGTTTCAACCACCACATGGGTTGATCGACAAGGGAGTTTGCGGGAAAACAGCACTTTCAAAAATAGCTTGGAAGTTACGGGTGTCCATGTTGTGGGTTTCGATCGAGATGAAACTGGCACAGCCAAAGCTCGACTACAAATACCCAATGGCAATTATCAAAAAGTTGCATCCGGCCCAGCCAAACAAGAGCCTGTCAAAGAGACTGGATTCAAAGGTGCCGTACAAAAGTTCAACAAGCTGATGACCAAGGCCGCCGATTACGCCAAAGAACTATCGCCTCAAGGCAATTCAAGCCAGGCCGAAGTTTGCCAATCACCTGTTGCAACGCGCATGAACCATGTCATGGGCTTGTCATTGGAAATTGACCCACTGGTCAACAACGTTCTGCTTCAAAGCTTGCTGCCGCAATTGCAAGCACAATGGGTCGACCAGCCCAGTGCTTTCGGTAACGCTCGCACTTGGCGCGCTGTGAATAATTTACCCGAAGCCTCCATGTCGAAAACCATGACAAGCTACGAACGTGCCCTGATTGGCAATCGTCCGCAAAAGTTTCCATGGGAAGCAACTTTGAAAATCCGAACTGAAGCTTTGCCTGGCAATGGTTTTGAGGGGCTCATGGGCTATTCCGGGAATAATTTGGTTTTGACTTTAGATTTTCAAATTGTGGGTACTGAATCTCAGTCTGAAAAGTTTGAAGAAAGCATCAGTCTCAACATCAGCATGGATCGCCCAGCTTGGTCTGCGCCAAAAGTCAGTACAGACAGTTTGTTAAGCGTTCAAGACCAACTTCAAACATGGCGCGACAAAGCTGAGCAGTGGCTTTCTTGCCAGAGCATCAACCCCAGTGTGACGGCTGTGTACCCACAGCAAGTTCAGATCAACGCGGGTGCTGTGGCAGGTGTTCGAAAAGGGGATGAGTGGTTGGTGGCTAGCCCTGTTCGATTCCCTGGCGAATTGATGGGCAAAGAAGGCGCGCCTCAAACTCTGTTGGCCCAAGTTCAATCTGTCACGCCATACAACTCGCAACTGGTGATCCTTGCCGGTCCCGCCCAAGCAGCACAACCCGATTGGCGCGCTTGGCCCACGGACACCCTGATTAAAGAGCCATCTGTTGCTCCAAGCTCCAACAAAACTGCCCCGACTAAACGACCAGCCAAAGCCACTGTAGGTGCAAACGCCAACTACAATTTGACACCCTATTGATACACTTGAGTTTGCCATGAACAATTTCACACGCATGCATTTATGCCACACCACAACAGCCGCATCTTGGTTGTTAGTGGCCGCCATGTCGTGCTTCATGGCCACTCCAAGTCGCGCTGCAGATGCCAGTGCCGATAAACCAGAAGCTGCACCGGTCGTTCTTTTCGTTGTGAGCCAAAGCACCGCGGTAGACAAGCTCGTCCAAAAGTTTTACCCCAACAGTCCCATCGCCACTTCGGCGTTAAGGAAAGCATTGCAAGATGCAAATCCTAAAATCATTACCGGCAATCCACAACAGCGCGTGAAAGCAGGTACCAGCCTTGTCGTGCCTGATCATGCCCAAGTCGCTAGCACGTTGTTGGCAGCAATCGCGCCTCCCCCCACCGCAAAAAGTTTAGACTCCGGCCCCTCCGCTAGCGACAATGCTGTTCGCAAGCCCTGGGTCCGGTTCCCTTGATTTCTGGGGCCGACGCGCTTGTTGCGCCCGGCCGAATCCCCACCATTTATCTAGAAGGTAAGTTGCCGCCTTTACAGGCCAACACTGCCGCAGAATTGGGGTTAAAAGAAGGGCAAGTGGTTCAAGCTTCCGTCAGGCTACAGCAAGATCAACCCATGCTCATGTTGCAAGGCCGAAGCTTGCCAGCACCGGGCCTGCTAGCCTCTCAAGTCGGTGAGTCCATTTGGCTCAGAGTACAAGCTGGGGTTTTGGTTCCCATCAACTCACAGCCCGTTGTACCGCGCATTGCCTCTTTGCTTTACAGGCCCGATGTCAACTCAGTGCTGCCCCAACTTTTAAAGCCAGGCACGCTCGATGACTTGTTAAGCAAAGTTCAACGCCCCGATTTACAGGCGCAATGGCGCGGTTTGCAACTGTCCATGTCACAGCTCACACCCGGCGTGCTAAGGCAAGCCATGATGGGCGCCATGGGCTCTGAGGTTTGGTTGGCCAGAGGCATGCAAGCACCGGCACTTGACACCAAACAGTTGCTGCGAAAACTCATTGCTGAAATTAACCTGAATGGCACTGACGAAGAAACCGATACGAGCCTGGTGGAAAAACTCACCAAGGCAGTCGACGACATCGAAGCCAACCAGGTCAAAGCCGTGCAAGCCCAAGCGCAGCAAGAAGTCTTGTTCAGCATGACCTTGCCGTTTGCTGACTCAAACCCCATAGAGCTCACAGTCAGGCGCGGTCCGCGTCAAGAAGGTGAGCAGCCCGTGCTGACCATCAATGTGCATTCCAAAACTGAAGACCTCGGTCCTGTTTGGCTCAAGACACAGCTCATGAACGCTCAACAAATTGAGCTCACCATGTGGGCTGAAAACGAAGCCGTTGTGGCGCAAGCCCGATCGCGCTCTTACTTGCTTGGCGATGAGTTGCGCGAAGCGGGCCTCAACATGCGCACGTTCAACGTGGTCCATGGCGCACGGCCCACGGAGGTCAGCGACTGGACACCCTCAGGCCGGGGTTTGGTGGTGGATGTATCAGCATGAGCAAGTACATGCGTCAGGCTGTTTCACTTGCGTATGGCAAGAATCCCATACCCGTGGTCACCGCCAAAGGTGACGACGATTTGGCCATGCGCATGATCGATGAAGCGCGCAAACAAGGCGTGTTCATTTCCGAAGACCCGCAACTGCTGGCTTTGCTAAGCCGTTTAGATGTCGATCAAGAAATTCCGCAAGAGCTTTACACCGCAGTGGCTGTGGTCTTGTCTTGGGTGTATTGGCTGAAGGGCATGCGCCCAGGCGATGAAAAAACCGCTTCCGATCCATTGGATCCTTTGGTACCACCTCTGGAAGAGGTGAGCGGTTAAAGCTCAAACTTCTTGGTAACCTCGGCCGCGGCTGAAGCGTGCCACTTGACCCAAACGGTCATAGACCTCTACAGGGCTACCAGAATCACCAGCACGCAGGCTGTGCAAAGCACCTCGAATGGTGTCTAGTTTGCGTTCAATCAGAACGGCGTTGCGCCTGTGCATGTCGCGACATTCAATGAGCGATTCACGCAGCTTGTCCCATTCAGGGAGGTTTTGCAGATCTTCAGCAGAGGGGCAAAGGCCCGCGAGTTCTGCCAACAGGTCATTTTTACCAGCTTGCAAAGACTCAAACCGGTCCAGATCTTGGCTCTTGAGTGCTTCAAACTCTAAAGCCAACAGCTGGACCAGCTGGTCTGTCACTGAAAGTGCACGCTCACTCACGAATCATTTGCTCGATGGCATGGAAGCTTTCAGCAATTTTGCGAGGGTTCAATGGATATTGACCATCTTGAATTGCTTGCTTGATGGACTCAACCTTTGCGCGATCAAAATCAGGCTCTGCCATAGCACGCGTGGCCACGTTGCTCAAATGCAACTCATCGGAGCCGGGTGCTTTGGCACTGGAAGTAGCAGGCGCTGACGATTCAGGAGCCACGCTGTCTTTTGAGCCGCTTTTGCGGTTGGTTTTGTCCAATGCGCTGCGCAACGACGCGTCCGACTGGGCGCGCTGTCCATAGTTTGAAATTGCATCGGTCATACCTAGCTCACTTTCTGTTTTCTTCTCACATCAACCCACAAAAGAAGGTTGGACATGCTCAGTATCGGCAGTAGATTCTAGAACTTGAATCATTTTTATAAAAAATTTGAGGCTTAAATGGCAAAAACTGCATATTTTTTGCATTTCACAAGCCTTTTGCCGTGTTGAGGCCGGTTACGACACCCGAGACTTGCCGACCTGTCTCTGGGTTTTTCAGCTTCACTTGATCTCCAAGCCGCCCATCTTGCATGGCTTCCATGCGGATTGAAATCTGAAATTCAGACTTGTTGCCAATTGACAACATCACCGATTGGCCTTGCTTGACCATGACGGCACGGCGAATATCAGACACCCTCAATGCTTGTCCGGCCGTGATATCTCTGGTGAGTTCGGCTTGTTGGGCATCTTTCAATGAACTGAGTAACTGAGTATCGACATTTCCGGGCGAAGCTTGAACTTCTTCCAGCATGTCTGGCTGCAAAATGACGCCTCTTTGCAACAAACGTCTGGCAACCACGATGGTTTTAGCGACATTGGGGGGGCTATTGATATTCTGAGGGGCGCCAGAATTTTGAGCTGCCACTTGGTTTTGAACACCCGACGTGCCAGCAACTGGCGGCGTATTGGTGCGGGCAACTGGCATCGTGACTTGTAAATACAGTTGCCAAACAGGGTCTGGACAACGAACACGGACCGCTTCTTTGGAAGCAAATGGGTGATCGACGTTCAAGGATTTTTGACAGCCTTGAATTTTTAAGCGATTATCCAAAGGTGCAATGACAACTTCCTGCTCTTTCACACCATGGGTTTGGGCCATCCATTGACGCACTTGCAAACCCATAGACTCAGCGGCTGAGTTGGCTTGCGCCATGGCTCCTGAAGGCAATGCCAGAGCAGACAGCCAAAAAACCGTCAGGCACAGGATTTGCATCAAGCCTTGGGCAGGTGTAGATGTTTTGACACTTGGTTTGAACATAGCGGAGTTCATGCAATAAAGATGCCACATCATCATGAGAATTGAAAACAATTTACCCAATGCCCCTTTGGGGAGTACGCCCACTACCGTGGCGGCTTTGTCGCGTCCTGGCTTTGCAAAAGCCTTAGACCAAGTGCAACAAACGCAGCCCGCTCAAGTCAAGGTCATTCAATCGGGTGACACACTGACTGGCATTGTCAAAGATCAAGCCCAGCGTCAAGGTGTCAAGCTTTCGGCATCCGAAGAATTCAGATGGGCGCAAACTTTGGCGTCAGACAGCGGTATTCAAAACCCCAATGCCATTTTCCCTGGCCAAAAGATTCAACTCCAAAACATGTTGAGCCAATGGCAAGCAGGTCAAACTCAGCCTCAAAATCAAGCACAAAACTTGGCTCAGCCCCCTGCTAATCTAGCGAATCAAGCCAATCTGGCAAACCAAGCCAAGGCCAACAACAAGCTAGACACCGTCACAGTCACAGCCAGCCGCCCCACACAAGCTTTACAAAAAGGCAACTACATCAACGCTGTGACTCACCCAGTTTTGAGCCAAACACTGGACAGAGCCGTTACCAGAGGCTTTATTCCCAAGGTGGAAAAGCAAGACGTTTACAACAAAGTTTTGCAAGTTGCCAACAAACACAATTTTGCGCCAGACGATTTTGCCCGCCTGACTTTGATGGAAAGCGATGGCATGAACCCGCAGGCCACCAACGCAAGGTGCCACGGCATCATTCAGTTTTGCGACGGCCCGGCTAGGGGCGCAGCTGAAGTGGGGTTTGGCCAATCGCCAAAATCCATCTTAGGCCTCAGCGTTTACCAGCAGCTGCACTTGGTTGACACCTACTTCGACAAAGTGGGTCTGAAAAAAGAAGGCCCAGTGCCTTTGGATGAACTTTATTTAGCCGTTCTTCAACCAGCAGCTCGCAGTGAAAAACGGCCTGAAGAACCCTTAGGCATTCCAGGCAAACAAGCCAAGTACTTGTATGAAGGGCGCGATCCACAAGCGCCTATGACACGTACCTCCATTACACAAGGCTTGGTCCAAAATGCTGCAGATCGTTTGGGCTACAAAAATTTCCGCTCGCATTCAACAGGTGCCAATGCCCACACCGTTGGCGCCAACGCCGTCAGCAACGCCATTCACAATGCGTTGAATCCGACGACGACACCCGATGCCAACGCCAATTCGGCAGCACGCATTCGACTGCAAGTTCAAAAAGCCGCCGATTACGACGCCTTGGAAGCACCCAAAGTCTGGCTGCGTTAAGCAAAGCGGCAAGGGTTTGCCGCTTCTCATTTCTCTGAAGCATCAGGCACGGGTTACCTGCTAACCCGCATTCCGCCTTGCAACGCGGCCTCCGGCCCCGTCAAAAATCCATCGAAAAACGGCAAGAAAAGCATGGCACGGCTCTTGCAATCGAACTCTTTGAAAAGAACTTTAATTCTTTGGGCTGTCGGATATCCGGCATTAAGAGTTTCGC
>CANKOT010000090.1 GCA_947484245.1 Comamonadaceae bacterium
ATGTCTTTTTGAACTTCTTTTTCTGCAAACTTGCGGCCAATCAGGCGCTTCACGGCATACAGCGTGTTGCGGGGGTTGGTAACAGCCTGACGCTTGGCGGACGCGCCAACCAAAATTTCGCCATCTTCTTGGTAAGCAATGATGGAAGGTGTGGTGCGAGCGCCTTCGGCGTTTTCAATCACCTTGGTGGTGTTGCCTTCCATGATGGCCACACACGAGTTGGTGGTGCCCAAGTCAATGCCAATGATTCTTCCCATGTTCTTCTCCGGTAATCTAAAAAATGCTTGAATGAAACAGAAGTAGGGGCAGTTGGGGCAATTTCAAGTCCGAAATGGCTGAATTTGCATCTTTTTGCCCTGTTTTGGGCTGAAAGAGGCTGTTTTCTACTTCTAAAGGTTTTTATTTAGGGGCTGTGACCGTGACCAAAGCCGGGCGCAATACGCGATCTGCAATGAGGTAGCCTTTTTGCAAAACGGTGACGACCGTATTGGCTTCCTGCTCGGCAGGGACCACACTGATGGCCTGGTGATGGTGGGGGTCAAACTTGGTGCCAGCGGCAGGGTTGATTTCAATCACCTTGTTGCGCTCGAGGGCGCTTTTCAATTGGCGAAGCGTGGCTTCTGCGCCTTCGCGAAGTTGCTCGGGCGTGACGTTTTGGATGGCCAAACCGGCTTCCAAACTGTCCAACACGGGCAGCAGGCTGTCGGCAAAACCTTCTACCGCAAACTTGCGAGCTTTGGAAATTTCTTCATCGGCGCGGCGACGGGCGTTTTGCACATCGGCTTGGGCGCGAAGGTATTGGTCTGCCATTGTGGCGTTTTGGGCCTTCACATTGGCCAGTTCAGCTTGTGCGTCGCTCAGAGGATCTAAGCTGGCTGCCGTTGTATCTGCATGGCCATTGTGTCCCATGGCGGCTGCGGCTGCGGCCAAGGCTTCGGCCGCAGGCATGACATTGGGGGCATCTGGGTTTTGGCTTTGGTTTGGGGTGTTTTGTGAGCTGGAATCAGACATGAAATGCATCCGCAATAAATGACAACGCCCCAGACTTGGGGGCGTTTTGAAAGATTTCAAGACCTTTTAGCGCTTGCGCTTCAAAGTCTTGGTGGCCATCAAGACAGATCGAGTAACTCGACGTCAAACTTCAGCGTGGCGTTAGGGGGAATCACGCCGCCAGCGCCGCGAGCGCCGTAGCCTAATTCGGCAGGGATGATCAGGGTGCGTGCGCCACCGATTTTCATGCCTGCCACGCCTTCGTCCCAGCCGCGAATGACCATGCCTGCGCCCAAAACGAATTGGAAGGGGTCGCGGCGGTCTTTGCTAGAGTCAAATTTAGCGCCTTGCTCGTCGTCTTCGTACAGCCATCCGGTGTAATGCACGGTGACTGTTTGGCCTTTGGTGGCTTCGGCGCCGTCGCCGACCACGGTGTCTTCGTATTGCAGGCCTGTGGCTGTGGTGTTCATGGTGTGTCCTAGAAAAAAGTCATAGAAAGGCCGGTGCGAGACCGGCCAATGCTTGAATTATGCCAGTGCTTAGGCGTTTGCTCAGGACTTGGTGATCAGTACTCGGAGCTCAGTGAGATGAACGCTTGGCCAAGTCCTGCATGAGGGCCCTGATACCGTAAGTCCATGCCGGAGCTTGGTCCGAGGTGGTCACGCGGTTGAAGAGCGTGCCCAATTGCGGTGTGGTGATGGCCACGGTATCGCCAACCACGTGGGTAAAGCCTTGGCCCGGGCCATGTCGGTCTTGGGTTGGGGCAAACATGGTGCCTAGAAACAGCACCAGGCCGTCGGGGTACTGGTGGTAAGGGCCAATGGCTTGTGCCGCCAAATCTAATGGGTCGCGGCTGATTTGGCTCAGAGAACTGCTGCCCTGCATCACAAAGCCTTCGGGTCCATGCACCGCCATGCTGAGGTCGGTATTTCGTACGCTGTCGATGGTGTATTGGCCATCAAACAAGCGAATAAAGGGGCCAATGGCACAGCTTGCATTGTTGTCCTTGGCTTTGCCCAAGAGCAGGGCGCTTCTACCTTCAAAGTCGCGAAGGTTGACATCGTTGCCCATGGCAGCGCCAACCACATGACCTTTGGAATTGATGATCAACACAATTTCGGGTTCGGGATTGTTCCAAGAACTGCCAGGGTGCAAGCCCACGTCAAAACCAGAGCCAACAGCGCTCATGGCTTGTGACTTGGTAAAAATTTCGGCATCGGGACCAATGCCCACCTCCAAGTATTGAGACCATACACCTTGTGCGACCAATACGTCCTTGAGCCTCATGGCTTGTTCAGAGCCTGGCTTGATGTTGCGCAAGTTATCGCCCATGACGTCAATCACCGCTTTGCGAACGCTCTCAGCTTTGGCAGCATCGCCCCGCGCTTGCTCTTCAATCACGCGTTCTAGCATGCTGGCCACAAATGTGACGCCTGCCGCTTTGATGGCTTGCAAGTCGGTGGGGGCGAGGAACCATGCTTGTTGTTCGTTGCGATGTTGAGGGTCAGTGTTTTGCCACAGTGCCTCAGTAGACCAAGATTGACCTCGGTGCTGATTGACACGTGCTGCAAGCTTGTCTAGTTCCATCAAATCGCTGCTGGTCAGTGCCAAGCCCGACAAGTCGATGGTTTCGGTGGCGTTGATCTTGACAAGGTAGGGGCCCTGACCAGGCACCCAAATACGACCGATGAGCACGGCGTTGCTTGTATCAACGGGCAATGTTTCTGCCAATGAAGGAAAGCTTGAATGTGACAAGACCGAGTCTCCCTAAGTATGTCTCTTGAGGCCCATTGAATCGGTGACCTTAGAGGTAGATTTTTTGCAGCAAGGTCACCAAGGTTTGAACCTGGTTGGATGAGAGTTTAGACCCAATGCGCGTTTCTAGCTCAGAAGCAGTTGCTTCCGCCTTTAGCATGAGCTGATGTCCTTTTTCAGTGGGGTGTAAACCCATGGCTCTCCCGTCATGGGGGTGTGGCAGTCTTTCAAGCAAACCACGAGACTCAAGCGATTGCACCAAGCCCACCAAATTGGGCGGCAAGATGTTGAGCGCAGCACACAGTTGACGCGAGGTGACGCCTGGGTTGTGCACGATCACAGACATGACCGAAAAATCAACAGGCTTTAGGTCATAGACCGCCATGCGCTCCAAAAATTGAGTAATGACGGCCAATGCCGCGCGCCGCGCGTTGTAACCAATCAAGGTTTCTAGGTAACTGGTGTCGACTTTATCGACAGAAGCTATAGGTGTTTTTAATTGGCTTCGCATTGCGTCTCGATGATGTGACTGCGCATTTCTTGAATTTGCGGTTGATCAACTGCAAAGTGCTTTGATGTCGGCCGGAACGGGAATGGCTTTGATGCGGTCTGGATTGTCAGGATGCTTGATGCAAAAGGCACGCACCTCTGTACCTTCGCACAACACGGTGTCGCCGCGCATCACCACGTGCTTGTGGATAAAAGTTTTGTTGCGCCACTCTTGCACACTGGTGTGAATTTGGAGTGTTTCGCCGTAGGTGGCAGGACGACCGAACTTGGTGTTGATCTCTAACAAAGGCGTGCCAATGATGCCGGTGGTTTTGACCAACTCTCGCCAAGGTTGTACGCCACACTTCACAAAGAAGTTCAAAGACGACGCGTCCATCCATTTGGAGAAGTTAGGAAAGAAAACGATGCCTGCCGGGTCGCAGTCACCAAACATCACTTGAACTTCGTAAACAACTGTTTTGCTCATATTGAACTTTCGTGCCGTACTTAACGCGGGGCCATGCGCAATGCACCGTCCAAGCGAATGACTTCGCCATTCAGATGGCCGTTGCTCACTATTTGAGCTGCCAATTGTGCGAACTCTTCTGGTTTGCCAAGGCGTGAAGGAAAGGGGATGCTGGCGGCTAAGGACGCTTGCACAGGTTCTGGCAATGTCTTCAACAAAGGCGTCGCAAAGATGCCAGGGGCAATGGTGCAAACTCGAATGCCGTGTTGCGCCAAGTCGCGGGCCATGGGCAAGGTCATGCCCGCCACGCCTGCCTTGGAAGCACTATAGGCTTGTTGACCTACTTGGCCATCAAAGGCGGCCACTGAAGCCGTGAACACCATGGCGCCGCGTTCGCCATCTTCCATAGGATCGAGCTTAGCGCAGGCTGCTGCAAACACACGGGCTGCGTTGTAGGTGCCAATCAAATTGACGTTGACCACTTTGGCGAAGTCTTCCAATGGCGCAGGGTTGCCGTCTTTGCCCACGATGCGCTTGGCCGTGCCAATGCCAGCAATCTGCATCAAGATGCGCGCGCCACCATGAGCCCTTGCGGCTTCGGCCACGGCATTTTCCATGCTGGCTGCGTTGGTCACATCACATTGCACGGCAATACCGCCAATGTCTGCTGCCACCTTTTGGGCATTTTCGAGGTTCAAATCGAGGACGGCCACTTTGGCGCCCAGACGGGCCAATTCACGGGCCGTTGCTTCGCCCAGTCCAGAGCCACCGCCGGTGACTAATGCGCTCATGCCTTGAATGTTCATGATGAAACTTTCTAATTTAAACTGTGGGCTTCAAAATGAAGTGCAAACGCTCTTCATGCAAAGCAGCCACGGTGTCGGCGCGATGCGACAACACAGCGCGCTGATTGATGGAGCCTTTGTCGGTAATCTCGCCCTTGTCGATGGTGGGCGGCTCGGACAACAAGCACATGCGCGCAATGCGGTTGGCACTGCCCGTGGCGTTTTTTGCCAAATCATTGAGGATGGTTTGGAACTTCGCCAAGACGGGCTCGCTACTCAAAATGTCGGACAAAGGCGCATCGGCCGAAAGGCTGCTTAGCGCACGGACTGCAGGTGTTGAAAACACCATGGCGCCCACTTCTTTCAAGTTGATGCCAGTTAGCACCACGTCTTGAATGTAGGGCGCACCGGCTGCAATGATCTTGCCGCGCAAGGGGCCCACACTCACAAACGTACCTGTTGCCAATTTAAAATCTTCAGCAATGCGGCCGTCGAACTTCAAGCCCAAGTGCACATCGGTTTCATCAATCCATTTGACGGCATCGCCGGTACAAAAGAAACCTTCGTCGTCAAAGGAGGATTTTGTTTCTTCGGCATTGCGCCAGTAGCCTGAGGTGATGTTGGGGCCACGGTAACGCACTTCAGTTTTGCCGCTCATGTCGACCAGCTTGAGTTCTAAGCCGGGCGTAGGGACGCCTAAGTCGCCAGCGTTGACGTGGGGGTTGGTGACAAAAATGCCAAAGGGGCCAGACTCGGTCATGCCAAGGCCGGTGCCCATCACAATGCGTTCGCCAATTTCGCGCTCTTGCGATTCGTACAAGCTGTCCCAAATGGGTTGCGCCAATGCGGCGCCAGCGTAGAAAAACATTTGCACGCGTGACAACAAATTTTTGCGCAACTGGTCGTCCGTTTTCATGGCCAGTGCAATGGCTTCAAAACCCGTCGGTACATTGAAGTAAACCGTGGGGGCAATTTCGCGCAGGTTGCGCAATGTTTCGTGCATGAGCGCCGGTGTTGGTTTGCCGTCGTCGACGTAAAGCGTACCGCCATGAAACACCACCATGCCAAAGTTGTGATTGCCACCAAAGGTGTGGTTCCAGGGCAACCAATCGACCAAGACCAAGGGTTCTTCAGCTAATACCGGCATGGACTGGGCCATTTGTTGTTGGTTGGCACACCATAAGCGCTGTGTGTTGATGACAGCTTTGGGTAGCTTGGTGGAGCCGCTGGTGAACAAAAATTTCACAATGGTGTCGGGGCCTGTTGCAGCAATGGCTGCATCCACTTGCCCAGTGGCAGGTGTTTGACACAAGGCTTCGAAGTTGGTCACTTGTTTGCCTTCGACGCCACCTTCGTTCATGACAATTTCCATGTCATTGGAAACTGTTGCGGCAATGGCTTTGGCATAGCGTGTATCACTTGCAAACACCATGCCGGGTGTCACTGTGCGAAGCACATGCTTGAGTTTGTCGTAGTCTTGGCTGATGAGCGAGTAGGGCGGTGAGGTGGGCACAAATGGCACACCTGCCACCATGCAACCCAATGCCAACAAGGCATGCTCCAAGCTGTTTTCACTCAAGATCACCACGGGGCGGTCTGCGTTCAAACCGCGGTTGATCAAGCCTTGTGCAATGTTGCGTGCGGTGTGCCAAGCTTGTGCAAATGTCACATGTTGCCAATCACCCATCGTGCCATCGGCCAATTTGACGCGGCGTGCAAACAGCGTTTGATCGGGTTTGTGGTGTGCCCAGTGTTGCAGGCGATCGGTCATGCGATCTGGATAAGCTTGTAATTCTTGATCCGCTTGAAGGTAGTGCGTGCCAGGCACACCGTCTTTTAAAGTGACACGTGTCACGCCAAAACGAAGGGGTCTAAATTGAGGTGAGCTCATACTGTTCTCCGATCAGCTCTTTTGAACTTTGGCGGCCTTGCCTTCTAAAAATGCCCTGACGCGCGCTTTGGCTTCAGGTGCGGCTTGTGCAATGGAGGAGATAAGGGCCTCTGTGAGGTAGCCGTGATCTGCTGGCTGTTCGGCAATTCGGGGCAGGGCGTGCATCAAGGCATAGTTGGTCAAGGGGGCGTTGGTGGCAATGCGTTGCGCCAAGTCCAATGCTTTTTCCAAAGCAGTGCCTGTCGGGACGTGGTACTGTGCCAGACCGATGCGCTCACCATCAACTGCGTTGTAAACACGGCCAGTCAACATCATGTCGGTCATGCGGGCCACACCAATGAGTTTGGGAATGCGAACTGAACCACCACCACCCACAAAAATTCCGCGCGTGCCTTCTGGCAGTGCATAGAAGGCGCTGTCATCTGCCACGCGAATGTGGCAAGCACTGGCCAACTCTAAACCACCACCCACCACCGCGCCGTGCAGGGCAGCAACGACAGGGACACGGCCCAATTGAACAGCATCTAAGGCTACGTGCCAGCCGCGAGAGTGGTGCACGCCTTGACCTGCATCGCGGTCTTTCAATTCTGACAAATCTAGGCCTGCGCAGAAATGGTCGCCTTCACCATAGACAACGGCTGACTTGGCTTCTTCGGGCAGGTTTTGGAAGACATCGCGCAGTGCTTCAATCAAGCCATCGTTCAGGGCATTGCGTTTGGTGGGGCGGCTTAAGCGCACCAAGGCCACGGCCCCCTTCATCTCAAAGTGGATGCCGTTGGATTCTGCGCGCTGTAGCAATGGATGAAAATTTTGAGTCATGATGGAGGGGGTTGAATCAAGCTTGCGAACATGCAAGAGATTGTCAAAAAGGTTATTATCAATAACTATAGTGTCTTGCCATGTGAAAGCATTAAACACAGGGTTTTCCCGAATTTCTGAAAGTATTTATGAACCACCAAGACCTGATTGCCATTGACATTCATACGCATGCCGAAGTGAGTTGCTGGAATCCTTTCGACAATTACGGCGAGGAATACGACCGCGCGGCCGACAAGTTTTTTGGCAGCAATCGGCGCCCTACCATTGACGAAACAGTGGCTTATTACCGCGAACGAAAAATCGGCTTGGTCATGTTCACTGTCGACAGCGAATCACAATTAGGCCGCCGTCGCATTCCCAACGAAGAAATTGCCAAAGCTGCGCGCGACAACAGTGACATGATGATTGCCTTTGGCAGCATTGATCCGCACAAGGGCAAGATGGGCGCGCGCGAAGCCGAACGCTTGATCAAAGAAGAGGACATCAAAGGCTTCAAGTTTCACCCCACGGTTCAGGGCTATCACCCCTACGACAAAATGGCTTGGCCCATTTACGAGGTGATCAACGAGCACAAGTTGCCCGCCATTTTTCACACAGGTCACAGTGGCATTGGTTCTGGCATGCGCTGCGGTGGCGGTTTGCGTTTGGCCTACAGCAACCCCATGCACTTAGACGATGTGGCCATTGATTTTCCCGATATGCAAATTGTGATGGCTCACCCCAGCTTTCCTTGGCAAGACGAGGCGCTCAGTGTGGCCACGCACAAGCCCAACGTTTGGATCGATTTGTCGGGTTGGAGCCCGAAGTACTTTCCGAAGCAATTGATTCAGTATGCCAATACTCTTTTGAAAGATCGCATTTTGTTTGGTAGCGATTACCCCCTCATCACACCTGAGCGGTGGATGAAGGATTTTGAAGTAGCCGGTTTCAAACCCGAGGTGATGCCCGGGATTTTGAAAGACAACGCAGTGCGTTTGCTCGGTTTGAAATAAATTATTTCAAGGTCAGTGAGGTTCTGACAGTACCAGCCCTTGCGGCATGCGCTGTCAAATTAAGGACGGTACCAACGGGTGCTTCCACAATCCATTCGTTCAAGGCCCGATCGCCCGTAATCGTTTTGCTGGGCAAGAAAGCTTGAAGTGAATGGGTGGTTGCATGACCTTCCAACTGGGGACCTTCCATGCGGGGCTTGCCCATTCGAAGGTGTGCACCTGCAGGCAATTCAATTTCGAAAATGCAAGGACGTGCTGTCTTTCGTTCAAGGGCGCGTTTTGTGACATA
>CANKOT010000091.1 GCA_947484245.1 Comamonadaceae bacterium
ACACGCGCCATGCGCTCGCCTTGTGTGCCCAGCTTGTTGTGATAAATCACTTTGTTCAAGCCTTCAACGCGCGAGGCCAAGGTTTTCTTGCGGTCTTGGTCGAAGAAAAATTTGGCATCGGCCAAACGCGGACGCACCACGCGTTCGTTGCCACCAATGACGGCACTGGCATCTACCGGCGTAATGTTGCTCACGACCAAAAACTGATGCGTGAGCTTGCCTTGCGCTGTGAGCAGCGGGAAATATTTTTGGTTGGCCTTCATGGTCAAAATCAAACATTCCTGCGGCACTTCCAGAAACTGTTTTTCAAATTCGCAAATGAGCACATTGGGACGCTCGACCAAAGCCGTCACTTCGTCTAGCAATGCTTCATCTTCAATGGCCTTGACGCCCCCACCCACTTTCACGGCCGCGGCATTCAGCTGCTTCACAATCTCGGCGCGGCGCTCGGCAAAGCTGGCAATGACCGCACCATCGCGCGCCAGCGTGGCGGCATAACTGTCGGCATCTTGAATGATCAAAGGCGACACATTGGCCTCAAAGCGGTGCCCGTGCGTTTCTTGACCCGCCTTCAAGCCCAAGGTTTTGACAGGCACCACTTGTGTGCCATGCAAGGCCACCAAGCCATGCGCAGGGCGTACAAAGTTCACGCTGGTCCAGCCAGGCAATTCGCAATCTGTTTCCAGCTGATAGGTCATGACTTTGGGAATGGGCAACTTGGCCAGCGCCTCGTCCAAAGCTTTTTGCAAGCCTTGCAGCAAGGTGGCGCCTTTGGCCACACTGTCATAAAACAAAGCTTCTGCTTTGCCATCGGGCGCGCGCTTGAGCGACGCCACAAGCGCGGCAGGATTTGAAACGTCGGCACCCAGCGCTTGCAATTTTTTAAGCAAGGCAGGCGTGGCGTTGCCGCTGGCATCTAAGCCCACCGCAACCGGCATGAGTTTTTGTTGCACGGCTTTGTCGTCTGCTTGCGCCGCGACTTGGGTCACATGCGCGGCCAATCGACGTGGTGAGGCAAACGGCGTGACCAGGGCACCTGCACCGGTGAGGCCGGCATCACGCAGTTGTTCAAACAGCACGTTGGCAAAAGATTCGCCCAATTTTTTGAGCGCCTTGGGCGGCAGCTCTTCTACAAACAATTCAACCAGAAGGTTTTGATGTGTCATTTTTATTCTTGCCTTCAGGCAGCCTTCTTGCTCAAGGCGTTCAACTGGTCAACCCACTCGCGAGGCGCCATGGGGAAGCCCAAGCGCTCACGACTTTCCCAGTAACTTTGGGCGACCGCTCGCGCCAAATTGCGAATGCGACCGATGTAGGCTGCGCGTTCTGTGACACTGATAGCGCCACGTGCATCGAGCAAGTTAAAGGTGTGCGCCGCTTTGAGAACTTGCTCATAAGCAGGCAAGGCCAGATGCGTGCCAATCAAATGCTGTGCTTGTTTTTCGTAAGCAGAAAAAGCTGTGAACAAGAACTCGGCATCAGCGTGTTCAAAGTTATAGGTCGATTGCTCGACTTCGTTTTGGTGGTACACATCGCCGTAGCTGAGCGTGTCGGTCCACTTCAAGTTGTAGACATTGTCGACACCTTGCAAGTACATGGCCAAGCGCTCGAGGCCATAGGTAATTTCGCCCGTGATGGGTTTGCAATCGATGCCGCCCACTTGTTGGAAGTAAGTGAACTGCGTCACCTCCATGCCATTGAGCCAAACTTCCCAGCCTAAGCCCCAAGCACCCAGCGTGGGGTTTTCCCAATCGTCTTCCACAAAACGAATGTCGTTCTTTTTGAGATCAAAGCCCAGTGCTTCAAGTGAGCCTAAATACAAATCCAAAATGTTAGAAGGCGCCGGTTTCAGAACCACTTGGTATTGGTAGTAGTGCTGCAAACGGTTGGGGTTCTCACCATAGCGGCCATCTTTAGGCCGACGGCTGGGTTGCACATAAGCCGCCTTCCAGGGCTCAGGGCCAATGGCGCGCAAGAACGTGGCCGTGTGCGAAGTGCCCGCACCCACTTCCATGTCATAGGGTTGTAACAGCGCGCAGCCTTGAGCGTCCCAATAGGACTGCAGTTTCAAAATGATTTGTTGGAAGGTCAACATGGCTTAAAAATGAGAGTGCCCCCGAACAGCGGCGACAACTTTAGATTTTAAAGCGCCCTAGCGCCAGAGCGACGAGAAAACAGGCCTAAAACCAGAACAATTGCAAAGCAAATCAACCAAAGCGGCTTCAAACCCCAGCGCGAGGTCCACTGCGCATAGGGCGTCAGCCCGGTGCGCCCTTCAAACTCCCCGACCAAGGCCCCTCGTGTGAACGCTGGCAGTGCCGCTTTCACCTGCCCCTTGTTATCGATCAACGCCGTGCGTCCTGTGTTGGTGGCGCGGATGACGGGCCGCTGAAATTCCATGGCTCGGATGCGCGAAATGGCCAGGTGCTGGGCTGCCGCAGTGGTGTCGCCAAACCATGCCAGATTACTCATGTTGACCAACACGGTGGGCGCCTCCGATTCATTGACAAAATATTGCGCCACTTCTTCGCCAAACAAATCTTCATAGCAAATTTGGGGCAACAAGCGTTGACCCTGCCAAGACACAAGGGTTGGGGCAGGACGATCGTGGGCAAATTCGCCTAAGGGAATGTTCATCAGCCGCACAAACCATTGAAAAAAGGGCGGCACGAATTCGCCAAATGGCACCAGGTGTTGTTTGTCATATCGATAGGCAAATTCAGCATTGGTTTTTACACCCGCCGTTGAGGCCTCGACTCTCGAACCCGCTGGAGGGCCGATGGCAATCACTGAATTGCTGTAGCCCGCCCCGGCCTCTCCCATGGGCAGGCCAATCAATGCCAGTTGTTGGGCATCATTTCCATGCGCGTATTTGTCTTGAAGGCGTTGCCAATAAGCGGGGGGCAATTGTTGAGACAGCACGGGAATGGCCGTTTCTGGTGTGACAACCAAAGGCTCTGGGTTGTTCAGCAATTGCTCGCTGTACCAGTTGAGGGCCAATTTAACGCCTTGCCCCGGAATGAATTTTTCGTCTTGTGGAATATTCCCTTGAAGCAGTCGCACCTTCATCGTTTGTGCGGCTTGTGAAAACTGGGTGCCGGTCGTTTCAAGCGCGAGGGGCAGCAGAACAGCCATCGCCAAACCAAAGAATGCCAAGCCTCGCCAAGCCTGCGTTCTTTGGGCCATCCACATGGCGACTAGCAGCGGAAGTGCCATGCTCAAGCCGGCTGAAATAGCGCCTACACCGTACACGCCCACCCACGGCAAGTAGGTGGCCAACAGACTGTCGGTGTGCGCATAGCCTGCAGCACCCCACGGAAAACCCGTCAGCCACTGACCTCTGCAAAGTTCTGCCACGGTCCACAAAGCGGCAAACATGAGCACGCCCGCAAGGCCATGGCGAAACTCTTCTCGTGTGTATTCCGGTTGATCCTTGGCATAACGCGCCTCCTTGCCTCTGGCCGTCAAAATCCAGCGCCGGAACAGCGCGACCCAAACGCCACCGGCCGCCGCAAAATAAACAGACAAGGCCATGGCCAATGACAGAACCGCGACAGCGGCCAGCCAAGAGGGCAGGCCGCCATAACGGTGCATGGACACATAAAGCCAGCCCCAGGTGCTGGCCATGGCGCTGGTGGCAAACAGGCCTGCGGTCCAAAATCCTTGCAACCACAAACGTTTTTGAGGGGCATCCGTTGACGCAATGCGCAGCAGTAAAGCGCACAACAGGGCCATGCTCAAGCCTTGCAAGAGTCCCGAAGCGTGTCCTGAAATTTCGAGTGCATCGCCCCACAAAAATGCAGGCCATGCCATCGAGAAACCATGCATCACACCTGCCAAGACGGACACGGTGAATGTCCACATCTTCATTATTTGTTTCGCTGAGAGGGTGAAACTTTGAACCAACGAACTGCACCGCCGCGTGTGTGCAGCACCACAAAATCGAGTCCTGAAAGGCTGAACTTTTCGCCCCGCTTGGGCACATGGCCCATCTCGTGCGCCACAAGGCCGCCGATGGTGTCAAAGTCGTGGTTTTCTTCGTCGTCGACAACCGGATTGAGTTTGACACCGAAGGCTTCTGACACACGTTCAAGGGAAGTGTCGCCGTTCACGCGATAGGTTTGATCGGACAGTCCGAAGATGTCGCCCGCATCGTCTTCGATGTCGAACTCGTCTTCGATTTCGCCCACAATTTCTTCCAGCACGTCTTCGATGGTGATCAGGCCCGCAGTGCGCCCAAATTCATCGATCACCATGGCCAAGTGCTGTCGGTTGTCTCTAAATTGGCTGAGCAAATCATTGAGGCCTTTGCTCTCCGGCACAAACACGGCTGGCCTCAGAAGTGCGCGAATATTGAGTTCGGGCGCACGCTGCAGTTTGAGTAAATCTTTGGCCATCAAAATGCCAATGATGTTTTCGCGATCGCCTTCGTAAACTGGAAAACGGGAGTGTGCGGTGTCAATCACTTGGTGCAACAGCTCATCAAAGGGCGCATCGATTGACAACAACTCCATGCGCGGTGCGGCCACCATGGCATCGCCAGCTGTCATGTCGGCCATCCGAATCACCCCCTCCAACATGCCACGGCTTTCGGCATTGATGATCTGATTGTCTTCTGCCTCAGCGAGCGTTTCGATGAGCTCGTCTTTAGAGTCTGGGCCGGGGTGAATGAACTCGGCTAATTTTTGCAAGAATGAGCGCTTGTCTTCGCGCTTCACATCTCGTTTGATTTCACTTTTTTCGTCACGCTCGTTGAAGCGAGCAGGGTGCGGGTCGGACACAGTCTGGTGGGCCAAAAGCCGTTGTTGCAGACCCTCTAGGATAGCGGATTAAAGACCCGATTGGTGACGCGCTTTGCGAACACCCTGCCGAACTTCTTGGAGCGTTTGAAGGAATTGCAAAAACTGATGGGCTCGGGACTTGATTTGAAAATCCAAATCAGCCATGCCCTCTTCAATCAATTCGTTCATTTGGCTGTCTAAATTGGCTGCCGGCAAGCTGAGGTAGGCGTCGCTTTCGCTGCCATCACGCTCTACGCGAGCGCCCGCCTTGCGGGCAATTTTGAGCATTGGGGTGTTTTCGCTGAGCGCATGAATGAACATGAGGGCAACGCCTTGATTTCGGGCGTGAACCATCGCCCGGTCAAATAAACGGCCCCCAAGACCCCGGCCGCGCATCCTAGCGTCAACAGAAACGCCAAATTCTGAGCACGAGGACCACTTGGGATCGACCGAAAAAGCCAAATGCGCCATGGCCACAATCTCTAGGCGGCGGTTGAAGACGCCGTAAATGTCGTCTCGGACGTAGTTAAGTTGATTGACATAATTTTCGATCTGCTCGTCGGTGGCGGGATAGCCAAAACGCAGGTATCTGTCTTGCGGCCCCAGGCTTTGCAGGTGCGCAATGATTTTGAGGCGGTGTTTGACGCTCAGAATTCGAATCGGAATCCAGCGCATCCAACGTTGCCGCAAAGATTGGGAAATGGCTTTGATCTGGTTCATAGGGTTTTCCCTTATTCTTGCACATTTTTCAACGCTTGTCTCAACTTTGTTCAAATGAGCTTCACGGGGTAATGCCTCATGGCATGTTGACCCGAGAGTGACGACAATGCTTGCATTCCTAGGAGCAGTACATGGACAAAATTTGGCTGAAGAATTACCCCGCCAATGTGAAGCACGAGATCGACCCCAACGAATATGGGTCGCTCACCGATTTACTCAATCAAGCTTTTCAACAGCACGGCGACAGCCCCTTCTCGGTCTGCATGGAGCGCTGGATGACTTACCGAGAGCTAGACCAACTCTCACAGGCTCTAGGCGCTTGGTTTCAATCGCAAGGTTTGCAACCGGGCTCACGGATTGCCATCATGTTGCCCAACATACCGCAATTTGCGGTGACCATGGCAGCCATTCTTCGTGCTGGCTATACGTGCGTCAATGTCAATCCTTTGTACACAGCGCGCGAACTTGAGCATCAACTGAAAGATTCGGGTGCATGCGCCATTGTGATTTTGGAAAACTTCGCAGGCACACTGGCCGAGGTGATTGAGCGCACTCAAATTAAACACACCGTGTTGGCTTCCATGGGAGATTTGTTAGGTCCGGTGTATGGCCGGTGGATCACTTTTGCCGTGCGCCATTTGGCAAAGATGGTGCCAGAGTTTGAGCTGCCCCTCAATGACCAACATCAGGTGACATCATTCAAGCAAGCCATTGCACTGGGCCGGCAACTCAATTTCAAATCAAGCGCGCAGACCTTGGATGACATTGCCTTCTTGCAATACACCGGAGGCACCACCGGTTTGTCGAAAGGTGCGGTGCTGACACACCGCAACATTGTGGCCGCTATTTTGCAAGCTGAAACATGGTTTGCGCCTGCCCTTGCACGCTTGCCTGATCTGCGCAAAGTGAACGGCATTGCTGCGCTGCCGCTGTATCACATCTTTGCATTGACGCTTTGCTTTTTGGCCATTCGACAGGGCTCTCACCTCACGCTGGTGCCCAACCCCAGAGACTTTTCCAAGTTCATCGAAACCCTTAAAAAGAGGCCGTTTCACATGATGCCTGGCGTGAACACCTTGTTCAATGCACTGCTCCAACACCCTCTGTTTAAAACAATTGATTTTTCACATTTGTGCCTCACACAAGCAGGTGGCATGGCGGCCTCTGAGGGCACTGCGCGTGCGTGGCAAGCGGCTACGGGCAGTGCCATGATTGAAGGCTGGGGCATGAGCGAGACCTGCGCCATTGGCACCAACAATCCTGTTACACGCAGTTCTTTCAGCGGCACCATTGGCTTGCCGCTGCCCAGCATTGAGATGGCCATCAAAGATGAAGAAGGCCAGAGCTTGCCGCAAGGTGAGTCGGGGGAAATTTGCATTCGCGGCCCCAATGTGATGGTGGGCTATTACCAACAAGAAGAAGAAACCAGAAAAGCCTTCACGCCCGATGGCTTCATGCGCACAGGCGATGTAGGCATCATGGATGAGCAAGGCTACTTCCGAATTGTTGACCGCAAAAAAGACATGATCATTGTTAGTGGCTTCAATGTGTTTCCTTCCGAGCTTGAAAACGTCATTTCCATTTGCCCTGGCGTTGTGGAATGCGCCGCCATTGGCATTCCCGATGCCATGCAGGGTGAGACCATCAAGGTGTTTGTGGTTCGCAGTGACAGCATGCTGACCGAAGATGCCGTCGCTCGCTTTTGTCACGACAACCTCACGGGTTACAAGCGTCCGAAGTACATTGAATTCAGAGATGAATTGCCCAAATCGAATGTCGGTAAAATTCTTCGACGCGAGCTGAGAAGCAACACACACTGAAATTAATGCAAAGTATTTTGAACTTACCCGGCCTTCAGTTTTTTGAGCGGGGCTGGCTTTCTGCCAACAACATCCTTTTCACCGAAGCAGATTCAGCCACCCTGATCGACAGTGGCTACGTGACCCATCAAGATCAAACTTTGGCGCTGGTTCAACATGCATTGAACAAGCGCCCCTTAGATCGGTTGGTCAACACCCACTTGCACAGTGATCATTGCGGTGGCAATGCTATTTTGCAAATGCATTACCCAGCCATGCAAACTTTCATACCGCCTGGCGAATCTAAAGCCGTTGCTGTTTGGAATGAGTCTGCTTTGAGTTATGAGTCCACAGGCCAGTTGTGCCCCCGTTTTAAATTTGATGGCTTGCTGCAAGCGGGGCAATTGATCAGACTGGCCAACTTGGATTGGCAAGTGATGGCGGCGCCTGGGCATGACCCTCACTCCGTTATCTTGTTTGAGCCCTCACACAAGATTTTGATTTCGGCAGATGCTTTGTGGGCCAATGGATTTGGTGTGGTGTTTCCCGAGCTTGAAGGCATTTCTGCCTTCGCAGAAGTGGCCGATACACTGGACTTGATAGAGTCCCTTCGGCCGCATTGGATCATTCCAGGTCATGGCGCCATCTTTCAAGATGTTGATGCTGCATTGGCCACAGCAAGGAAAAAGTTGAATGGGTTTGTTCAGAGCCCGTTGAAACATGCTCGCTATGGCGCCAAAGTTTTGTTGAAATACAAATTGCTGGAGCTGAACAAGGTTCAGAAACTGGACTTCATGAAGTGGGCGACCCGCGTTCGATATCTTCAAGTGCTGCACACAATGCATGCCCCCCAGATCGGCATTGATGTTTGGCTAGAAGAAATGTTACAAGATTTGGAGCGAAGCAAGGCGCTGGCTTTTCAAGACACGCTGCTTGTGAATTTGTAGACAGCTTCGATTTCGACAGACGAAAAAAAACGCCCCATATTTCTATGGGGCGTTTCTCGCTATAAGAGCCTGACAATGTCCTACTTTCACACGGGAACCCGCACTATCATCGGCGCTAAGTCGTTTCACTGTCCTGTTCGGGATGGGAAGGAGTGGTACCAACTTGCTATGGTCATCAGGCAAAACTTTTGTGCTCTCTTGACCACCACGGTCAAGAAAACAAA
>CANKOT010000092.1 GCA_947484245.1 Comamonadaceae bacterium
AAGGCCGCCTTGGAGCCCGCACCGTCCAACTTTCTTTATTTTGTAGCGAAAGGCGATGGCAGCAGCCATTTCAGCCAGTCGCTGAACGAGCACAATAACGCGGTGAACAAATACCAACGCGGAATTAACAAACAGGATCCCTGATTCATGCGCCAAGCCTGGTTTATCAGTTTTGAAGGCATTGATGGTGCCGGCAAGTCAACCCACATTGAGGGTTTGGCCCAGTGGTTCAAAAGCCGCGGTCATGTCGTCACGCTAACGCGTGAGCCTGGCGGAACACCCTTGGCTGAAAAATTTCGAGCGCTGGCATTGCACGAATCGATGGACCCCTTAACCGAAGCCCTGCTGATGTTTGCAGCCAGGCGTGAACATTTAATCAATGTCATTGAGCCTTCACTTGCACGCGGTGAAGTGGTTCTGTGCGATCGCTTTACCGACGCTACTTTTGCTTACCAAGGCGGCGGCCGTGCATTCGATTGGGACGTTTTGAAAGCACTCGAAAAGATGGTGCAAAAGGTTCCAGCCAACTCATTGCGGCAACCCGATTTAACCATTTGGTTTGACCTGCCACCCTCGGTGGCAGCCGAGCGTTTAAGTGCCGCTCGCGTTCCTGATAAATTTGAATCTCAGCCTCAATCTTTCTTTGAGGCAGTGAGGGAGGGCTATGCCAAAAGAATGCTCGAAGCGCCTTCACGTTTTGCTCAAATACCTGCCGATCAATCGCGCGATGCAGTGTGGTCTGATGTTTTAAAGGCTGTTGAAACAGCCTATGCCAAATGATTGACGCAGCACCCTGGATCCAAAAACAAAGCTTGGCTTTGCTTTCGCAAAAAGGTCATGCGTGGCTGCTGCAAGGCCCTTCAGGTTTGGGGCAGTACGAATTGGCAACGGCCATGGTCAGCGCATGGTTGTGCGAGTCTGATACGGCATTGACGCAAGGTGCTTGTGGCCAATGCGGCAGTTGTCATGCCCTTCGTGTGCATACGCATGCTGACTTGTTTGTGCTCATGCCCGAAACTATTTTGCTCGATTTGGGTTGGCCATTGAGCGAAAAAGCGCAGTCTGAAATTGACAATAAAACACGCAAGCCCAGCAAAGAAATTCGCGTTGATGCCATGCGAGATGCCATCGAGTTTTCACAGCGCACCAACGCGCGTGGTCAGGGTAAAGCGGTCTTGGTATTTCCTGCTGAGCGCATGAACCATGTCACTGCCAATGCCTTGCTAAAAACCTTAGAAGAGCCACCTGGCGACGTGAAGTTTGTGTTGGCCACAGAAGCCGCGCACCAATTGTTGCCTACCATTCGAAGCCGTTGCTTAAGCCACACCATGGCCTGGCCTTCGACGCCAGAAGCCGTGACTTGGCTTCAAAGCCAAGGACTGTCATCTGACGATGCGCATGCGCTGCTCAAAGCCGCGGGTGGTCGTCCCGATGAAGTTTTGAAGCAGCGCAATTTGGGTCAGACCATGCCGTGGTGGTCCAAGTTTCCTAAAGCCATGATGACAGGTGACGCAAGCTATTGTTCCGATTTGCCGCCTTCAGAAGTCATTGATGCCTTGCAAAAGCTGTGTCACGATTTGCTCATGGTGCAAACGCAGGCCAGCTTGCGCTATTTCAACGAAGCGGACCTGCCCAAATTGAAGGTCTCGTCTGCGCAACTTACAGCTTGGTTTAAACGTTTGTCTCAAGCGGCCAAAACTTCTGAGCATCCTTTCAATGCGGGCCTGATGCTTGAAGCTCTGTGCACAGAGGCACGCGAAGTCATGAACAGCGTCACCTAATATGTACACCGATTCTCATTGCCATCTCTCATTCCCTGAGCTGCTTGCGCAGCTGCCAGACATTCGCCAAAAAATGCAGGATGCACATGTCACGCGGGCTTTGTGCATTTGCACCACCATCGAAGAGTTTGACCAAGTGCACCACTTGGCCAAGACTTACGATAATTTTTGGAGCACCGTTGGCGTACACCCTGACAATGAAGACATTTACGAACCTACGGTTCAGGATTTGGTAGAAAAGGGCCAATTGCCCCGTGTGATTGCCATCGGCGAAACAGGGCTCGATTACTATCAGATGTCAGAACGCAAAGGGGGCCGCTCCATTGACGATATGGAATGGCAGCGTGATCGATTTCGAAACCACATCAGGGCAGCACGCCAAATTCAGCTTCCCATGGTGATTCACACCCGCGCTTCGTCCGATGACACCATTCGCATTTTGAAAGAAGAGGGTGAGGCGGGGGACGCAAGCAGTGCCGGTGGCGTGTTTCATTGCTTCACTGAAACCCAGGCTGTGGCCAAGGCCGCCCTAGATTTGGGCTTTTACATCTCTTTTTCGGGTATTTTGACCTTTAAAACAGCCCAAGAATTAAGGGATGTGGCGGCATGGATGCCCCTCGATCGAATGCTGATAGAGACTGACAGCCCTTATTTGGCGCCTGTTCCTTACCGTGGCAAGACCAACAACCCATCGTATGTTCCTTTTGTGGCCCAAATTTTGGCTGAGCTTAAAGGCATGACACCTGAACAAATAGGTGTGCTGACAAGCACCAATTTTGACCGACTTTTCCCTAAGTTACAGGCCACTTAGCCATCTATTTATGTTATTAAATTACTTTAAAAAACAATATAAGTACATTGTTTGTATTGGGTTTTTTATTCATACTTCATTCAGCTTCGCAGGTTCGTACGAGGACTTTTTCATGGCCATCAAAAATGACGAAGTTAAAGTCATTTCGAGCTTATTTGTGCGTGGCTTTGATCCCAATACCGTTGATTTAAATGCAGAACCAGCCATTCTCAACACCCTACGGCATGGCGCATTGAAATCATTTGAGTTGATTGCCAAGCACCCAAAGGTCAATTTAAATGTTCGCAACAGCCATGGCGAATCCGCCTTGATGTTGCTTTGCTTAAAAGGCGACCTCGAGCTTGCCAAAATGCTCATCAAAGGCGATGCTGACATCAATCATCCTGGTTGGACCGCATTGCATTACGCGGCAACGGGTGGTCACACGGCCATCATTCAGTTGTTATTGGAGGAAAGTGCCTACATTGATGCTGAATCTCCCAATGGCACCACGCCATTGATGATGGCGGCACGCTATGGCAATGAAAAAGCGGTGCAATTGTTGCTCAATGAAGGCGCTGATCTGCAATTGAAGAATCAATTGGGTTTGACTGCATTGGATTTTGCAGTTCAAGGACGTCGGCCCGAGTCGATTAGGTTGTTGCAATCTGTTTCTAAGCCAACGGATCAAGCCAATAGCAAGCCGAAGTAAGTCAGCCTTAGAAGCTGATGCCTAGATAGGCTACGACCGAATGATCACGCTGATTGACTTAAATCAGCATCTTATGGCTTCATACGATGTATATTATGTTAAGTATAGTAAGTGTCCATCAAAGATGAATCAAAGAACCAAGAAATGAATCTTGAAAAACCGCCCCTCTGAATCAGGTTGACCCCTTTCAGGGCCATGTCTTCTTAAGGATTCAATTTCAAAGTCTGGATTGACCCGGACGTAGACATCCTTAGAGGACGGTACTTGGTTTGACCCCATTCATCCTTCATGTCTTGGTAACGTAAAGAAAAAGGATGGCCACTTTGACCTGTTTGATAAATGAAGCCTGACTCATCTAGGTTGGCCAAATCGTAGACAGCCCTCATAGAAGCCGCGTGACGAGTTGCAAAAGGCACTGTGGCACTGCTGGTCCAGTATTGACCCACATTGACGGTGAAGTTATCACCACCACTGGGTCCAGTGACGTCAAAGAATGGCGCCAAAGCTTTCACGTTCCCAAAAGGCCTGTGTGCGCTAAGGGCTGGATGAGCACGACCCCAATTCCAATCGGACACCTTCGAGCCTTGCATAGCCAAAATTTTATCCAATGCGGTGTCGAGCGCCTTGTTCATCAGCGCCTGGCACCCGGCATCACCACACCAAGATTTGTCTTGGGTGGCTAAAACACCTTCGATGGCCGGACGGAAAGCGCGTTTGCCAAACAAAGCTTTAAAACGTGCTTCACCCAATTTGGGAACGAGAATAGCGCGTGTGACTTCATCAATCCACACGGCATAAATCAAAGCGCCGGCTGAATCACGGCTCATGTCACCCTTGAAAGATTTCAAAATGGGCAATGCCTCACCTGCTTTTGAATGCTGAGACGAAAGTGTTTGCAGATATGGCAACAAACGGACTGCAGCCAATGAATGCACATCGGCTTGGATAGTTTTCATGTTGTTGGCATCAAATTGAGAGCCAGCAGAAAGCAATTGTGAAATTCGATCAAAGCGCTCTGGACCTGTCCAGTCATGGGTTAAAAACTGCGCATAGGCAGGCGGCAAAATCTTTTGATTGGCCGTGGCGTGCCAGCCGCGTTTTTCGATGTCTGCTTGTGTCACCTCAGGCGTTTGCTCATAAGGAACCCAAGACTGCCAATCGTATTGGCTTAACCAACCCGGCGCAGGCACCATGCCTTGTAAATCGTGGGCCGCTGAACGAACAGGCACTTTACCAGCTGCCTTGAAAAGGACATGGCCTGATGTGTCGGCCATCACCGCACTTTGCATCGGTGAATGGTTTTTTGAAAATGCCTGACGCAACTCTGATACAGAATTTGCAAAATTAGCATCCATGCCCGCCACAATGGTTTGGTTGTCAACATCCAGAGCCGTCCAGCGCAAAGCAATGGCGTATTTGTCCATGTTCAAAAACTGGGCGTAGGCAGGTTGCACATCCGAAATAACAGGCCCATGGCGAGTGCCTCGCACCTTGATGCTGACATCGCCCTGCCCCTTCACTTTGATGACTTCATTGCGTGTTTCAAAAGCTTGTTGACCCATCGGTGTGCGGTAATTGTCTTTGCCTTCTAAGGCTTCCAAATACAAGTCTTGAACATCAGGGCCTGTGTTGGTAAAGCCCCATGCGGCCTTGTTGGTTCGACCCAACACAATAAATGGCAAACCAGGCAAAGTGGCGCCCACCACATCCAAAGCAGCATGAGCCTTGCCATCACTGAATTGGCCAGCAGGCGCATGCAAACCAGCAAAGTACCAAACAGCAGGCGCACTTAAACCCAGATGAGGATCGTTGGCCAACAAGGGCAAACCGGATTGTGTATTGCTGCCCGGCACGACCCAGTTGTTGCTGCCCTTGCCCTCTAACACCCCCACATCCAAAGTGGTGGAGGCCAACAGTTGTTGTGTGGCCAAAGCTTTGGCTTGAGGCGGTGCCTCTTTGGCATACACATCTAAATTTCGATAAAGGGCTGTAATGTCAACTTTGGAGCCACGTGACTCACCTGGATACGGTGGAAAGAGTTTCCACAGATCCTCTGTGTTCAGTGCTTGAGCGGACATCAGGCGGGCAAATTCATTACCCCAGTTGCCACCCAAATCCAGCGCCATCATCAAGGCCCAGCCAACGCTGTCAACAGCGGTCCAAGGCTTCATGGTTTTAGAAGGATTGATCCCCAAAATGACAAACTCGGGTGCACGCCATTGGGCGCTGGCATAACCTGCTTGAACACCTTCAGCATAGGCTTCAAGGGCCTTTTGAGTGTTGGGCGGTAACTTGTCAAACTGCGCTTGCGCAGACTTCATGATGCCCAATGTGCGCATCAATTTGTCTGTTTCTAAAGTAGTAGGGCCTAACCACTCAGACAATTCGCCGTGCATCACTTGACGATTGAAGGCCAATTGCCAGCCCCGTTCTTGCGCATGGACATAGCCAATGGCACGCCATGCATCCATCGGTGTCTTGGCATGGATGTGTGTCACATCTGAAGCGTCACGTTTGATTTCAACGCCGGCTGACAGCCCAAGCAATTGCGCCTCGCCTGACAAGGGTGTGATGGACTTCAACAAATAAACTTGAAATGCACCAAAGGCAGTGAGGGTAAGCAAAACAAGGGCCAAAACAGCACGCAAGAACCACTGGCTCCAACGGATTTTTTTCTGTGACATTAAATGTGGCCCCACACTAAAAATGCATCGCGGCCTTCAGTGGCCAAATCAACTTCGGCACCGATGGGCAAAAGTACTTTGGTAGAAACATGCCCAAATGGCAGCCCAGTCAAAACAGGAATTTTGAGCTGCGTTCGCAACCTGTCAATCACCGTCTTGAGTTTGAAGCCCTTGTCGTGAGGAATCAACTTATAAGATGTGAACTGTCCAAACACAATGGCCTTTTGATTATGCAAAACACCTGCGTTGAGCAATTGCGTCAGCATGCGTTCAATTTTATAGGGGTGCTCGCCTACATCCTCCAGAAATAAAACGCCCTTCTTAACCAATGGGAAATAAGGTGTGCCCAACAGAGAAGTGAGAACCGCTAAATTGCCGCCCCACAAAACAGCATTGTTCACCTTGACATTTTTTTGCAAAGACTCAACAGGCATGCGCCAACCTGTGCCCTCCCCTTGCTCTAAACACAAATCATCAAAGCACGCTTGCATGATGTCATCGGGTTCATTTTCAGGTCCAAAATCTTCTCCAAGCGCAGGGCCTTGCCACGTGATGCGCTGTGTTTTTGCATAAACCGCCAATTGAAAAGCGGTGAAGTCACTTAAGCCCACATATTGGGTGCCATTGTCAATTGATTTTGCAATGGCTTTGTACGGCAATTGTGTCAACAGACGGGTCAGTCCATAACCCCCCCTGGAAATCATGGCAATGTTGGCGCCACTGGCGGCGGCACGACCGATGGCGTTCAATCGGCTTTCATCATCCCCTGCAAACCGCATGTGACTGCTCAGTGCATCAGGGTCAACTTGGACTTCATGACCCAGTGCTTCAAGGCGTTTGATACCGCGCTTAAAAGCAGCCTTGTCACGCACCGCACTGGAGGGAGAAAAAATGTAGATGTGGCTCATGAGGTGCTAACTTTGAAATACTGTACAGCTGATTCAGCAATGGATTGGCCATGCTCTTGCACAAAATGGCCGGCCTGCGGCAACAGGATGGGTTCTGGGCAGCCTTTGATGTTTTGCTGCAGTTCACGCATGACAGGCTCTCCCAACACAGGGTCTTGAAGACCAATGGCCATCAAGGTTTGGCCTTGCCACTGGTCTCGCCAATAGTGAAGGGCTTGTCTTGAAATTTCTGCGCCTGGGCTGTTTTCAAACTCAGGCACCATGGGCGGAAAAGCATGAAGCGCTGCGCGATGGCCACGGTCTTTGAAGGGTCTGTTGTAGGCTTGCGTTTCTGCTTCAGACATGTGTTTGTTGCCCCGTGCAAAGAGCTTGGCCACATCAAAGTCAGGATTGGCTTGACACCACTCACGCCAACTTAAAAAACCTTTTGACAAGGGCTGAGTGCCTGTTGCCAATGCCGTGTTCATCACCAACAAACCTGCAAAGCGATGGGGCATGTCCATCGGCAAGGTCAAACCCAAAATGCCGCCCCAATCTTGAACAACCAAAACGATGCGCTTCAAATCCAAACGTTCAATCAAATCTAGCAATACTTGGCGGTGGAATTCAAAGTTGTGTTGATTGGCTTTTTTAAACTTATCACTTTTACCAAAACCAATGAGGTCTGGCGCAACTACGCGGTGGCCATGAGCAGTGAAAGTAGGAATCATCTTTCGGAACAAATAACTCCATGCAGGATTGCCATGCAAACACAAAAAAGTGATCTGCTGGTGATTCAATGAACCTTGAACCTCATTCGAAATCTCACTTCGACCTTCATCCAAAAAGTGCAAACGCAGGCCATTCAACGATGGCAAATCTGACACATAGTGTGCTGCCCATGGGTAATCAGGAATTCCATCAAACCATTCGTCTGGTGGCCTTAAGGCATCTTCGCGCAGTGGGTTCATATTGACACGCTTTGATTTGAAAAATTGTTGCAAAAGTTGTCGGCATTCTTGGGCTAATACGTCGCCTGTCACTTCTGTTTGGTGGTTGATGTCTTGATTGGAAAACACATTCAAAACAGAACCCGCCGCACCCGTTCTGGGCTCTGACGCACCAAACACCAGCCGAGAAATGCGTGCGTTGAGAATGGCCCCAGCGCACATGGTGCAAGGCTCTAATGTGACGTACAGGGTGCAGTTTTCAAGGCGGTAATTGCCAATTGTTTTAGCAGCATCTCGCAAAGCCATGATTTCTGCATGGGCAGTTGGGTCTGTGTTGCCAACAGGACCATTGCGACCTCTGCCAATCAGGATGCCATCTCGAA
>CANKOT010000093.1 GCA_947484245.1 Comamonadaceae bacterium
ACGCATTCAAACCGGTGAGTACGCCAAGATGTTCATCTTGGAAGGCCGCACCAACTACCCAAGCATGACGGCACGCCGTCGTTTGACCTCTGAGCACTCGATTGAAGTGGTGGGCGCACAATTGAGGTCTATGATGCCTTGGATTGCCAAAAACAAATTGGTTGACAAAACACGCAACTGATTTCGGCATCCGCTTCAACCAAAAGAAAGCTCGCATGCAAGATGGTTCAGAAAATTCCGACGACGTAGAGTTGATCAGTCAACCGCGTAAGCCCCGAAAGGGCATTTACGTGTTGCCTAATCTCTTCACGTTGGCGGCCTTGTTCGGTGGCTTCTACGCCATCGTGATGGCCATGAATGGCCGTTTTGACATGGCTGCCATTGGTGTTTTCTGTGCCATGGTGCTCGACAGCTTAGACGGCCGTGTGGCGCGAATGACCAACACCCAAAGTGCCTTTGGCGAACAAATGGACTCTTTGTCCGACATGGTCTCCTTTGGTGCAGCGCCCGCTCTCATCGCTTACGAATGGTCTCTTAAGGGATTGGGGCGTTGGGGTTGGATCGCTGCCTTTGTTTATTGTGCATGCGCTGCTTTGCGTTTGGCGCGTTTCAATGTCAATACTGCGGTGGTCGATAAAAGATTCTTTCAGGGCTTGCCCTCGCCAGCAGCAGCAGCCTTGGTCATGGGTTTTATTTCCATCATGGTTGATGCTGAAGTAGCAGCTGCCAGCATGGCATGGCCTATGTTCGTGGTCGCCCTGTTTGCTGGACTCACCATGGTGACCAATGCCCCCTTTTACAGTTTTAAAGACATCAGCATGAAAAAAAGTGTGCCCTTTGTGGTCATTGTGCTCATTGCCCTTGGCATTGCTGTTGTCAACATTCACCCTCCGATGGTTCTGTTTGGACTGTTTGTTTTGTATGGCGTCAGTGGTTATGCCTTGTATGTATGGCGTCGCTTCAAGGGTGAACAAACCAGTGTCATCAGTACTTCAACAGAAGACCCCGATGAACGCGGTCTTCACCAGTGATGCAGTTTTTTAAAACTTGTGATACATTATTTCTATGAAAACGAATTTGCTAGCTCTACTGCTGACGCCCCACGGGCGGGATGTATAGCGCACGCTGTTCTATTTCCCAAGAAGCCCGTATGCCAAATGCAGCGGGCTTTTTTTATGTCCGAGTTGTTTTTTGAAGATTTCAAACCAGGAGTGGAAAATGGCTGATAAATTGATTATTTTTGACACGACATTGCGCGATGGCGAGCAGTCGCCCGGCGCATCCATGACCCGTGACCAAAAGCTGCGCATTGCGCGTCAATTAGAGCGATTGCGTGTTGATGTGATTGAGGCCGGTTTTGCAGCCAGCTCCAACGGCGACTTTGACGCAGTGCAAGCCATTGCCAATGCCATCAAAGATTCCACCATTTGCTCACTCTCGCGTGCCAATGACCGTGATATTTCTCGCGCAGCAGAAGCCCTGAAGGGCGCTAACAGTGGGCGCATTCACACCTTCATTGCCACATCGCCCTTGCACATGGAGAAAAAACTCCGCATGACCCCAGAGCAAGTGTTGGAGCAAGCCAAGCAATCTGTTCGTTTTGCCCGCAATCTGGTTGCCGATGTTGAGTTCAGCCCAGAAGATGGTTATCGCAGCGACATGGACTTTTTGTGCCAAGTGCTTGAAGCAGTGATAGCAGAAGGCGCTAGCACCATCAATGTGCCCGATACAGTTGGCTATGCGGTACCCGAGTTGTATGGTCAGTTCATCAAAACTTTGCGTGAACGCATTCCCAATTCAGACAAAGCCATTTGGTCTGTGCATTGTCACAACGACCTTGGTATGGCGGTTGCCAACAGTTTGGCTGGTGTGAAGTTGGGTGGGGCACGTCAAGTTGAATGCACCATCAATGGTTTGGGTGAACGCGCCGGCAATTGCTCTTTAGAAGAAATAGTCATGGCGGTTAAAACCCGTCAAGATTATTTTGGGCTTGAAATGAACATTGATCCGATTCACATCGTGGCGACGAGTCGCATGGTGAGCCAGACCACTGGCTTTGTGGTTCAACCCAACAAGGCGGTGGTGGGTGCCAACGCATTTGCCCATGCCTCTGGCATTCACCAAGACGGCGTCTTGAAAGCGCGAGACACCTACGAAATCATGCGCGCAGAAGATGTGGGTTGGTCTGCCAACAAAATTGTGTTGGGTAAATTAAGCGGTCGCAATGCATTTAAGCAACGCCTGCAGGATCTTGGCGTTGTGCTTGAAAGTGAATCAGAGTTGAATGCTGCTTTTTCACGATTCAAGGAACTGGCCGATCGCAAGAGCGAAATTTTTGACGAAGACATCTTGGCTTTGGTGAGTGAAGAAAGCGTCACTCAAGATAAAGAGCAATATGCGTATGTCTCTTTGTCGCAACACAGTGAAACAGGCGAGCGGCCTCATGCTTCCGTTGTTTTTACGATTCAAGGCAAGGAAGTCCATGGCAAGTCAGATGGCAACGGGCCGGTCGATGCCTCTTTGAAAGCCATCGAATCCATCGTTGAAAGTGGCGCTGAAATGGTCCTTTATTCTGTGAACGCCATCAGCGGATCGACAGAAAGCCAAGGAGAAGTGACAGTGCGCTTGCAAAACAGCGGCCGTGTGGTCAATGGCGTTGGCGCTGATCCTGACATCATTGTGGCTTCAGCCAAGGCCTATTTGAGTGCGCTGAACAAGTTGCAAAGCAAAGCTGACAGGGTGGCTGCTCAAGGTTGACAGAGTTTGGTTGAAGGCTTAAAAATGTCTTCAAGAAGGTCGCGCAAGGTGTTGATCTTGTGCGACTTTTTTATTTATGTACACTACGTCGAGTTTCTATTACACTCGCCAAATTCAAACTGACTTTGGCTACAGAAAGTATCGTTTTGACGTCTCTCAACAGCTTGTTTTCACATCGCGCTATCAGCTTCTGCACTTCACTGTGTTTGCTGGTCCCAATGGCTCTTTCATCCCAAGCGGCTGAAAACGACAAGCCCCAAAAGGCGGTTGGCACTTCAAAATCCTCCACCAATGCCAAGCCCTCCGGTAATGCAAAGCCCCCCGGTAATGCCAAATCCTCCGGTAACGCCAAGCCCTCTGGCAATGTCAAATCAGCAGCTAATTCTAAAAATAATCCTAAAGCAACAAATAATTCTCGCAAAGTCGTTAAGGCCAAGGCACAGGACACTCGAGTTTCACATGGTCGTATGGCGGGCTTGCACCAAGGTGGTGACGATCTCGAGTTGCGCTCCAGTGTGGCACTGGTCATCGATCAAGATACCCACGAGGTACTCATTCGCAAAAATGACAACGCTGTTTTGCCCATTGCTTCCTTAACCAAACTCATGACCGGTTTGGTCATCAGCGAGGCCAATTTGTCGCAAAGCGACATGATCGCCATCACACAAGAAGATGTTGACACCGAGAAAGGCAGCACTTCACGTTTGGCTGTGGGTTCTGTGCTAAGCCGAGGCGATTTATTGCACTTGTCTTTGATGTCCAGTGAAAACCGTGCTGCTCATGCTTTAGGCCGCACCTATCCTGGCGGTTTGTCTTCTTTTGTCAAAGCCATGAATGAGCGCGCCAAGGGCCTTGGCATGGGTTCAACTCACTTTGTCGAGCCAACGGGTCTGTCAAGTCGCAACCAATCAAGCGCCAACGATTTGGCCGTGTTGGTCGGTGCAGCCTACAACGTACCATTGTTGCGTGAACTCTCAACCTCTCATGGCCGCGAAGTTGCTGTGGGCCGTCGAACCCTTCAATACAACACCACCAATCGACTTGTCAAAAGCCCAAATTGGGACATTGGCTTGCAAAAAACGGGCTACATCTCCGAAGCTGGTCAGTGCTTGGTCATGCAAACCAAGGTAGCTGGCCGCCAATTGATCATGGTATTTTTAGACTCTGCTGGTAAGTTGAGCCGGATTGCCGATGCAGAGAGAGTTCGACGTTGGGTAGAAAATCAGAATGCGCGAACTGAAGTTGCAATGGTCAAAAACTCAGGCTAAATCAAGCTTGCTGCCACTCTGAAAACCCGTCATTGACGGGTTTTTCAATCTTTGTAGCCCAGGGCCTGGGAAATAGATTCAGCGGTCGATTGGAGCTTGGTCAACCAAGCTTCATCCAATCGATCGGCAGGCGCTGAAATGGAAAGGCCAGCAAGAAGTTTGCCTTGATCGTCGTAAATGCCTGCTGCAATGCAACGAACACCCAATTCCAATTCTTCATTGTCTCGTGCAATGCCATATTGCCTCACTTTGGAAAGTTCACGCTCGAGAATGGGCAATTGCGTAATGCTGTTTTTGGTGTGGCCACTCAAGCCTGTGCGAGTAGCGTAGCTGCGAACCTTCATAGGCTCATCGACCGACAAAAACAATTTGCCGACAGACGTCAGATGCAGCGGAGCACGGCCACCAATGGCTCTCACAACTTGCATCCCCGAACGTTCACTGTAGGCCCGTTCAATGTAAACAATCTCATCGCCTTGACGCATGCTCAAGTTCACAGGCTGTTGAATGAGTTTGTGCAAATCACGCATGGGTGCCAGTGCAGCGTCCCTCACATTCAAGCGCGCCTTGACCATGTTGCCCAGTTCTAGCAAACGCATGCCTAATCGGTAGCTGCCTGGCTCTGGCCGGTCGACAAATCGGCCAATGGTCAGGTCGTTCAAAATTCGGTGGGCTGTGGAGGGGTGAAGCCCCGTTTTTTCGCTGATCTCTTTCAATGAGATGGCATCTTCTCTGGAGGCCAAGACGTCCATCAGCGAAAAGAGCCGCTCGATCACTTGGATGGTGGGCGCGATAGGCTGATGTGCTTCAGCTTTTCTCATGGGACTGAACCTCGGTCGATTTCAAAGTGAAAGGTCTTCCAAACAGGGATGTTGAAAAGACATTGCGAAATTTTATTTTACAAGATGAAATTCACTTTGTGGCGGCTGCCCCATTTAGCTTTTGGAAAAATGGGGTTGCCAGCGACCTTGTTGCAGGCTTTCGCAAGGCGTAAATCGTTCTTTGTATTGCATTTTGGGACTTTCGCCTATCCAGTAACCCATGTAAACGTATGCCAAGCCCAATTCTTTGGCTTGCTGTATTTGCCAAAGTACGCCGTAGGTGCCAAAACTTGCCTCCGGCTCCGGTGCATAAAAGGTATAGACCGCTGAAAGGCCCTCATTCAAAACGTCGACGATGGAGACCATTTTCAATTCCCCCACTTCTCCACCAGAACTGGGTGCTCTGAATTCAATCAAGCGCGAATTGACACGGCTTTGTAGCAAGAATTGCTTGTATTGCTCTACGCTGTCGTGATCCATTCCACCGCCAGCGTGGCGGCTATTTTGATAGCTCAAATACAATTCGTAATGTTCGGTTTCGAAGCCTAAGCGAGACACCCGTGCGACGAGGTTTTGGTGTTTTTTGAATGCACGCTTTTGGCTTTTGTTGGGCTTGAAATCTTGGCAGAGCACTCGCAGAGGAATGCACGATTGGCATCCATCGCAGTAGGGTCGGTAGGTGAAAAGCCCGCTTCGGCGAAAGCCTCGTTCAACCAAATCAGAGTAAACATCGTTTTGAATTAAGTGACTGGGTGTTGCGACCTGTGAGCGCGCTTCTCGCCCTTCCAAGTAGCTGCAAGGGTAGGCGGCTGTTGCATAGAACTGCAAGGTGCTGAAGGGTAAATCTTTGAGGTGTGTCATGTTGAAGCACGCCTCCATGCATCCCAGTCAATTTGAGCATTTTTCCAGTCGGGACTGTCCAGCTTCAAAGCAGGCAAGCTGTGATCTAAAAATGCTGAACGTGACATTTCTTCGGCGCCCATAGAAGCCAGGTGGGCTGTTTTTTGTTGGCAGTCGATGGTTTGAATCTCATGCTGCTTGCAGACATGAACCAAAGCTGCCAGAGCCATTTTGGAGCCGTCACTTAAGGTGCTGAACATGGACTCGCCGAAGACGGCTTTGCCGATACAGACGAAGTAAAGGCCTGCCACCAATTCGCCATCGAGCCAAGTTTCTGCACTGTGTGCAAAACCTGCTCGATGCAAATCTTTGTAGGCTTGCACCATGGCAGGCACGATCCAGGTGCCATTTTGACCTTCTCTTGGGCTGCGTGCGCAAGCTTCTATGACGTCGTCAAAGGCGCGATCAAAGCTCAGCTCAAAATGGGGATGTGCGGCATAACGCATGAGAGTTTTTCGGAGTGATCTGTGCAATTTGAATTTTTTAACTTGCAGCACCATGCGCGGGTCGGGACTCCACCACAAAACGGGTTGGTCGGGGTTGTACCAAGGAAACACACCCATGGCATAGGCCTCAAGCAGGCGTTCAACGCCTAAGTCACTTCCAGCAGCCAGTAAGCCTGGAGCGTCAGTGCCCTTGCCCCAAGCGTTTTCAACCGAGGGGAGCGGGGAATGGCTTTCAATCCATGGAAGATGGGGTTGGAGGGTCTCGGTAGACATGTTTCCAGTTTATGCTAATGCCTATGAAACTTTACAACTACTTCCGTTCCTCTGCTTCATTTCGCGTCAGAATTGCACTGCATTTGAAGGGCTTGCCCTACGAATATATCCCAGTTCATATTGCCAAGGGCGAGCACAAGCAAGCTGCTTATAGCGCCGTGGCCGCTGACAATCTGGTGCCCAGCTTGCTGGTGGATGGTGAGCACCTCAGTCAGTCAATGGCCATCATTGAGTATTTGGATGAAACCCATCCAGAGCCTGCACTTTTGCCAAGCGATGCTTTGGGCAGAGCCCACGTTAGGGCATTGGCGCAATCCATCGCTTGTGAAATTCACCCCATCAACAACTTGCGTGTTTTAAAGTATCTGAGTGCCACGCTGGGTGTGAGCGAGGATCAAAAAAATGCTTGGTACCGCCATTGGGTTCGTGATGGCCTAGAAGCCTTTGAAAGGCAGTTGGCTCAAGGCCCGCAATCGACATACTGTTTTGGTCACAACCCCACATTGGCCGATTGCTGCTTGGTGCCCCAAATTTTCAATGGCAAGAGGTTTAACGTTAGCTTTGACGGTCTGCCCCTCACGATGGCGGCTTTTGATGCGTGCATGAAATTGGATGCCTTTCAGAAAGCCCAGCCATCTGCTTGCCCTGATGCAGAGTCGTGACTTGATTGGATTTTCACCAGATTGGCCTGCGCCGCAATTTGTGCGGGCCTTGATGACCACCCGAGAAGGCGGGGTGTCTAAAGAGCCTTGGAACACCCTTAACCTTGGTCTTTTATCCGGCGACAGTTCTGACAACGTTCAAAAAAATCGCAGCTTGGTGCAAAGTGCCATGGGCGTGGCAGCGGTCTATCTCAGGCAGGTGCATGGTGTTCAGAGTGTGAGCATTGATCAGCATACGCCAGCTGGGCTCGAGGCAGATGTGGTTTGGACCACCCAAGCGGGTGTGTCTTGTGCTGTGATGGCGGCAGATTGTTTGCCTATTTTGGTTTGCCATCCCAAGGTCAAATGGGTTGCGGCGGCCCATGCTGGCTGGCGTGGACTTGCGGGAACTGATGGTCATGGTGTTGTGGAAACCTTGTCGCTGGGCGCAAATGCACAAGGGCTTGAGACCTCAGATTGCTTAGCGTGGTTAGGTCCTTGCATTGGTCCCACGGCCTTTGAAGTGGGCGAAGATGTGGTCCGAGCCTTTGCCTCTATGCAGAAATCTGCCCAAGATCAAAAATCCTTTGAAACCCTGTTGTTGGCCAAAGGCAATGGCAAATATTGGGCCGATTTGGCAGGCTTAGCTCGGTGGCGCCTTCAGGCCGCAGGCTTCAAAGTCATTTGCGGCAATGACAGCACGCCGATTTGGTGCACCTATCGCCAAGAAGCTCTCTACCACTCCCACCGGCGAGATGCCTTGCCAAAAGGCGGGGCAGGGCGCATGGCTGCTTACATCTGGATTACGGCTTAGATTCAGGCTGATGAGACGAGGCAGCCTTTGTTTCGTGCTCGTTTTGTACCCTGCTTGTCTCAAAAGCTTCACGCTCGAGGGCTAATCTGGCCTTCCTGCGACGAGGTGCATCCATGATGTAAATAATTATGCTAGTTGGAAGGATCCCGTAAAGAATGAAGGTGACAATCCCTCCTAGGACGGTTCCATTTGTGTTGGTGGCCTCGGCAACGCCCATCATGAGCGCGACGTAAATCCAAGCAATTGCAACGATGTACATGGGTA
>CANKOT010000094.1 GCA_947484245.1 Comamonadaceae bacterium
ATCGCATTGAAGATACTGGCGCCAAAGCAGTGATTACAGCCGACCACCAAATTCGCGGTGGCAAGCAGTTGCCATTGAAATCCATTGTGGACGACGCCATTGCATTGGGCGGTTGTGGCAGCATCAAAAACGTTTTGGTGGTGAAGCGCAGCGGCGCCGACGTGGCCATGACGGCAGGTCGTGACACTTGGATGCACGACTTGGTTGCCAAGCAAGCCACCACCTGCGAGCCAGAGTGGGTGGGTGCTGAGCATCCCTTGTTCTTGCTTTATACCTCTGGCTCAACAGGCAAGCCCAAAGGTGTTCAGCACTCTACAGGCGGTTACCTGTTGCACGCGGCCCTCACCACCAAGTGGACCTTCGACTTGAAACAAGACGATGTGTTCTGGTGCACAGCCGACATTGGTTGGGTCACAGGCCACACCTACATCACCTATGGCCCCTTGGCTTTGGGCGGTACAGAAATTGTGTTTGAGGGCGTGCCTACATTCCCTGACGCTGGTCGTTTCTGGAAAATGATTCAAGACCACAAGGTCTCTATTTTTTACACGGCGCCAACTGCCATTCGCTCGTTGATTAAAGCTGCTGAAGCCAACGATGCGGTGCATCCAAAGAGCTACAACTTAAGCAGTTTGCGCTTGCTGGGTTCGGTGGGTGAGCCTATCAATCCTGCAGCCTGGGAGTGGTATCGCAAGCATGTGGGCGGCGGCAACTGCCCCATTGTCGACACCTTCTGGCAAACCGAAACGGGCGGCCACATGATCACGCCACTGCCGGGCGTGACACCCATGGTGCCCGGTTCTTGCACACTGCCTTTCCCTGGTATTCAAGCGGCCATCGTGGACGAAACAGGTAAAGACATGCCCAACGGCCAAGGCGGTATTTTGGTGGTCAAGCGTCCATGGCCTTCCATGATTCGCACTATTTGGGGTGACCCCGATCGCTTCATCAAGAGCTACTACCCAGCCGACTTCCAAGGCAAGTATTACTTGGCCGGCGACGGTGCCATTCGAGATGCTGAGTCTGGTTACTTCACCATCACGGGCCGAATTGACGACGTGTTGAATGTGTCGGGTCACCGCATGGGCACCATGGAAATTGAATCGGCCTTGGTCAGTTGCACCGAGTTGGTGGCGGAAGCTGCGGTGGTGGGTCGTCCCGATGAAACCACCGGCGAAGCCATTTGTGCGTTTGTGGTGCTCAAGCGCCCCTTGCCCACAGGCGACGAAGGCAAGGCCATTGCCAAACAATTGCGCGATCACATTGCCAAAGAAATTGGCCCGATTGCCAAGCCCAAAGATATTCGCTTTGGTGAAAACTTGCCTAAAACTCGCTCCGGCAAAATCATGCGCCGCTTGTTGCGCAGCTTGGCCAAAGGCGAACAAATCACGCAAGACATCAGCACCTTGGAAAACCCAGCCATCTTGGGTCAACTCGGCCAAGCGTATTGACCAGAGGGACCGCAAGCCTAGACATTCTCGTCTAAGGCTTGGGTCCCATCACCACGCCTTCACGGCGCGGATCTGCGCCGCCGAAGAAGCCTTTGGGCGTCACTTCAATTGCCTGAAGCCCACTGGGCAAAGGCATTTCACGAACCTCATGGCCCCTGGCCTGCAGCGCCTTGAGGGTGTTTTCTGGAAACCGTTTTTCTTCTAAAACAGTGGGGCCGTTGAGCGAACCGAAATTGGGTAAATTGATGGCTTGCTGCGTGTTCAAGCCCCATTGCAAAGTACCAATCAGCAACTTGCCGGTGTAATGAATGATGACGGCACCACCAGGGCTGCCACCCGTCATTTTGAGTTGGCCGGTGTCTTTTTCAAACACCAGTGTTGGTGACATAGAAGACCGCGGACGCTTGCCACCTTCAACACGGTTGGCAATGGGCAAGCCTTTGGCATCGGTTGGCGCAAAGCTAAAGTCTGTGAGTTCGTTGTTCAGCAAGAAACCACCTTGCCGGCCCTGGCCTGTATTCACCATCAGCCTTGAGCCAAACACCGCTTCAATGGTGGTGGTCATGGCTACTGCGTTGCCGTATGGGTCAATCACACTGATGTGGCTGGTGCCGTATTCCTCTTGGTGAGGCATGGGTGCGTAGGCAGTTTGAAATTCGGCGGGATTGCCTGCTTGTGCCACCTTCATGCTTTTCTCGCCAATGAGGCGGCTGCGTTGCTGGAGGTAGGTGGGGTGCAACATGGTTTTCCAATTGCCACCCGGCGCATTCACAAAGTCGGGATCAGCCACAAACTGCGCTCGGTCTGCAAATGCCAATCGGGCGGCCTCGGTGTAGAAGTGCAGCCATTCACTGGAGGGCAAGCCTTGCTGCAAAGGCATTTTTCCGGCTGGGGTGTTGTTGAGGATGCCCAATATTTGTCCAATGGCCAAAGCGCCTGAGTTTGGCGGAGGGAAGCCACAAATCTGAAAGCTTTTGCCTGTGGTTTGAACGACATGGTCAAAGCACAAAGGTTCGCGCTTTTTGACTTTGTAATGGGCCAAATCTTGCAGCTTCATACTGCCAGGTCGGGTGGGATGTTGGCGAACTTTTTGAACCAAGGCTTGTGCCACAGCCCCTTGCTTCAAAGCCAGGGAACCGCGGTCAGCAATGTCGCGCAGAACAGCCGCCAATTCTGGGTTTTTGAGAACATAACCCACTGGGTGGGGCTTGCGCTGGACATCGTAGAAGTAGCTGGCAGCCACGGCGTCATTGATCAACTCATTTTCGGCCAGCAAGGCTTGGTGCAATCGGGGGCTGAGTTTGAAGCCTTGTTCCGCCAATTGAATGGCCGGTTGAATGAGTGTTGCCCAAGGCAACTTGCCATGTTCTTTGTGGGCTGTTTCAAGCACGCTCAAGGTGCCAGGCACACCCACGGAAAGACCGCTTAAGACACCCTCCATAAAGGGCAAAGGTTTGCCTTGAGCATCTAAAAAGAGTTTGTCTGTAGCGGCAGAAGGCGCAACTTCTCGACCATCATAGGCCTCTACTTTTTTGCCATCGTGGTGAAGCACAAAGGCTCCCCCACCAATGCCACTCGACTGGGGTTCAACCAAAGTCAAAACCATTTGAACGGCAATGGCCGCATCGATGGCTGAGCCGCCAGCTTTGAGTACTTGATAGCCAGCATCCGTGGCCAATGGGTTGGCCGCCGCCACAGAAAACCCTTGGGTGGCCCACCCCGGCTTTGCCTGATGGCTCGCCTGATCGCTGGGTTGGTCTGGTGTGGCGAGATGAAATGAGTTTTGCTTGAGTGCACAAGCACTTAAAGCGCCAGCCAAAACGACAACAGCAAGCATCAGCTTGCTGCGAGATTTTGGAAACTTCATAGACGCCCTCCAAGAATTGGAAAGGAGAGTATGACTTATTTTGGGGCGAGTCGAATGGCGCCATCCAAGCGGATGACCTCGCCATTGAGCATGTCATTTTCCAAGATGTGCTTCACCAATTTGGCGTAATCGTTGGGCGTTCCAAGGCGGCTAGGAAAGGGCACCGCAGCAGCCAGTGCATCTTGCACTTCTTGTGGCATGCCAAACACCATGGGCGTGCCAAAAATGCCGGGGGCAATGGTCATGTTGCGCACCCCGTTGCGTGCCAAGTCGCGCGCAATGGGCAGCGTCATTCCCACCACACCGCCTTTGGATGCCGAGTAAGCCGCTTGACCAATTTGCCCATCGTAAGCCGCCACAGAGGCTGTTGAAATCATGACGCCGCGTTCACCTGTGGCTTCCGGTTCGTTTTTGCACATGGCTTCTGAAGCCAAGCGAATCATGTTGAAGCTACCGATCAAATTGACGGTGATGGTTTTGTTGAAAACGGCCAGTGAGTGAGCACCATTTTTGCCCACCGTTTTTTCGGCAGGGGCAATGCCTGCACAATTCACCAAGCCAACCAATTTGCCCAGAGACACAGCTTTGGCCACCACGGCTTGACCGTCGGCCTCGTTGCTCACATCACACTTCACGAAAGCGCCGCCAATTTCTTTGGCAATGGCTTCGCCTTTTTCGGCCTGCATGTCTGCAATCACCACTGTGCCGCCATGGGCTGCCAACATGCGTGCCGTGCCTTCGCCCAGACCCGATGCGCCGCCAGTCACAATGAAAACTTTGTCTTTGATGTCCATGAATACCCCTTAGTTGGTTGACGTTACGTCAATTATGCATGGGTGGACCAAATTAAAACTATCGGACTCATAATCAATACTAATCAGGGTTTTTACCAATAGGGTTTACTATGGGCCTCAATGAGTTTTCTCATTAAGCATTTTCTTAAATCACCCTCAAGGTAACACCATGACTCTCATCAATACGCAAGTTCAGCCCTTCAAAACACAAGCTTTCCACAACGGCAAGTTCATTGAGGTTTCAGACGCCAGTCTCAAAGGCAAATGGTCTGTGCTGATTTTCATGCCAGCTGCTTTCACTTTCAACTGCCCCACAGAAATTGAAGACGCTGCTGACAACTACCCAGCCTTCCAAAAAGCGGGTGCCGAGGTTTACATCGTCACGACCGACACGCACTTTTCGCACAAAGTGTGGCATGAGACATCACCCGCAGTGGGCAAAGCCAAGTTCCCATTGGTGGGCGACCCGACACACACCTTGACCAACGCATTTGGCGTGCACATTCCCGAAGAAGGTTTGGCCTTGCGCGGTACCTTCATCATCAACCCTGAAGGCATCGTCAAGACCATGGAAGTGCATTCCAACGAAATCGCACGCGATGTGTCTGAAACACTTCGCAAGCTCACTGCTGCTCAATACACAGCCGCCAACCCAGGTCAAGTGTGCCCCGCCAAGTGGAAAGAAGGTGCTAAGACTTTGACGCCTTCACTCGACTTGGTCGGCAAGATCTAAGTACACATCAACACTGAAAAACTCAAGGCCCTGAATCACAGGGCCTTGGGTGCAAGCCTGTGCGCCGCATCGACTTGAATTTGAAATTTCTTTAGGAAAAAACCATGTTAGACGACACGCTCAAATCCCAATTGCAAACTTACTTGGGCATGCTGAGAAATCCGATCCGTCTGATTGCCACATTGGACGACAGCGAGACGGGCATTGAGATGCGCAACCTGCTAGAGACCATTGCGGGTTTGTCTGACAAGGTGCGCTTTGACACTTCAGGCTCAGATGCGCGTACGCCTTCTTTTGTGGTGGTGCGTGAGGGTGAAACGCAAGGGGTTCGATTTGCAGGATTGCCGTTGGGTCACGAGTTCACGTCTTTGGTCTTGGCTTTGCTTTGGACTGGTGGACACCCCCCTAAATTTGACGTCGAGGTGTTGGATGCTATCAAAGCCCTTGACGGTGAATTCAACTTCGAGGTCTATATGTCTTTGACTTGCCACAACTGCCCCGACGTCGTGCAAGCGTTGTCGCTCATGGCCATTTTCAATCCCAAAGTGAAAACGGTTGTCATTGAAGGCGGAGCCTTCCAGCAAGAAGTCACTGAGCGCGAAATCATGGCAGTGCCCATGGTGTTTTTGAATGGCAAAGTATTTGGTTCTGGCCACATGACGGTTGAAGAAATTGTGGCCAAAATTGACTCGGGTTCAGCAGTCCGCGAAGCTGCCAAGATCAATGCCAAAGAAGCCTTTGACTTGCTCATTGTGGGCGGTGGTCCTGCTGGCGCAGCAGCTGCTGTGTATGCGGCGAGAAAAGGTATTCGCGTAGGTTTGGCGGCCGAGCGTTTTGGCGGTCAAGTGAACGACACCATGGCCATCGAAAACTACATTTCCGTGTTGGAAACAGACGGCCCTAAGTTTGGTGCTGCCTTAGAGGTCCAAGTGCGCCATTACGGTGTTGACATCATGAACTTGCAGAAGGCCGCCAAAGTGGTGCCTGCCACTGAGTCCGGTGGCTTGATCCAAGTGCAAATGGAAAACGGCGGTGTTTTAAATGCCCGTTCCGTGATCTTGTCTACCGGTGCACGTTGGCGCAATGTGAATGTGCCTGGCGAACAGGAATACAAAAATAAGGGCGTGGCCTATTGCCCTCACTGCGATGGTCCTTTGTTCAAAGGCAAGCGCACTGCGGTCATTGGCGGTGGCAATTCAGGCATTGAGGCGGCCATTGATTTGGCCGGTATTGTGGCGCATGTCACTGTCATTGAGTTTGCCGACCAACTCAAGGCCGATGCGGTGCTGGTCAACAAACTCAAAAGTCTCAATAACGTCACCATTCACACCCATGCCCAAACCACCGAAATCACAGGCGATGGCAGTGTGGTCAATGGCATTCGCTTTAAAGACCGGGCTTCTGGTGAGGAGCAGCATGTGGCCTTAGAGGGTGTTTTTGTTCAAATAGGTCTGGTGCCTAACACCGAGTTTTTGAAGGGAACATTAGAACTGAGCAAATTTGGCGAGATCATGGTTGATGCCAAAGGCCACACCAATGTGGCCGGTGTGTTTGCCGCAGGCGACTGCACGACTGTGCCCTTCAAACAAATTGTGATTGCAGCAGGTGATGGTGCGAAAGCGGCCCTCAGCGCGTTTGATCACCTCATTCGGATGCCGGTGGCGGCTTAATTTTTGAACTCTTGCGCACATAAGCCAAAGCAAAGGCCAACCAGCCTAAGATAAAACTGGTGCCGCCCCATGGCACCAAGGCTCTGAAAGCTTGGATGTCATGCCAGGCGCGTACCAAGATGTTGATCGAAAAAAGCAAACAGCCTAGCAAGAAGAGTACGCCTGCAATCTGCAGGCGTTTTTCGCTGGGCCTAGATTGGCCCAAGATTCCCACCAAAATAAGGCCAATCGAATGAAATTGCATCAGCTGCAGGCTGGCTTGGACCATGAGGGGCGAAGTGCCGTTTAAACTGTTGCCATGTGTGGCGTAAGCCGATGAGATGACCGACAAAGCCGCCATCAAGGCACCCATCGCAATGAAAACTGTGGGCCAGCGCCGCACGGTGCTTTGTTGAAGGTGTTCCATTAAACCCAATTTTTTTCAAAAGTAGATCCCGCATTATGCAAGTGAAGTTATGGCCCTTAGGGTCAAACCGTGTTTGGCAAGCTGTGCTCAAGATCAATGTGTGCCGTATGAGTTTGATCGGTGTACTTGTTTTGACGGGCTGTGCCAGCGTCAAGTCGCCTGAAGCAAATGTTGTCAAAACGCCCGTTTCCATTGAGACACCTGTGTCTGTCGCAAAACCTGCAGAGCCCATCGTTACTGAACCTGTTGTGCCCCTTAAAGTTTTGCATTTGGGTTTGGCATTGGGGGGCGGAGCAGCGAGAGGATTTGCACACGTGGGAGTCATACAGGTGTTGGAAGAGGCTGGTATTCAGCCCGAGCTTGTGGTTGGAACTTCCGCAGGCAGTTTGGTTGCTGCTTTGTATGCCAGCGGCAAAAATAGCACCCAATTGCGACGTGTGGCCGAGACCATGGAAGAAGCAGAAATCACAGATTGGATGATGCCCATTTTGAACAGAGGCGCCTTAAGGGGCGAGGCACTGGCTCGCTATGTCAACAATCAGGTTGGAAATCGCCTGATTGAACAAATGAAGATGCCTCTGGGCATTGTGGCCACCGATTTGCACAATGGAGAACCGGTACTTTTCCGAAGAGGCAACACGGGTTCTGCCGTGAGGGCCTCCAGCGCCGTGCCCGCTGTGTTTCAACCCGTCAAAATTGGCAGTAGAGAGTATGTGGATGGTGGTTTGGTCGCGCCCGTTCCAGTGAGGCAGGCTCGTGAAATGGGGGCTAACGTAGTCATTGCGGTCGATATTTCCACAGACCCCGAAGGTAGCCCTGCCTCAGACACATTTCAAATCTTGATGCAAACTTTCAACATCATGGGCAAAAGCTTGAACACGATTTTGTTGAAAGATGCTGATGTGGTGGTCAAGCCGGCCTTGATGGGTGTGAAGAGTGCCGACTTTGCGGCTAGGCGAAAATCTATTGAAGCGGGCAGAGAAGCCATGCTCAAAGCCTTGCCTAAGCTAAAAGAAATACTCAAAGGCTATGCCGTGAAGCCATGAACTTGGCTTGAACTTCTGCAAAGAAAAAAGCCGGTTAAAACCGGCTTTTTTGTCAGAGAAAGGCCAGAGCGAATCAGGCCTTTTTCAGAGCACGTTGATTAACGCTTTTTGGCAGCTGTCTTAGCAGTTGCAACAGCTGTGTTGGTCACAGCAGCCATGTTGGCTTCAGCCATGTCAGTGGCTTGC
>CANKOT010000095.1 GCA_947484245.1 Comamonadaceae bacterium
CCATTGCGTTTTCCTTCAACGAAATGGCAGGTCGGCTGGATCATTCAACGAATGTTGGCAAATGAGTGTTTGCCTCGTTGTTTAGACAAGCTTCCCTGCGCGAGGATTACCTCAATCAGGTTCAAAGGGACTTTCTCAGTCTTAGCTTTACAGCTAAAACACCCCTAGCGGATGTGGCTACAAACTGGCGTCAGCAGTGTCGTTTGCAATCACGGGTTGATTCTATTACACACCCAAGAGCTTGTGAAGGTGGGTAGAAGTTGTGGTGTATTGAAGTAGGGTTTTTTGGTCGGGGCGCAGCAGGGCAGATGCGCCAAAAGCGGCCAAGGTCGCTTCGTGAAATCCACACAAAATGAGTTTCTTTTTGCCGGGGTAGGTGTTGATGTCGCCCACCGCAAAGATGCCGTGCGCTTGTGTGGCATAGGTCTCGGTGTTAACAGTCAATTGCTTTCGTTCCATGGCCAAGCCCCAATCGCTGATAGGGCCGAGCTTGGGTGAGATACCTAGGCACAAGAGCATTGAATCTGCCGGTAAAACTTCTGTATCGCCATTCGCGTTGAGAATTTCTAAGCCCGTGAGTTGGCCGTGCGTTTGTATCAAGGCAGTAGGCTGCCCGGCCACAAAACGCATTGTCTTGTCAGCGCAAGCTTGGCGCATTTGCTCAATTGCCTGAGGGTCGGCTTGAAACTGATCGCGCCTGTGAAGCAATGTCACACTTGCGGCGGCATTGACCCCCATGCGCCACCGCGCGCAAGCTTCCAGCGCGGCATCGTTGTCGCCCAGTATCACGAGGTGTTTGCCTTTGAAGCTTGTCTCGGTAGCCGCTGCATGAAAGATGTGCTTGCCCAACAGAGTTTCAAAACCCGCCAAGCTCAGTGTGCGCTTGACGAATGCACCCACACCTGCCGCAATAAAAACAGTTGCTGCTTTGAATTGCGTGCCTTTGTCGGTTTGCACTTGCCACTGGCCGTCTTCTGTGGCTTTGAGTTCACTGACCAATTCTTGAAGATGAAACTGTGGTGAAAAGGGTTTAACTTGCTTTTGCAGTTGGTCAATCAGTTCTTGACCGGTGCAAAGCGGAATGCCAGGAATGTCGTAAATGGGTTTGTCGGCGTAAAGCTCGGCACATTGGCCGCCCACTTGCGGCAAAGCATCCACCACGTGGCAGCGAATGTCTTGAAGCCCTAGTTGAAACGCTTGGAACAGCCCCACGGGGCCTGCACCAATGATCAAGGCTTCTGTTTGAATCAACGGATCAACTCGCTCAGTTTGCCTGTCTTGTCTTTCCAGTCGTCCGCATCGGGCATGGGAATTTTGCGTTTGGTTATGCTTTTCCATGTAGGCAACAAGGCCAGTTCGGCATTGAGCTTGGTCATGTGAACTTGGTCAGCTGGCAGGTCTTCTTCTGCATAAATGGCATTGACGGGGCATTCTGGAATACACACAGCGCAATCGATGCACTCGTCGGGGTCAATGGTGAGAAAGTTAGGGCCTTCACGGAAGCAGTCTACAGGGCAGACATCCACACAGTCGGTGTATTTGCAGCGGATACAGGATTCAGAAACAACGTGGGTCATGACAGTTTGAATAGGCTAGGGCGTTAAAGGACGTCATGGGGATGACGCCCGAAAATTGGCATTTTAAGGCACTTAAAGAGGACTGTCTCAATTCACCAACACTGCGCCTGAGGTCTTATGGCTGGCCGTATCGACCAAAATCATGGCGCCCAACACGCGGGATTTGGCAAAAGGCAAGGCAATCAGGGGCTCTTGGAAGGCCAAAGTCAAGCGAGATCCTTGGCAAACAAAGGCTGTGTGTCTAAAGCAGAGCCTTGGTAGAACGCAGGAAAGCGCTCAAACTGTCTTTGGGCAGCGCTAGCATCCAGCCCTTCACGCAACACAGCGACATCAAATCCTGTGCGCGCCATGGCCACCAATTGATCAATGAGGACATCGCCAGTGGCGCGAATTTCACCTTTGAAACCCAAGCGGCGACGCAACAAGAAAGCTTGACTGTATGCGCGGCCATCGGTGAACTTGGGGAAGTGCAAATCGATGCGCTTGACGCCTTCAAGCGACACTGCGCGCGGATCAGCATCATTGGCCATGCCGATGGTGCTGGTGTCTGCAACGTATGAGTGATCCTTGAAAGACAAAATTTGCATAACATTCATTCCGTGTTTCATGCGAGCGCAGGTTCAGTGTGACGCGCTGCATTGGCTTCAATCTTGAAGGGGTCTTGCCCAACACGGCGCAAGGTCTCGATAAAGTATTCGGCACGACCGTTGCCGGTAGGCGCGCGCAGTTCAAGGTACGTGTTGATCACGGCCTCAATCACTTCCGGCACTTCAGCGGCTGAGAATGAAGGACCTACCACTTTGCCCGGACCTGCCGTGCCAGACAACGCAGAACCATCGGAGCCACCCAAGGTCACTTGGTACCACTCTTTGCCGTCTTTGTCGACGCCCAAGATGCCAATGTGGCCGCTGTGGTGATGGCCGCAGGAGTTGATGCAGCCGCTGATGTGCAAGTCGATGGGTCCCAAATCGTCTAGCTCATCAATGTCTTGATAACGCTCTGAAATTGCAGCCGCAACGGAAATGGCGCGTGCATTGGCTAAGGCGCAGTAGTCACCGCCAGGGCAGGCAATCATGTCGTTCAATAAACCAATATTAGGGCTTGCCAAGCCCAATGCTTTGGCGTCTTGCCAAAGGTCAAAAAGTTGGGTTTCAGGGACCCACGGCAGCACCAAGTTTTGTGAATGAGTCACGCGTGCTTCGCCCCGAGAGTACTTTGCCACCAATTGCGCAGAGGCCTCTAATTGTTCTGCTGTGACATCGCCAGGTGCCAAGCCCAAACGTTTGAACGACAAAGTAACTGCACGCAACTTCGGATTTTTGTGCGCAACAACGTTTTGATGCAACCAGCGTTGGAATCCTGGGTCTTGTAGGTTGCTGTGAGCAGATACTGACGCATTGGCGGGAGCTTTGGGTTCAACAAAGCAAGCTGCGACACGATTGAACTCTGCCTGCGAAATGGTGTGAGGGCCACCATCTTTGTTGACCACATCGTCAAATTCAGCTTCCACTTCGTCGATGTAACGTTGGCCTTCAGCTTTCACCAAAATTTTGATACGCGCTTTGTACAAGTTGTCGCGCCTGCCCCAACGGTTGTACACGCGCACCACGGCTTCGAGGTAGTTCATGATGTGTTGCCAAGGCAAGAACTCGCGCACCAAGGTGCCAATGATGGGGGTACGGCCCATGCCGCCGCCCACCCATACCTTGAAGCCAACTTCGCCAGCAGCATTTTTCAAAAGCTGTAAGCCGACATCGTGCCAACCAATGGCCGCCCGGTCCTCTCTAGCGCCGGTGATGGCAATTTTGAATTTGCGTGGCAAGAATGCAAACTCAGGGTGCAAGGTACTCCACTGGCGCAAAATTTCTGCGTAGGGCCTAGGGTCGACCACCTCGTCTACGGCCACACCGGCCAATTCGTCGGTGGTGATGTTGCGGATGCAGTTGCCGCTGGTTTGAATGCCGTGCATGTCCACTGTGGCCAAAAGGTCCATCACGTCGGCCGACTTGCTCAATGGAATCCAGTTGAATTGAACGTTTTGGCGAGTTGTGAAATGGCCGTAGCCTTTGATCAGCCTGGGTGATTTGCCGGGCAGCAAGTCTTGTTGAGCTTGGGCTTTGGCAAACAATTTATCTTCGGGTTGGTCGTAGTCTTTGGCAATGGTGGCCAGCACACTCAATTGCTTGGCAGAAATTTCGCCATAAGGAACAGCCACGCGCAGCATGGGTGCGTAGCGCTGAACGTACCAGCCGTTTTGAAGGCGAAGCGGACGAAATTCTTCATCTGACAATTGACCCTTTTGCCAACGCTCCAATTGGTCTCGGTGCTGCTCTGCTCGCAGTTTGACAAACTGTCGGTCGAAATCTGTGTATTGGTACATGGGGGTTGAAAATCAGTGAAGGAGACGGCCAAGGCCGACCAAGTGTTGAACTTTACGGGCTCTTTATGTCATTTCAAACTACATAATCGTTTTACATATATGCTTTTTGATCATAAGAAACAAGCCGGCCTCATCAAGGAAAATGTCTCCAAAGTGACTGGGATATGGCTTGCTGATACAGTTTCACTTTTGAGGAGTTTGAAATGAAGTCTTGGCTATTGGGTGTTTTTGCTGTGGCATTGGGATCCACATGGGCGTTGTCTGTGCAAGCGCAGACCCCCATTCGAATCGGTGAAATAAACAGTTATTCGGCCATTCCTCAATTCACACAACCCTACAAGCAAGGCTGGCAATTGGCGGTGGAGGAAATCAATGCCGCCGGTGGATTGTTGGGTCGCAAGGTTGAAGTGATTGCGCGAGATGACGCCGGTAAGCCCGAAGACGCATTGCGCCATGCCATTGAGTTGACCAGCCAAGAAAAGGTAGATGTGTTGGCAGGTGGTTTCTTGTCCAACGTGGGCTTGGCCCTGGCCGATCATGCATTGCGAACCAAGCGCCTGTTTATAGCCAGCGAACCTCTCACAGATGCCATCGTTTGGGACAAAGGCAACCGATACACCTTCAGATTGCGCGCCAACACCTACATGCAAGCCGCCATGTTGGTTGAAGAAGCGGCCAAATTGCCCGCCAAACGCTGGGCTACTTTGGCTCCCAATTATGAATATGGCCAAAGTGCTGTTGCCAGTTTCAAAGAACTGCTGAAGGCCAAAAGACCCGACGTGGAGTTTGTGGGTGAGCAGTGGCCCGCACTTGGAAAAATTGATGCAGGTAGTAGCTTGAGCGCACTCATGCAGAGCAAGCCCGATGCCATTTTCAATGTGACCTTTGGCGCTGACTTGGCCAAGCTGGTACGTGAAGGCAATCAGCGCGGCATTTTCCCCAAAGTACCCGTGGTGTCGATGTTGTCTGGTGAACCCGAATATTTAGAGGTGTTGAAGGATGAAACGCCCAAGGGTTGGATCGTGACGGGCTACCCTTGGGATCAAATTGACACCAAGGAGCATGGCTCTTTTGCTGCCAACTACTACAAGAAATTCAAAGAGAACCCCAAGCTCGGTTCGGTGGTGGGCTATGCCACCATGCAAGCTATTTTTGCGGGCATCAAAAAAGCGGGAAGCACTGACAATGAAAAATTGATCGTGGCCATGCGCGGTCTGAAATTCAACACACCCTTTGGTCCTGCCGAGTTCCGAGCCATCGATCAGCAGTCCACCATGGGCGCTTATGTGGGCAAGTTGGATGTGCGTGGCAATCAGGGCACCATGACGCAGTGGCGTTATGCAGATGGTAAAAATTATCAGCCAACCGATGCTTATGTCAAAGCTCGACGCCCTGCAGCAGCCCAACAATAAGATCAGCCAAATCGGCTGGCAGCCATCAGTTTGGCCAGCGATGCCGCCATGGGCAAGGGCTCGTGGTTGGCGTGTGCGGCCAGCAACTCCCCGCACAACACTGACCAACTGATGCCCCTCGCGCCTAGCCCTGTACAAACCATGAGGCCTTTGAGTTCTTGGTGAGAAAACGCACCAACAGCAGGTAGCCGATCAGGCAAGGCCATGCGAACAGCCGCCCATGAGGTGGTTTGCTCTAGATCGATGTGCTTCAAGATTTGATCTTGCCAAGCAGGCATGAGTTCAGCCCATTGTTCTAGGTTGGATATTTGATCAGCCTTGCGTGTTTGCAAATCAAAGTCGTTGCGTTGAAAGCTCGAACCCACGATCCAAAAAGCTTCATTTAATTTTTCTGGGTTTTGAAGGTGGCCTATGAAACTCCCATGCCCGTTGACTGGAAAGTGCGGCAATTGAGATTGCAAGTTTTGCGGCAACATTGACATGCTTCCCAGGGTCACTTGGCCTCGAAGCGCCGTGGCGGGCAGGTGAGGGCGAGACAAATTTGGTGATGAAAGATGGATGCCGTCGATCAAGGCTTGTGCATCATAGGCGTTGGCTAAGATCAGTAGTGGTGCTTGCGCCATGAGAGCCCCATGCGCATCTCTACATTGCCATTGATGGTTGTGGGTCACCAGCTGGGCTACTTTTTGGCGAGTTTGCACTTCAATGTTGGCATGCCTTAATTGCGCCTTCACCAAGGTTTGAGGCTGAAGCCATCCTGCCATGTTGTGCCACAGCGCAGCGGTCACTTCTTTCAAACCTGCCGCCAGTTTTTGCTCGATGCTGGCTTGTGTGCTCCATTCATGACCGGCTCTGGGCCAGAGCTCGCCTTTTGGCAACTCTCGTTTGCCAGCATAGCGGTGCTCCAGCAAGCTTGAAATGTCAAAGTCGCGGCCTCGTTCAAGCAGTGACTGCGCTCTCACTACGGTGGCACGCACGCCATCTCGTGTGATGCGAGAGAGTACATTGTTGTCGGGCGATACATGACTTGTAAAAATGCCAGCTGGCAAGCCCGATGCACCTGCGCCCAAGGCATCTCCTTGATCCAGAACGAGCACTTTCCAGCCTCTGCTGGCCAGGCTATGCGCCACTGCCGAGCCCCCCAAGCCCGCACCAATGACGATTGCATTGTTGCTGTTGGATATGAAATGTGGGTGTAACACCTCAGGGATTTGCCGCAGGGACGATTTAATTTGCCAAGGCGGCTCATAGCAAGCGCTGTGCTTGGTTGAATCAATTTGAAAACCCGCGCTCTTGAGTTCGGCCACGCGGCTAGAAGATGCATTGAGCCACTGCAGACAAGTGCCCGTTTTGCACAAACGTGCCAAAGTTTTCACACCCCATGGGTCTAAATTGTCAACAACAATGCTGTTGCTGGCAATGTCAATTTCTTTGGCAATTTGCGGTGCAGCACCAATGCACAGTGTCAATTGCACTCGTCCTTGTTCAAATACAAAGCGATGCACACCGGGCAACAAACCCACACATGCCGTTGCTAGAGCAGGGGGTAGATTTTGGGGGGCTTCAGCGCTAAAGGCCGTGAAAAAAAGTTGCTGCGGTGAATCTGGGCTTTGTTGCCAGGCGTCAAGCGTGTTGAGAAACGATTGACCCTGTCCAAATGCAGTCTCTAGAGCATGCCAAGTGCTTTGGCTGGGATCTCGGTTTTGCCAATGACTTGCGTGAAAATTAGGCGCTGGGTGGGGGGACATAACCTTGGGCTGCATCGGCGCCTGCGCCAAAGAAGTGATTCTCCATTTGGCGTGCCAAATACTGGCGAGCCCTTGCATCGGCCAAGTTCAAGCGATTTTCATTGACCAACATGGTTTGGTGCTTAATCCAAGCTGCCCATGCCTCTTTGCTAACGTTTTCCCAAATGCGCTTGCCCAATTCACCGGGGTAGGGAGGAAAGTCTAGACCTTCTGCTTCAGTTTCTAATTTGATGCATTTAACTGTGCGTGCCATGATGTTCCTTGATAATTCTTAAGATGAGAGCGGTATAGGGATATAAAATTATTGTATTTCCATTACATGCAAATAAGTCTCAAAATGGCTTGTTTTGTTTAAATCCCTAAGCTTTATGAGTGCATTTTTAGAAGAAAAAGTCCTGAGTGTTCACCACTGGACCGATCGTTTGTTCAGCTTCACCACCACGCGCGATCAGGCGCTGCGTTTTTCGAATGGCCATTTCACCATGATTGGTCTGCGCAGCGAAAACGGCAAACCCTTGCTGAGAGCCTACAGCATTGCCAGTGCCAATTATGAAGAGCACCTTGAATTTTTGAGCATCAAAGTTCAAGACGGACCCTTAACTTCCAAATTGCAACATATTCAAGTGGGCGACACCATTGTGGTCGGGCGCAAACCCACAGGCACACTGCTCATTGATTACCTCACGCCCGCAAAACGTTTGTACCTCATTGGCACTGGCACGGGCTTGGCACCCTATATGAGCATCATTCGCGACCCCGAAACCTACGAGCGATTTGAGCAAGTGATCTTGTTGCATGGTGTGCGTGAAGTGAAAGAGTTGGCCTACCACGACTACATCACCAAAGAACTCCCTCAAAATGAGTTTCTAGGCGAGATGGTTAGCAAGCAACTGTTGTACTACCCTACCGTCACGCGTGAAGCGTTTGAGCATCAAGGCCGAGTGACAGAGTTGCTTGAAAACGGCACCATCAGTTCAGACCTCGGCATTCCTGTTTTAAATCCCGCAGAAGATCGGGTCATGATTTGTGGCAGCC
>CANKOT010000096.1 GCA_947484245.1 Comamonadaceae bacterium
AACGAGCCCTTGGTATTGATGTTCAGGTTTTCTGTTTGAGGGATGATGTCAATGGCTGAGGTGTAATCGTAACGGCAAGTGGTGCCGCTGATAAAGATAGAGCCCGGCGGCGCGCAAGTTGGCGCTGTGATGTTGCCAGACTTGATGGCGCCAGCCGTGTTGTAGTAGTTGAAGTTAGCAGGAAAGCTAGTTCCGGAAGTTTTGTTCAAGCCCGAAGCAGGGATCACACCTGTTGCACCAAAGGCACGATCAGTGGCCTTTGCGGAAGCTTGTGTTTTATTGTCCAAAGAGAACCACAAGTTGTAACCGTCTTTAGCCAATGAGCCTTGGCCACCGGAGAAGGTGAAGCGCTTGATTTGACCACCAGAAGTTGATGGCGTGGTATTTTCAACGGCCAGGTCCATGCCTTGGTAATCACGTTTCGTAATAAAGTTGATCACACCGCCCACAGCGTCGGTACCGTAAATGGCAGAGGCGCCATCACGCAACACTTCGATGCGGTCGAGCGCTGCAAAGGGAATGGCGTTCAAGTCAACTGCGCTAGCGCCAATGCCGAAGAAAGCCAAACGACGGCCATTCAACAAAATCAATGTTTTGTTGGCACCCAAACCGCGCAAGCTGGCGTAAGAGCCACCACCGGTGCCAGAGCCAATGCTTTGGTTACCACCCGTGCTAGATTGGCTAGAAGTAATACGCTGCACAATTTCTTCTGTGGAAGTCACACCCACAGATTTCAACTCATCGGCTGAGTAGATCGAAACGGGCAGGGCGCTTTGGTTTTCAATCGAACGTTTGATTGCAGAACCTGTGATGGTCACTGTTTCAACCTGTTGAGCTTGTGCAATTTGCATGCTCGCTAGGGTCAAAGCAGTGCCACCGAATGCCAACCAAAGGTGGCGGTTCAGGGTGCTGATTTTGAATTTAGGCATTGTTTAATCCTTTTGTATCTAAATGAATATGAGATTGAACATAAAAATGATCTTTTAAATTATCCAAACAGAAGTGTTTGGTCAAAAAAACCAAAAGTTATATTTCAATGACTCAGCGGGCAAATATGTGACAAAACCGAGAAAATTGCTATCCTGACTTTCGCGCATGTTAAAAAAAAACAACGCCCTAAGGCGTTGCTTTTTAATCTCAATGAAACGTGAATTTAAACGCCCCCAATGCCCCCAACGACATGGCTGAATCCACCATCGACATACACAATTTCGGCGGAAATACCGGCTGACAAGGAGCTCATCAAAAAAGCGGCTGTGTTGCCGACATCCTCCGTTGTTACATTGCGCCGAATAGGAGACGTGGCTGCAACGGCTCTCAAAATTTTGCCAAAGTCTTTGATGCCACTGGCCGCCAGTGTTTTGATCGGGCCCGCACTGATGCCATTCACACGGATCTTTTTGGGCCCCAGAGAATCGGCCAGATAGCGAACTGAGGCTTCGAGTGAAGCCTTGGCCAAGCCCATGGTGTTGTAGTTGGGCACGACTTTGACCGCGCCGAGGTAGGTGAGTGTGAGCAATGCAGCGTCTTCTCTCAAATAAGGCAAAGCAGCCTTGGCCATGGCAGGGAATGAATAGGCACTGATGTCATGCGCAATTTTGAAGCCTTCACGGCTTAAACCTTCCATGAAGTCGCCTGCAATGGCTTCGCGTGGCGCATAGCCAATGCTGTGAACAAAACCGTCAAATTGGGGCCAGTGAAGCGACAAGTCTTTGAACAAGTTTTCAATTTGGGTGTCGTCCCCAACATCGCAATCAAAAATCAGCTTGGAGTCAAAGTCTGCCGCAAATTCAGTGATTCTGTCTTTGAAACGTACTCCCACGTAGCTAAAAGCCAACTCGGCGCCTTGTGCATGGCACGCTTTGGCGATGCCATAGGCAATCGATCGGTTGGACAAAACCCCCGTGATGAGGATTTTTTTACCTTTTAAAAAGCTCATGTTGTTGTTCTCATTGGTCAAAGTCTTATTTTGACACGCTCAGTTTTTGAACCCTGAGCTAAGTATGTTGTTTTTAAGTAACAAAGTGTTCCTCCGGTTAATTAATAAGTTAAAAGTCATTAAACTGACAAACTCTATAAAACCATTAATTAAAAAAAGGTTCTCAAGATGTTCGAGCCATCCAAAATCAGCCTAGCAGTCATGGTTCTCATCACAACAGGTTTTAGCCAAATGTCTCTCGCCCAATCTTCAGGGTTGGCCGAAGTCACAATCACTGGCTCCAATTTGAAGCGTGCTGACAAAGAGGGCACGTCCCCAATTCAGACAATTACAGCCCAAGAAATTCAGCAGTCAGGTGCAACCAGCGCTCTGCAACTGTTAAAGGCTGTGCCTTCAATGGGTGTGGGTGGCTACAACGACACTCCGGATCAGAATGGCTTTTCGAGGGGTGTTGCGACAGCCTCTTTGCGCGCTCTAGGCTCTACGTCCACATTGATTTTGCTCAACGGCAGACGCATGACGCCTTCAGCTTATGCAAACCCTAACAATGGTCAGTCGACGCTTTATGACTTGAACAGCATTCCAATTTCTGCCATTGAGCGCATTGAAATTTTCAAAGATGGCGCCTCTGCTGTATATGGCTCAGATGCCATGGCAGGTGTGATTAACTTCATCACCAAAACAGGTTTCGTGGGTGGCCAAGTTTCCACGAGCTTCGGCTCCAATGACAATCAAGAATTTGGTCGTCGCAATGTCAATGGCACCATGGGTGTGGGCGATTACAAAGCCGATGGCAAGAGCCTGATGTTGTCCTTTGATTTGTCGACTCAGAATGCCACCACCGTGCGAGATGGCTCCTTTGACATCAGGGCCTCTGAATATGCTGCAATGAACAATCGCTTGTCTCCCTATTACAGCTACGCCACGAATCAACCGTTCTTTTTCAAAGAACGTGCTTTGAATTCAAAGTCTTTTTTCACGACGGGCAATGCCACGTCCCCCAACATCTTGAACACATTGAATTGTGATGCTTCTAAGCAACTGGTCGGTGGATCTGCATACGGCATTGCGGCAACAAGCTTCCTGTCGGGTCGTACATTCTGTAACTACGATGGCGATGCATTCACAGATGTTCAAACCGCGGGCGAGGATTTCAGTGTCTTGGGTGTTGGCAAATTTCGGATCAATGAAAACTTATCCGCTTTTGGTGAGTTTGCTTTCAATGACACGAAAAGAAAATACCGTTCTCCAGCACGGACCATCAGTGGTACTTCGCCTACAACCAACTTCTTGGTAGGCGGCATTGCTGAGCCTTTCCAAGCCATTTTGCCAATCGGTCATCCCGACAATCCATTCAAAGATGCTAGAACTGCTGTGATCTATCGTTTTGAAAACCTCAAAACGGGCACTGATTTGTCGAACCAAAATGCACGGGTTTTGGGTGGCTTCAAAGGTGTTCAAGGCGCATGGGATTGGGAAACGGCTGTGTTGTGGAACCAGTCGCGTCGTGAAGAAACTTCTTATGGCTTTCTTTACTTGCCAACCTTGCGCAAGTTGACGACTGAAAATCGTTCATTGGCCTCCCTCGCTGCGGATCCAACGATTTCCAGAGATTTGACCAATGTAGGCATTGCAGAAATTGTTCAGTGGGATGCCAAAGCCACCCGAGAGCTGGGTCAACTGGCCGGCGGCAAGATTGGCTTGGCGGTAGGTATTGAGGCCCGTCAAGAGCGCCTCGGCATCGATCCCGATCCTGCCAATGCACGGGGTGATATCTTAGGCTTGTCTACGACGGCCATTCAAAGCAAGCGAGACGTGATGTCTTCTTTCTTCGAATTCCGTACACCGTTCACCAAAACTTTCGAGATGGATTTTGCAGGCCGTTTTGACAAATACCCCAATTTGAAGACCAACTTTGTACCCAAAGTGGGTGCCAAGTGGAAAGCACAAGACGGGCTGGCTATCAGGGGCACATACTCTGAAGGTTTCCGTGCTCCCGCTTTGTCACAAGTGGCATCCGGTGGCGCGCAATTCTTCTTGAACGGTACAGTCGATCCAATCCGCTGTCCTGATGGTGTGACGCCCGTTGCAGGTGCAGACCAAACCGATTGCTCAAAGAGTGTGTCAGGTGTTGGTGGCTCCAACCCAGAACTCAAGCCTGAGAAATCCAAGGGCTTCTCACTGGGTATGATTTACTCACCCACCAAAGACATCGATGTTTTGATTGACACCTACAAAGTCCGTCAAGAAAATGAAGTGGCCTTGGGCAGCGCCACCTATTTGCTTGAGCACCCAGAAAGATTCCCGGCGGATTCAATCACGCGTGACACCAATCCTTTGAACCAATTGAAGGATGCCAACGGCAACGCGATTCCAGGAACCGGCCCCTTAATTGCCGTCAAAACGCCATGGGTGAACCAAGGCGCTACTGAAATTACCGGCATTGACATCGAATTGAAGTCACGCAACAACTTGGGCGAGTATGGCCGTTTGACCTCTTCATTCAAGATGACTCACTTGATGTCCTACATGCGCGCAGAGGCACCTGGTGACTTCATGCGCAATGCAGTAGGTACTTATGGCGGATTGAATGATTGGGCAACTTCTGTGGGTGCCATTCCACGTAATCGCTTCAGCTTGTCAACCGCCTTAGAGCAGGGTTCACACATCTTCTTGGCTGCCATGAAGATGACAACCTCTATTTCTATGGTGCGTCGTTACGATGGCGCTAAAGAGTATCCAGAGTCCTACTGCCATTATGGTTCTGGCCAGCCAAAAACTGCGACATCTTTGGGTGGCGTGCCTTTGTACAACACCTATTACCCAGATTGCAAAGTGCCATCATGGAAAACATTTGATGTGGGTTACATGTACAACGGCATCAAGAACTTCAACTTGGGCGTGAACATCTCGAACGTTTTTGACAAGCCAGCACCGTACTATCCTGGCTCTAATACCAGCACCATTGTGCAGCAGGGTTACAGCTCTGGGCTCTACAACAACACAGGTCGTTACACTCGTTTTACAGCCAAGTACACTTTCTAAGGCTGTATCTTTTTGATTTAACTGTTTGTTGATCATGACTTCCAAAACGCCTCTTCACGAGGCGTTTTTCTTTGATGCTGACTTATTTCACAAAGCATACAGCTTGCGCTAAAGTACAGCATCTCTTGAAATAAAAACCATGTTCAGCCCAATCAAACGCTTGCATTTTTTTGTAGCCTGCACAGTTGCCTTAAGCCTTCTGGTGGGCTGCGGTGGTGTGACGAACGAACCTGTCCCTAAGGCCCTGCTGGCTGAAAATGTGCTATTTAGCTCTTACCAAGAGTCGCCCAAATATTTGGATTCCACCTCTTCTTACAGCAACAACGAAACGCCTTGGACGTATGCCGTTTATGAACCTCCTTTGAAGTACCACTACCTCAAGAGGCCCTATGAGCTGGAAGCCCGAACCCTGACAGAGTTGCCCAATGTTAAATTTTTGAACAAGGAAGGCAAAGAGCTTTCGGCTCAGACGCCCGCTGATCAAATTGCGGAGAGCGTGTTCGAGCTCAAAATTCAGCCAGGCATTTTGTACCAGCCTCATCCTGCGTTTGCCAAAAAGGAAGATGGTCAGTACCGATATTTGTCTTTGAAGGAATCTGACATTGAAGGAATGCGAAGGCCTTATGACTTTGAACACTTGGGCACCCGCGAGCTGCTTGCAGAAGACTACGCTTATGCCATCAAACGTTTGGCAACGCCTCGCGTCAAGTCGCCTTCATTTGGTTTTTTGTCTGAAAAAATTGTGGGGCTACCAGACTATGGCAAGCAAATTAAAACTTTCAATGAAAAACTGAAGGAAGGCAAATCAGCCAAAGAAGTTGGGCCCCTTGGCCATCTGCCTTGGCTTGATTTTCGAGAGCATTCGCTTTCTGGCGTCGAAGTTCTAGACGCGCACACCTTGAAAATTCGGGTGGTCGGCAAGTACCCGCAGTTTAAATATTGGTTGGCCATGACCTTCTTCTCACCCATTCCTTGGGAAGTTGACGCTTTTTATGCGCAAGACGGCATGTCACGTCGGAATTTAAATCCAGACACTTGGCCAGTCGGAACCGGGCCTTACATGCTGACCGAATACGTTCCCAACTCGCGCATGGAATTGGTACGCAATCCCAATTACCGAGGTGTTCCTTATCCTTGCGAGGGTGAGCCAGGTGATCAAGAAAAAGGGCTGCTGAAGGACTGTGGCAAAAGAACCCCCTTTGTGGACAAGGTGGTGTCGGTCATTGAAAAAGAAGGGACTTCGGTGGCGACCAAATTCATTCAAGGCTATTACGACATTCCACAACTTGAACGTGGCGAGCCTGGCATTGGCTATCAGGTTTCAATCCAAGATGGCACCGGACGCGCCAAAGAGTTGCTTGAACGAAAAATTCAACTGCCCAGCACCATTCAAGTTGGTTTTTGGCACTTTGGATTCAATTGGTTAGACCCCGTCGTGGGCTTGGGTAAAACACCAGAAGACCAAATTCGGAATAAAAAATTGAGACAAGCATTGGCCATTGCCTTTGACTTTGAAGAGTATGTCTCTATCTTTGAAGATGACCGTGCTCAGGTAAATCACAGCGTGGTGGTGCCTGGTTTATTTGGCAACAACCTGTCTAATCCCAACCCCGTCATTTATGACAAAACGCCAGATGGCAAATTCAAGCGAAAGTCAATTGAAGTTGCGAAGAAATTATTGTCTGAGGCTGGTTATCCAGAGGGTCGAGATCTGAAAACAGGGCAACCCTTGGTCTTGAACTACGACACGCAAGGCGTAGGACCTGGCTACAAAGCACGCTTGGATTGGGTGTCCCAACAATTTGCCAAGCTCAATGTTCAAATTGAAATTCGCAACACAGACTACAACCGTTTTCAAGACAAGATGCGCAAAGGGTCTGCTCAATTTTTCTTCTGGGGTTGGTTGGCTGACTATCCCGACCCAGAAAATTTTCTGTTCTTGTTGTACGGCCCAAATTCTAAGGTCAAGTTTGACGGTGAAAATGCTAGCAATTTTGCGCAACCTGAATTTGATCAATTGTTCGCTCGCATGAAAGACCTCGAAGATACGCCTGAAAGAGCCGCCATGATCGCCCGAATGATTGAAATCATGCAGGAAGAAATGCCCATGCTGTTTGGTTGGTCTGAAGAGTTTGGCGGCGCCTACCATCAGTGGGTGGGCAACGGCAAGCCCTCCAACATCATTCGCGACAACTTGCCCTATTTGAGAATTGATGCTGCGCTACGCACCAGCAAAATCAAAGAGTGGAACCAAGCCATTTGGTGGCCCCTTGCCGCTCTGCCTTTCTTGTTGCTTGCGGCGGCTTGGCCTGCATGGCAAGCTTGGCGAAGGCGTCAATCACAGCGTGCCATAACGCATGTAGCCACACCAAGGAGTTTGTGATGTTTCGATTTTTAACACGCAAGTTGGCCTACGGCTTGGCCATTTTGATCGGCATTAACTTACTCACTTTTGTGCTGTTTTTCAAAGTCAATACACCAGACGACATGGCCCGCATGCAATTGGGTGGTAAACGCGTCACACCCGATGCCATTGAAAAATGGAAGGCAGAACGGGGCTATGACCGTCCTTTGTTTTTCAATGAACAAGAGCAGGGTATTGCAACATTGAGCAATACCTTATTTTTGGACAGTTCTTTGCGCATGTTTGCCTTTGACTTTGGTCGTGCAGACAGTGGTCGTGACATTGCTTCTGAAATTGTGAGGCGTGCTGGGCCTTCTATTGCGTTGGCTTTGCCAACCTTCATTGTGGGCCTTGGTGTGTCAATTGTGTTGGCTTTGGGCTTGGCGTTTTTTAGAGCAACCTACCTTGATTTTTGGGGCACCGTTTTGTGCGTGGTGTTCATGTCTATTTCGTCGCTGTTTTTCATCGTGATGGGGCAGTTCATGTTCTCGCGTGTGCTGCAGCTCATGCCCGTATCGGGCTTTGCGCCAGGGATGGATGCTTGGCGCTTCTTGGTGCTGCCCATTGCTGTGGGTATCTTGTCTAGACTGGGTGGCGAGGTGCGATTTAACAGAACGCTTTTCATGGAAGAAATTGGCAAGGACTATGTTCGAACCGCTAGATCCAAAGGCTTGTCTGAAAGCAG
>CANKOT010000097.1 GCA_947484245.1 Comamonadaceae bacterium
CGGCCTTGCTCAATGCCTTCTTCGCGGCCTTTGGCAGCGCCTTGCGCGTGGCCTTCTGTAAGGCCTTCTTGCAGACCGCGAGCATAGGCGTCTTGGTAAGCTTTGCCGCGAATGGCATCGACTTCGTTCACGCTGGGCAACACCATCATGGCTTCGTTCATTTGATGAGAAGAAGCTTGACCTAGCGGTAGCTCGGAAGTGGCTGGCTCACCGTCAAATGAAGGAGGGCTCCAGCGGTTCATGCTTAATTTGCCCCGGGCCCAACACTGACGATGGCCAAAGAAATGCGCTCTTCATCTTGCATCTGCCGCGCCAATTGCACAATTTCCAATTGCTTGGCCTGAACTTCTTGAACCCGAACGGGTGGCATGCTTTCCATTTCCACGCGGAAACGATCGGCCTTGCTTTTGGTGACGTTAGAGAAAAAGAATTTTTGTAAATTGGGTGTAGCGCCTTTGAGCACAACCAGGATGGCATCGTCAGCCACTTCGGAGAGCAAAGTTTGTACAGCTTGGGGTGAAATCTTCATCAAGTCTTCAAACGTGAACATCCGTTCAAAAATTTGCTCGGCCAGTTTTTCAGAGTGCAGTCGAATGCTGGCCAAAGTGGTTTTTTCCAAACCACCCGTAAAGAGGCGAAGAATTTCGGCAGCAGGGCGTGCGCCACCAATGCCACTGATTTCAGCGGTGGTGTCGTCGCCCAGAGTGCGCTCCAACATGTCATTCAATTCCACCAAAGCGGAAGGATTGATTTGATCAAGCAAGGCCACGCGCAACACCAATTCATCGCGCAGCTCGGCTTCAAACAATTCCAACACAGCGGCCGATCTTTCGGCAGGTATGAGAGACAGCAAGGTGGCTGACACTTGTGGGTGTTCAGCCTGCAAGTGGCGCTGCAATTGCTCATTGCTCATGCTGGTCAGCAAATCGAGCGCTGGCACCGTGCTAGCCAATTGGCTGGCTGTTGAGCCACCGGCTTCGCCTGCAAACTTGTCCATGAGAGAGGTGACAAAACGCTGCGGGTCAAACGGCACTTGTTTGCGGTGTGCTGTGACGTTTTTAAATTCTTCCAGCACTTGAATCATGACCTCGCGGTCGATGCTTCTGAAGTTGGCCATGAGCGACGACACTTTTTGGGCTTCAGCAGGTGTGAAGTTTTTCAGCAAAGTGCCGGCTACTTCGGGGCCCAATGACATGAGCACAATGGCAGCGCGTGAAGGACCGTCTAAGTTCGCACCACTGCTTCTTTCAAGGTCTGGCGATTGCAGGCCTTTGCGAAGTGCACCACCCAAAACGCCCGGTTTGAAATTTGAAACGGCCGTGTTCATGATTTGTCCTGACCCGATGCATTGGCAGGGCCTTTTTCAGAGACCCAAGCACGCAACAACAAAGCGGTGTCGTCGGGTTGATCAGTGGCATATTGGGTTGCGTAGGCCACCACATCTTCAAACTTGGCTTTGCTGGCTATCTCGCGTTCGCGCATGCGCTCCATTTGCGCTTCAATTTCTCTTTCAACTCGCAACTCTTGAGCACGCTTGGCTTCTTGTTCCATGGCCCAAGACAGATCGAGGTCTTTAATTTCTTCGCGCATGCGCTGAGCGGCGCGGCCCTGGGGTGAATTGGGCAGGTCGGGATCAATGGGCGGCAGTGGCACGGGCCGCATTAAGGGGCGTGCAATGGCGAAGTAGGCAAACAGCAAGCCCAAGGCAATAGCGCCATACCGAATGAGCTGAGACGTCAGTTCGGGGGTGAGGCGGCCGGTGTCTTCGACCACCGCAGCAGGCTCTTCAGAGAAGGGCAAATTGGCCACGCTGACCGTGTCGCCGCGCCGTTGCACAAAGCCAATGGCGTCTCTCACCAAGGCGTTGATTTGTTGAATTTCTTGAGGCGTATAGGCCACAGTGCGAGTGGCATTGGCCTTGGCGCCTTTTTCGTATTTGTAATCGAGCACCACAGCGGCTGACACGCGGCGCAATTGGCCTTTGCTCGATTTGATTCGTTCAATGGCCCTGTCTACTTCGAAGTTCACCGTTTTTTCATTGCGTGAACTGCCTTCATCAGAGCCCGATGCGCCTGTGTCAATGCTGCCGGGAGCTCGGAGGTTTTCACCTCTTGCTTCAGTGGTGATGGGCGCTTTGGCAGGATCCTGGGGCTGATTGGTGAGTGAGCCGGGTACGCCGCCAGAGCCCGATTTGCCGCCACTGGCCTCAATGGACATTTGGCTGCGAATGGCTTTATCGGGCGGTGAATTTTTGCCAAATGTCTCAGACGTGCGCTCGCGCTCGTCAAAGTCCAAATCGACCGTGACTTGGGCGCGGAAGCCGTCTTTGCCAGCCAGTGGTTCCAAGATGGCAGCCACTCGGCGATTGAGTGCGGCTTCTAATTCGGAGGTGTATTTAAGTTGCGAAGGATCGAGCCCCTCTTGGCGTGCGGCACTGTTGCCTAAGATGCCGCCCTCGGTGTCCATGATCGATACTTCTTGCACGCGCATGCTGGGAACGGCAGAGCTGACCAATCGCGCAATGGCTGCAATTTGAGGGCTGTCCAACATGCGGCCAGGGTGCAAAGTGAGAATGACGGAGGCGGTGGGGCGCTCTTGTTCACGCACAAAGGCAGATGGCTTGGGCACTGCCAAATGCACCCGCGCCGATTTAACTTGACCTAAAGAACTGACACTGCGGGCCAGCTCGCCTTCAAGACCGCGCAAATAATTGACGCGCTCTACAAACTGGCTGGTGCCAAATTTTTGGTTTTCTAAAAGCTCAAAACCCACATTGCCAGCCTTGGGCAAACCTTGCCCTGCCAGCTTCAAACGGGTTTCATAGACCAAGCCTTGAGGCACCGTGATAGCGCCACCGCCCTCGGTAAATTGATAAGGCACATTCATTTGCTGAAGTGCCGTAATGATGGCTGCACCATCGCCTTCGCTGACGTTAGAAAACAACACTCGGTAGTCTTGGTTGCTTTTTCCTGCTGAAAAAACAACACCCAAGGCCAAAATCAAGCCTGCAAAGCCTAGGCCCATGAACAAACGTTGATTGTTCGAGAGGGCTAGGAACCGTTCGCGCAAGGAATCAACCACACCCGATGGTGTGTTTAAGTTTGCCGCGCCGGAACCACCCATCGACAGAACGACAGCATCGCGATCTGGAGAGAGAGTTTTGGGAGCATCCAATTAAGTCAGTGCCTCCATATGTAGTCACATTGTTTCAAATTTTCACTGACCAAAACCAAGCATTACACAGCTGTAATGTAAGAATACAAGTTTTTAATCAAGCCATTTTCCAATGAGATTTGAATTTGACCCAATTGTCTGGCCCCTTTTCAAGCGTCAAGGCGCTGCCATGGGCCTTGGCAATTTCTTGGCACAAACTAAGCCCCAGCCCATCCCCTCGAGGCAATTGGCGACTTGAATCGGCTTCATCGAGGTGCCTGTAAAAGCGCTGAAATACCCGATCGTCAAGGCCGTCCATGGACAAGTAGGTGGTGTTGGCCAAAGAAAACTCAACCTTGTTGTCAATGACCTTGGCTTCGAAAACGATTGTGCCATCGGGTGATGTGTATTTCACAGCATTGCTCATCAAGTTGTTCAACAGTTGCTGAAACAAATTGTGATCGGCCAAAATTTTGATTTGCGGTGAAACGAGCAATTTAAATTTGATGTCAGGCACCAGACTTTGAATGTCTTCGCTGAGGATGCCGATCACGTCAATCAACTTTATTTCTTGCATGTCGAGTTTGAAGTTGCGGCCATCCGCCTGTGACAGCAGCACTAGCTTGTTGGTGATAGAGATTAGGCGTTCTACCTCATCTGAAAGCATGGACAATTGAATTTGTTCAACGCTGTTGTCGGGTGCTCTGTTGAGTAAGCGCTTTAAATTACCCCGAATGACGGTCAGGGGTGAGCGAAGTTCATGGGCTGCATCGCTGGAAAATCGAGACGCTTGTTCAAAATTAAATCGAAGTCGTTTAATTAAATCGTTGAAGTAACCTACGAAACTTCCAAACTCCCGATCAAAATCTTTTTCTGAAAGAACAGCTTCGCTGGACTGCAATTGAATATCTTGGAACTTGAGTTGCAAGTTCCTCAAAGATCGTAGCACCCACTCCGTCAAAATCCATGTGCACAAGGCAATGTACAACAGCAAGATAGGCCACATAGAGTTCAAGATGCTGTCTCTGGCATCCACGATGGCGCTGAATTGCATTTGAAATGCATGGGCATTGACGGCCGTGACCACATATTGATCTTGGAAAGAAACTTTAAACAACACCCAATCAGAACCACTTGCATTGGTTTTGGCCAGCTCTAAAGTTTCGTGTTCAGACGCGATTTGCAGTTTTCGCCACTGCAGCCCTTGCATCATTGCAATTTGTTGCCCACTGGCAGAACCGCTAAACCAAACCCATGCTTTCAAATTACTCAAGTCGGCAAAGTATTTCTCAATATCGCGCTGAACTCTTTGGGCATACTCCTGCGCGACCACACTTGTCAATGTGATTTTGTCGTTTTGAACTTTGACTTCCTCAGCCTTGATGGTGAGCTGCAAAAAGCTTGCAAAATTAGAATACAACAGTTCGTGAATGGGTTGGGTAGAAGAGGTTCTAACATTGACCCTGGTGATGGTTGCAAACAGAACAATCAGCAGTGTGGTGGTAATGAAAAATTTCAGCCTAAATGAGCGCCACATGATTTGAGCCTAATTTAAGACTGCGCTCTAAATCGGTAACCCACACCTCGAATGGTTTCAATGGGAAATGCGATGGGAGAATCTGGTTTGGGATTTGAAAGTTTTTTGCGCAGTCTTTGCACAGACACATCAACCACATTGGTGCCCGGATCAAAATCAACATTCCAAACTTGTTTCAAAATTTGCTCGCGTGAAAAAATTTGACCTGGCGACATCATCAAGCACTCCAGGAGCACATATTCACGTTGCGTCAAAGTGGCTTTCTCACCTTGCCAGGTGGCCACACGCGTGAAACGGTCCAGCGCCAAATCGCCCTGAACCAAGGTCATTTCTACTTTGCCTCTTTTGTTGTTGATCATGGACTTCACCCGAACAATCAACTCTTCCATGTAAAAGGGCTTGGGCAAATAATCGTCAGCCCCTTTTTCAAAACTCTTTAAGCGATCGGGCAAATCGATGGAGGCTGTTAGCATGATCACGGGGGTGTTCAAACTGTTGCGGCGAATTTCTTCCAGAACCTGAAAACCATCCATCAGGGGCAAGGCCACGTCCAGCAAAATGGCATCGAAGTTAAGTTGCAAGGCAGTTCGAAGGCCTCTAAATCCATCTTTTTCAACTTGCGTTTTGACACCAGCCATCTCGAAAGCCGATACCACCAAGTCCGCAATTTGCTCGTCGTCTTCAATCAGGAGAATGTTCATTGCATATTTGGGCGGTACCCTATTGGGGGTCTGGCCCTCATTTAAATTGCGGTATATTGGATTACAGCAACGTTGAAATCAACAATGCCTTCACTTTGAGCACAATCTTACTTTTATTATCAATTCCGAACAGATAAATTAACAAAAGATTCAAAGATGGCTAATTCAGAAAAAGCAACACCGCCCGCCCAAGCCAGTGATCTGGCTGGTGCATTTGAGCTTTTTGTTGAAGCCTCGCAAGCGCTAGAGCAGCAATACGCCACTCTCAGCCGAAAAGTAGAAGACCTCAGTGCCGACCTGTTTCAAGCCAACGAGCGTTTGAACGTTTTGCTCAACGCCTTGCCTGCCGCCGTGGTGCTCATTGAAAACGACAAAATCAGCCATTTCAACCAAGCAGCTGAACAATTGGTACCAGGGCTTCAAACGGGAGAGGCTTGGGCCACGCCTGCCACATGGAAGCCTGGCCATGGGCCTGATGAATTTCATGTCAATTCATCCGAGGGTCTGCGCACCCTTCAAGCCCAACGCGTGCAGGAAGGCTTGCGCAGTGTGATTCAAATTCAAGACATTACCGCCAACTTGCGAACCCTAGAAGACAACGAGCGGGTGGACCGCTTGGCCGCCATGGGCAAAATGTCGGCGGGTATTGCGCACCAACTTAGAACACCTTTGTCCACAGCCTTGTTGTATGCATCGCACCTTTGCAACCAAGAACTGGAGTTGCAAGACAGGGTAAGCTTCGCCAAAAAACTACAAAACCAACTGATTCACCTTGAAAAAATGGCCGGTGAAATGCTGCAGTTTGTAAGGGCCCGCCCCCACAAAACCCAAATCATTGCCCTAGACGAGTTGGTAAGCGAGGCCCTGCAAACCTTGGAAGGCTTGTCTCAAGAAAAACACATTGAGCTGTCAGTCAGCTTGAAAGCCGACAACTGCATGGTAAGCGTCGAGCGCCCCACCGTGGTGTCCGCCTTCATTGCCATTTTGGAAAACGCCATTCAGTGTTCTAGTCCGGGCCAAACCATTGTGGTTCAAACCCAAGCCGACCATTTGCGGGGCCAACTGAGCATTGAAGACGATGGCCCCGGCATTGCCGAAGACATGCTTTCAAGACTGTTTGAACCCTTCGCCACGAATCGCGTGACAGGCACTGGCCTAGGACTTGCAATTGCTCAGAATGCCATTCGCAGCCACCGTGGAGAAATTACCGCGCAAAACAAACCCGAAGGCGGGGCGCTTTTTGTGGTGGCTTTGCCCAGCATGGCCAACATTTAAACTCTGTATAAGCCTACAAAGTTAACAACTGCTCACACATGAATCCGTTTCAAATTCTCCTAGTTGAAGACGACACCGACCTGCGGGAAGCCATCAGCGTAACGCTGCGCCTAGGCGGCGTAGACCACGTGGCCTTTGAGTGCGCCGAAGATGCACTGCCCGCCATTGACCCCGAAGTTGAGCAAATGCTGGTGACCGATTTCCGTTTGCCCGGTATGAATGGTTTGCAACTTTTGGCCCAAGCCCGAGAAAAACACCCCCAGCTGCCGGTGGTTGTCATGACCGCCTATGCCGACACCCAATTGGCCGTGCAAGCTTTAAAAGGTGGCGCCCGCGATTTCCTAATTAAACCCTTCATGCCCCAGCAATTGCTGGAGGTCATTGCGCGCCATCACCCCAGCCCGCCTCCGGCAAAAACCAGCGCTGACGGGGAAATAATTGCCTCCGACCCGGCAATTCTTGCCGTTAAAAACCGTTGCGAGCGGGTGGCAGGCACTGGCGCCACCGTGCTATTAACAGGCGAATCGGGCGTGGGCAAAGATGTTTTTGCCAAGCAAATTCACCAACTTTCGGGCCGCAACAGCAAGCCTTATGTGGCCATCAACTGCGCGGCCATCCCAGATAACCTGCTGGAATCCACCCTGTTTGGCTATGAAAAAGGTGCCTTTACCGGTGCTACCAAAGCCCAGCCAGGCAAGTTTGAGCAGGCCAACGGCGGCACCTTGTTCTTAGATGAAATTGGTGAAATGCCCCTTGAACTGCAGGCCAAACTGCTGCGAGTTTTGCAAGACCAAGTGGTAGAGCGCCTGGGTTCTTTGCGCTCTGTGAACTGCGATGTGCGCATTGTGGCGGCCACCAACCAAGACCTGCAGCAGAGAGTGAAAGATGGCAAATTCAGAGAGGATTTGTACTTCCGCTTGGCCGTATTTCCCATTCGCATTCCACCATTGCGCGAGCGCCAACAAGACATCTTGCCCTTGGCCGAACATTTCTTGGCCCGCTATGGCCGTACCATGGGCCGCCAGGGCTTGAAACTCTCCGCCCAAAGCAATCAAGCTTTGCAAAGCTACCCATGGCCCGGCAACGTGCGCGAATTGGAAAACGCCATGCAGCGCGCCCTGCTTTTAAGCGATGGCGATTTGATCGAACCCAACGACATTGAACTGCACGGCAGCGAGTCAAGCAGTGCTGTGAGTGCACCCATTGGCAATTTGACCGCCAGTGGCACACCTCTTGCATACAGTTCAGACACTGAAAGCACAACTTTGGGCGCACAGGACATGGATTCCATAGAACGTGAGCACATTTTGAAAGTTCTGAAGCAAGTGGGTGGCAACCGAAAAGAAGCCGTCAACATTTTGGGACTGTCCGAAAGGGCCCTGCGCTACAAGCTCAA
>CANKOT010000098.1 GCA_947484245.1 Comamonadaceae bacterium
GCATTGCACACAGGCAAAGCCAAGTACAGCTCTATCTTCAACTACCCCACGCTCAATTGGGCCGATGTGGGCGTGATTGGCTGGCTGGTCGATGGTGCGGCCATCATGAATCAAATTCCATTGTGCCGTTGCTCTTATGGCCCTTATGCACGCGCCATGATTCGTGTTTGCAAAGAAGAAAGTTTCCATCAGCGTCAAGGCTATGAAGCGTTGCTGGTCATGATGCAAGGCACGGCCGAACAAAAAGCCATGGTGCAAGATGCGGTCAATCGTTGGTGGTGGAAGTGCTTGGCCATGTTTGGACCACCCGATGCCGATAGCCCTAACAGCGTACAAGGCATGCGCTGGGGCATCAAGCGCATCAGCAACGATGACCTGCGCCAAAAGTTTGTCGATGCCACCGTTCCTCAAGCCAAAATTTTGGGCGTCACTTTACCCGACCCCGATTTGAAGTGGAACGAAGAACGCCAACACCACGACTACGGCCAAATTGACTGGGACGAATTCTGGGCCACGGTCAATGGCAATGGTCCTTGCAACAAAGAACGTTTGGGCGCTCGCGTCAAAGCTTGGAACGATGGTCAATGGGTGCGCGATGCAGCATTGGCACACGCCAAAAAACAAACTGAGAAACAAGCGCAAAAAAATTTGAAGGAGGCTGCATGAGCGCCGATCAAAAACCAACTGCATCAAGTGCGACCGCCAACTCTAATTCACCCGCTCTCAAAGAGTGGCCCTTGTGGGAGGTGTTCGTGCGCAGCAAGCAAGGTCTAGAGCACAAGCACTGTGGCAGTTTGCACGCCTCCGATTCACAACACGCTTTGCAAATGGCGCGCGATGTATACACGCGCCGCCAAGAAGGCGTGAGCATTTGGGTGGTGCAATCTTCATCCATTGCGGCCAGTGAGCCCAACGACAAATCGGAATTCTTCGAGCCTTCTAGCGACAAGGTCTATCGCCATCCCACCTTCTACGAAATTCCTTCTGAAGTGGGGCACATGTAATGTCTGCGGCGCAAGCAACCTTGAACCACACATTGCCAATTGACTATCTGCTGCACTTGGCCGACAACGCATTGGTGTTGGGCCAACGCAATGCCGAATGGTCTGGCCATGGCCCCATTTTGGAAGAAGACATTGCGCTGTCTAACAACAGCTTGGACTTGGTAGGTCAAGCACGTTTGCTCTACCAAGAAGCTGCAGCGCAAATGGGCAACGGCGCCACAGAAGACACGCTGGCTTTTTTCCGCGACGTGCCTGATTTTAAAAACTACACACTGCTAGAGTTACCAAACCATCCTCCGCTTGCAGGTACATCGGCCAGCGACAGAGACTTTGCCACCACCTTGGTTCGCAACTTTTTGTACAGCTCGCTAATGGTGTTGGTGTGGGACAAACTGCAGCATGCACCGCACGCGCAACTGGCTGCCATTGCTGCCAAGTCGCTCAAAGAAGTTCGTTATCACTTGCGCCATTCACGCGATTGGTTGCTGCGCATGGGCGATGGTACGGCTGAGTCGCATGCACGCGCACAAGCGGCTGTGAATCACCTCATGCCTTATACGCAAGAGTTTTGGACCCACAGCGCATACGAAACAGAAGCTGCGCGCATCACAGGACTCGACATGACCAGTTTGCAAAACGACTGGAATCAAATTGTGAATGATGCATTGTTAGAAGCCACTCTCAAGCGTCCAGCAGATGGCGGCTTTGTGCCCACGGGCAAACTCAGTGTTCACTCCGAGCATTTGGGTTTTATGCTGGCAGAAATGCAAAGCTTGCCGCGTGCGCATCCCAACGCCACTTGGTAATTTGAGAACACACCATGACACTGGCAACGCCTATCGCTTCAAAAGCCAACGCGCCATCACATAGCGTCGTTGAGCAAGCATGGGCCTTGCTAGAGTCCTTGACCGACCCCGAAATTCCCGTTGTCACGCTTCGCGAATTGGGCATCTTGCGCGATGTGCGTTTGGCCACAAATAGCGACAGTATTGAAGAGTTGGAAGTGTTCATTACGCCCACCTACAGTGGCTGCCCTGCCATGGGTCAAATTGAAGACGATGTACGCAACTTGCTGAATGAACACGGATTGCGCGGCCGCGTGGTGACTCAACTGGCACCCGCTTGGACCACCGATTGGATGACCCCAGAAGCCAAAGACAAACTGCGCGCTTATGGCATTGCACCACCACACAGTGGGGCAGATCACGATTGCTTAACGCAAGGCAACACCAGCATCGTGCAATTTGCCGCGCGCAGCGCCAGCAATCCAGGCCGACACGAATTACTCGCAGTGGCATGCCCGCAATGCGGCTCAGAAAACACCACCGAAACTTCTCACTTTGGCTCCACCGCCTGCAAAGCGCTTTATCGCTGCCTCGATTGCATGGAGCCGTTTGATTACTTCAAACCTTATTGAAGCAGCGTTGCAAACTGCAAAGAACAACGCACCCAACTGAAAATTTCGCACCATGACCGCTTTCAAATTTCACGACTTGTCTATTGCCAACATCACCCCCGAAGCGGCTGGTGCAGTGGCCATTACTTTGCAGGTGCCAACTGAATTGCAAAGCGGTTTCAATTTCAAAGCAGGTCAGTTTTTAACTTTGCGCGCCACCATTGATGGCCACGATGTGCGCCGCAGTTATTCCATCAGTTCTTCAGAAAATTCATTCAAACAAAACGGCACCTTAGGAGTCGGCATTCGCCCTGTGCAGGGCGGCGTTTTTTCCAATTGGGCTGCCACACAACTGAAGGTTGGCGATGTGCTCCGCGTCATGCCTGCCGATGGCCGCTTTAGCGTGCAACGCCCACGCGCTATTCACCGCGTAGGTTTTGCAGCTGGATCAGGCATTACGCCTATCTTGTCCATCTTGGCCAGCACTTTAGAAGAACAACCTGAATCCAAATTCACCCTGGTCTATGGCAATCGCCGCATGGACAGCGTCATGTTCAATGAATCGCTGCAAGACCTCAAAGACCGCTACCCAAACAGACTCACACTTATTCATGTGCTCTCACGTCAGGCGCAAGAAGTGCCATTGCTTGAAGGTCGCATTGACGCAGCCAAAGTCAAAGAAATTGTGAGCAGCCTTTTGCCTGCGGCCAGTATGGATGAGGTCTTCATTTGCGGCCCCGAAGCCATGATTGAAGCCACAGAAAAAGCATTGATAGAAGTAGGCGTACCTGCGCGCAATATTCGCACTGAGCGATTTACATCGCCCACCCTAGAAGCTTTGCCTGCCAATGAACGCAAACAAGTTGTATTGGGTCACGCGCCAGAATCTAAAGGCGAAGTATCACTCACCATTTTGCTCGATGGCAAGAAGCATCAAATGCAGATGTCGGCTACCGACAAAATTTTAGACGTGGCCTTGGCCGCTGGCCTAGACCTGCCCTACTCATGCAAAGGCGGCGTGTGCTGTACATGCCGCGCCAAAGTCATGCAAGGCAGTGTGGTCATGGAAAAAAACTTCACCTTAGAAAAGTGGGAAGCCGAGCAAGGCTTTGTACTCAGCTGCCAAGCCAAGCCCACAAGCAAAGAGGTGGTGATGAGTTTTGATGAGCGGTAAATACCGCGTCAATCTTTCATCTATTTCGACCTGACTACCGCGCCTTACCCCACATCGTAGAAATAGGCGCGGCCCAAATATTATTCCCCAGTGGCAGCGTTTCCTTGCCATCGTAAAGTAACACGCCCATTTTGAATTGGTCGCCCGAGAGCTTGGCCAATTTCTTGAGCCCTTTTAGATCGTGCTGATTGACGGTGGCCGAAGCCTTGACTTCCACACCCACCAGTTGCCCTGCAGAATTTTCAATCACGATGTCCACTTCTACTTTGTCGGCATCCCGGTAGTAAAGCAATTTGTAATTGCTGTCGGCAGTCGTGGTGTGTTTCAAAAGTTCACTAAAAACAAATGTTTCCAACACATTGCCAAAACGCGTGCGGTTCTTTTCAACTTCCTCAGCGCTCAAAACAAGCAACGCACTTAACAAACCTGAATCCAAAAACTGCAACTTAGAAGATTTAACGACGCGGTTCATACGATTCCTCGCCCATACCTCAACTCGTTGCAACAAATACATCTGCTCAAAAATACCTAAGTAACTCGCTGCTGTTTTAGCATCCAAGCCAACCTGTCCGCCCAGCTGAGCATAGTTGCACATTTGTCCAGCGGTTTGGGCCAATGCATTTAAAAAACGAGGCAGCTGATCTATTTTTTCAATGCCTGAAATATCACGTACGTCGCGTTGAATGATGGCATCCATGTATTGCTTGGCCCACGCAGCCCGTCTTCTGAGAGTTGGCCGCGATACGGCTTCTGGATACCCTCCACGCAATACGCGTTGAACCAAATCACTACCTTCTGACGCTTCGCTCAACTGCAAAATACGACCCGCAAAAACACTGTCAATCCAGTTGGCAGATTGCAAAGCCATCTCACTTTGAGACAAAGGCAAAAGGTGCAGCGTTTCCATGCGGCCCGCCAAGGAATCGGCCACTGTTGGTAAGGCCATCAAGTTGGCGGATCCTGTAAGCAAGAAACGGCCTGGGCGGCGATCTTCGTCCACACTCTTTTTAATTGCCAACAGCAACTGTGGTGCTCGTTGAATTTCATCGATTACCACGCAATCAATGCTGCGAATAAAACCCGTCGGATCTTCTTTGGCAGACAACAATGCAAGTTCGTCGTCCATCGTCAAATAACGCAAACCTTGGCGTTCTGCAATTTGCTTCACAAGCGTTGTTTTGCCAGCCTGTCTTGGTCCTGCAAGCAGAACCACAGGGGTATCTTGCAGGGCTTCAAGCAGCCGAGTTTCTATTTGACGGGGAACGAGCGAGACCATATTCATGGCCACATATTAGCGTAAATTCGGGAATTAAGCCACGTAAATTCGGGAATTAAAGACCGTAAATTCGGGAATTAAGCTGCATAAATCTCTAAATCAACCCAACCGCTTCAACAACTCCAAAGTAGTCGCACTCTGGTTCATCGTATAAAAGTGCAGCGCTGGCACACCTGCATTGCGCAGCTGATCACACAAATCGGCCACCACATCCAAGCCAAACGCCTTGATAGAAGCGGTGTCATCTCCATAGCCCTGCAAACGCAAGCGAATCCAGCGAGGAATTTCTGCGCCGCATGCATCTGAAAAACGAAGCAATTGTGTGGAGCTCCCAATGGGCATGATGCCAGGCACCACCGGCACATCGACGCCCAATTTGTGCGCATCGTCCACAAAGCGGAAGTACGCATCGGAGTTGTAAAAATATTGCGTAATGGCCGAATTGGCGCCAGCCTTCACTTTAGAAACATAGGCCTGCAAATCGGACTCTGCAGACTTGGCCTGTGGATGAATTTCGGGGTACGCCGCTACTTCAATGTGAAAATAGTCGCCCATTTCTTTGCGAATAAAGGCCACTAAGTCGGACGCGTAATGAAACGCGCCGCCCATGCCGTAGCCGCTGGGCAAATCGCCGCGCAAAGCCACCAAGCGCTTCACGCCCATGGCTTTCAAAGTGGCCAGTTCGTTGCGAACTGACTCTTCAGAAGCACCAATGCAAGAGAAGTGCGACGCAGCGTCAACGCCTTCTTTTAAAATCTCACTCACAGTACCAAAGGTGCCTTCTTGCGTAGAGCCGCCGGCACCATAAGTGACCGAACAAAACTCAGGCGCTTGCGTGTAAAGCTCTTGACGCACAGCGCGCAGCTTCTCCGCACCTTCAGGCGTTTTGGGTGGAAAAAATTCAAAGCTAACTGGTAATTTTTTCATAGTCACTCAGCCATTTATGTGCTACTGAGCAGGCTTAGTAGCCTGCACAAAAAACTCACGATTGCCATCACCGCCATCGATGGCGCTGTCATACCAACCGGTTACTTTCAAGCCTAGTTCCTTCAACGAAGTGCGAATGCGGTTTTCAATCACAGGGTACATGGCAGGGTCTTTCACCAAACCATTTTTGCCAATGTTCTCGGGCTGCAATTCAAACTGCGGCTTGACCAACATCAGCAAATTACCGCCTGGCTTTAAAAACGGCACCACACCCGGCAGCACCATAGTGAGAGAAATAAATGACACATCGCCCACCAGCACATCAAAACCAGCTTCCGCATCGGGAATGCGTTCGTCATCGGGCAAGAGTTCGCGCGCATTCACACCTTCAACGCAAATCACGCGCTCATCTTCACGCACTCGCGGATGCACTTGGCCATGGCCTACATCAATGCCCACCACTTCGGCAGCACCATTCAAAAGCAAGCACTCGGTAAAGCCACCCGTGCTTTGCCCCACGTCCAAACATCGCAGGCCTGAAACTGAAATGCCACTGCTCAGCAATGCACCTTCCAGCTTCAAACCACCACGAGAAACATACTTAGACTCAGAGTCGTCCAGCAACACAATTTCTGCATCGCTTGGCACTTCATCTTTGTTTTTACCAATCGTGCGCCATTCCACAGAAGACTTCACAGCCTCCAACACAGCCGTTGGCAAAGCGCCCGGTGGCGTACGCCACTGAACACCTGCCGCAATAAGCCGTTGGGCCTGAGAACGAGACGCGGCCAGGCCGCGCTCTACTAACAATTGGTCAATGCGCAAAATAATGGATCAATAACGGTATGTGTCGAGCTTGTAAGGACCGTTTTTGTCCACGCCAATGTAAGCCGCTTGCATGTCTGACAACTCGGTCAACATGGCGCCAACTTTCATGAGGTGCAAACGGGCAACCTTCTCGTCCAAGTGCTTAGGCAACACATAAACCTTGCCGCTTTCATACGCTTCGGGGCGTGTGAACATTTCAATTTGCGCAATGGTTTGATTGGCAAAAGAAGTGCTCATCACAAAGCTGGGGTGGCCTGTGCCACAACCCAAGTTCACCAAGCGGCCTTTTGCCAACATGATGATTTTCTTGCCATCGGGGAACACAATGTGGTCCACCTGGGGCTTGATTTCTTCCCATGTGTACTTCTCAACGGAAGCAATGTCGATCTCGTTGTCGAAGTGACCAATGTTGCAAACGATGGCCTCGTCTTTCATGGCGATCATGTGGTCATGCGTAATAACGTGCTTGTTGCCAGTGGCCGTCACGAAAATGTCGGCCTTGTCTGCAGCGTAATCCATGGTCACAATTTTGTAACCTTCCATGGCGGCTTGCAAAGCGTTGATCGGGTCAATTTCGGTCACCCAAACTTGAGCGCTCAAAGCGCGCAATGCTTGTGCACTGCCCTTGCCCACGTCGCCGTAACCGGCCACCACAGCCACTTTGCCAGCAATCATCACATCGGTAGCGCGCTTGATACCGTCTACCAAAGACTCGCGGCAGCCATACAGGTTGTCAAACTTGGACTTGGTGACAGAGTCGTTCACGTTAATGGCGCGGAACATCAGTTCGCCCTTGGCGCTCATCTCGTTTAAGCGGAACACGCCAGTGGTGGTTTCTTCGGTTACACCAATGATTTGTGCGCCCTTGCGGCTGTACCAAGTGCTGTCTTCGGCCAACTTGGCTTTGATGGCGGCGTACAGGCAGGTCTCTTCTTCAGAGCCTGGGTTTTCCAACAATGAAGGATCTGTTTCTGCGCGCTTGCCCAAGTGCATCAGAAGAGTAGCGTCGCCGCCGTCGTCCAAAATCATGTTGGGGCCTTCGCCTTCGGTGCCCTTGGCGCCGAATTCAAAAATGCGGTGTGTGTAATCCCAGTACTCAGTGAGGTTCTCGCCCTTCACTGCAAACACTGGCGTGCCAGAGGCTGCAATGGCCGAAGCAGCGTGGTCTTGTGTGGAGTAAATGTTGCAAGAAGCCCAGCGCACTTGGGCGCCCAAAGCTTGCAATGTTTCAATCAGCACGGCTGTTTGAATGGTCATGTGCAATGAACCGGTAACGCGGGCGCCTTTGAGGGGCTGAGCGGCGGTAAATTCTTTGCGTATGGCCATCAAACCGGGCATTTCTGTCTCGGCAATTTTGATTTCTTTGCGGCCCCAGTCGGCCA
>CANKOT010000099.1 GCA_947484245.1 Comamonadaceae bacterium
GCCATGACGGTCTCCGGTAAAAAAATCAGGTGATATGGAGGGATTCGAAAGTTTCGGCACGGGCTCGGTGCTGGGCTACGTATTTCAGTCGCTGAGCGTGCACGATGGCCTTGAGATCAAACAAGGCGCGATCGAAAACTTCGTTGATTATAACGAAGTCGAATTCTTTGACCTGAGCCAACTCAATGGCGGCGTTTTGAAGGCGCAATTCGATGGTTTCGGTGCTGTCTTCCCCGCGGCGCTCCAAACGGCTGCGCAATTCTTCCCAGCTGGGAGGCAGAATGAAGATCAGGATGGCATTGGCAAAGACCTTTTGGATCTGCATGGCACCTTGATAATCAATTTCAAGAATGACGTCAGAGCCTTGCGTCATGCGCTCTTCCAGCATTTTTTTGGAAGTGCCATAGCGATGGCCATGCACATGGGCCCATTCCACAAAGGCATCGCCTGCCACCATGGCGTCAAACTCTTGTTCGGAGACAAAAAAGTACTCTCGGCCGTGCTTTTCTTGGCCGCGAGGCGCGCGGGTGGTGTGAGACACCGAGGGCAAAACGCGGGAATCTAGCTCCATGAGGGCCTTGACCAGGCTGGACTTGCCCGCTCCGCTGGGGGCGGCTACAACGTAGAGGTTTCCAGGATATTCCATGGCAAGGAGTGTAATGGGGTCTGGGGCTGGTGGTGTGGCAGTCTGGCGACTTATTCGATGTTTTGCACCTGCTCACGCATTTGTTCAATCAGCACCTTCATATCGACCGAGATGTTGGTGAGCTCTAGGGCGGCCGATTTGGAGCCCAAGGTGTTGGCCTCGCGGTGCAGTTCTTGAATGAGAAAGTCTAGGCGCTTGCCGATGTCGCCGCCCTTTTTGACCAAACGGCTGAGTTCGTCCAAATGAGACGCCAATCGCGTGAGTTCTTCCGCCACATCAATGCGAATGGCAAAGGCTGTGGCTTCTGTGAGTGCACGGTCTTTGGCCACGTCTGACGAAACAGTGCCTTCTGACAAAGCCATGGCTTCGTTCCAACGGTCAATGAAGCGCTGGCGCTGCTGCTCAACCAATTGGGGCAAGAGGGGGGCCGCTTGTGACGCCAAATTGCGCAATTGGCCAATGCGGTCTTGCAGCATGTCGGCCAAGCGTGCGCCTTCTCTGGCGCGAGCGTCTTTGAGGGCTTTGACGGCTTGGGTGGCCAAGGGCATGAGATCGGCTTCGTTCAGACCGGTGCCAGACTTTTCGTGAGAAGCCAGTTTGATGACATCCGACACGCTGAGGTCGCGAGCCCCTGGCAGCCAACTCTGGATTTTGTTTTGGAGGCTGAGCAGTTTTTGGAGTGTGCCAATGGACGGGTCGGCAAGGTCGGTATCTTGGTTGCTGTGATAAACCGCGCGAACTTCGACCTTGCCACGTTTGATGTGCTGTGTGATGTGCTCCCGAAGGGCGGGCTCAGTGTGGCGCAACTCGTCGGGCAGGCGAAAACTCAGATCTAAAAAACGGCTGTTGACCGATCGAATTTCCAAGCCAAAACGGACCGATGTGGAGGCTGAGCCTTGGCCGTTGGCCTCTTCGGTCGGTGTGCTGGATTGCACACTGGCATACCCGGTCATACTGTAAACTGGCATTGATTCTTTCTAGGGTACGGCAGTAAAGCCTAATTGGCTCCATTATCTCAAACTTAAACATTGCCTCACCATGACCAGCACTTCCTCACCATTCAAACGCGCTCATGAGCGGCAGCAAAATCAATTGCGAGCTGTTCGGATCACTCGCGGCTACACCGTGCACGCAGAAGGCTCTGTGCTCATTGAATTTGGCGATACCCGTGTTTTGTGCACCGCCTCGGTGGAAGAAAAAGTACCAGGTCACAAAAAGGGCAGCGGCGAAGGCTGGGTCACAGCCGAATATGGCATGTTGCCCCGAGCAACGCACACTCGCGGCGATCGCGAAGCCGCCCGCGGCAAACAAAGTGGCCGAACGCAAGAAATTCAACGCCTCATTGGCCGCTCGATGCGTGCCGTGTTCGATTTGAAAAAACTGGGTGAGCGAACCATCCACCTCGATTGTGATGTGCTGCAAGCCGATGGCGGTACGCGCACGGCCAGCATCACTGGCGCTTTTGTGGCGGCACAAGATGCAGTTGACTGGCTTATGCATCAGGGCAAATTAACCGAGTCGCCTATTTTGGATTCGGTGGCCGCCATTTCGGTGGGCTTGAAAGAGGGCACCGCTTTGCTCGATTTAGATTACAACGAAGACTCTTCTTGCGACACCGACATGAACGTGGTGATGACGGGTGCAGGCAATTTTGTGGAAGTGCAGGGCACCGCAGAAGGCGTGGCCTTTACACGCAAAGAAATGGACAGTTTGCTGGGTTTGGCCGAGAAAGGCATTGCCGAGTTAGTGCAATTGCAAAAGCAATCGCGTCAAACGCACCTGCACGCCGGAGCTTGATCTCATGAAGATGGTTTTGGCGTCTAACAACGCCGGTAAATTGGCCGAATTGCAAACCATGTTTGGCGCACTCAATGTGCAACTGGTGCGGCAGTCTGAGTTGAATATTTCGGAAGCCGAAGAGCCCTACAAAACATTTGTCGAAAATGCACTGGCCAAAGCACGCCATGCCTCCGCGCACAGTGGTTTGCCAGCTGTCGCCGACGATGCGGGCTTGTGCATTGATGCATTTGGCGGGCTGCCGGGTGTTGACACGGCTTACTACTGCACACAGTTTGGCTACGAAAAATCGGATGCCAACAATGTGAGGGCGGTGCTTGAGCAAATGGCTTCTGTTGACAATCGCCGTGCGGCCATGGTGAGTACCTTGGTGGCTGTGAGGTCTGCATTTGACCCCGAACCCTTGATTGCTGTCGGTCGTGTGGTGGTAGACATTGCACGCGAGCCTGCGGGCGCCAATGGGTTTGGCTTCGACCCGGTTTTGTTCTTGCCAGAGTTTGGGCAAACTTTTGCACAGCTGCCAGTTGATGTGAAAAATGCCAACAGCCATCGCGGCCGGTCTTCTTTGGCCATGGTGGCACTGATGCGCGAACGCTGGGGGCTTTGAATGAAGCAAGCCTTTGACGTGGTGCATGCTATGCGGCCCGGCCTGCTTCAGCTGCAGTCCTTGCCACCCCTTTCTTTGTATGTGCATTTGCCATGGTGCATTCAAAAATGCCCGTATTGCGATTTCAATTCGCATGAATGGCGCGACCCTTCTCAAAGCATGCCCGAAGCGCGCTACATCGATGCCCTCATTGCCGATTTAGAGACCAGTCTGCCGCTCATTTGGGGGCGACCCGTTCACAGTGTTTTTATTGGGGGGGGCACGCCGAGCTTGTTCACACCCCACAGCATCGATCGCCTCATCAGTGCCATCAGAGCCCGCTTGCCTTTGGAGGCCGAGGCCGAGATTACCCTTGAAGCCAACCCAGGCACCTTTGAGAAAGATCGCTTCAAAGCCTTTAGGGCGGCAGGTGTGACGCGTTTGTCCATTGGTGTGCAGAGCTTCAATGATGCGCACCTCAAAGCGCTGGGCCGCGTGCACAATCGCGATCAAGCCATGGCCGCCATTGAAGAGGCGCAGACTGCCTTTGAGACCTTCAATTTGGATTTGATGTACGCCTTGCCCGGTCAAACCCTGCTCGAATTAAAGCAGGACGTTGAAACAGCATTGAGTTTCAAGCCGCCCCACATTTCCATTTACCACCTGACCATAGAACCCAATACCTTGTTTGCCAAGCACCCACCGGTGTTGCCAGAAGAGGACGATGCCTACGCCATGATGGACTTGATCACGGAGATGACAGGACAGCATGGTTTACAGAGGTACGAGGTGTCTGCTTACGCCAAGCCAGGTCACCAGTGCTGGCACAACCTCAACTACTGGCAGTTTGGCGACTACTTGGGCATTGGTGCTGGCGCTCACAGCAAGCTCAGTTTTGCGCATCGCATTGCTCGGCAAGTTCGCTTTAGAGAGCCTCAGCTTTACATGGCGCAGGCGCTGAAGGGTGAGCCAGCAACGCAGCATGAAGAAGTATCGCGCGAAGACTTGCCCTTCGAGTACATGCTCAATTCTTTGAGATTGAAAGAGGGTTTCAGTTTGACCGATTTCATGGCCCGCACCGGCTTGGCCGTGACAGCCATCCAAAAGGGTTTGGCACAGGCAGAAGCCAAAGGTTTGATCCAGCGCGATATGGCCCATGTCGAGCCTACCGAAAGAGGGTTTGATTTTCTAAGTGATCTGCAAGAACTGTTCTTGGCAGAGCCTCGAAAAGAGCCTTAAAAAGAAGCTTAGAAACCTGCCTGTTAGTCAAACAGGTGAGGCAACGGCAGTGTTCATTTTCTTACCGAAGTCGCCAAACATCGCCATGGTTTTGTCCGTCGGGATAAGGTATTTGGCGCGCTTGTCATCAGGTTGGTTAAAGGTCTTTAACAAATCTTTTTGACGCAGGCGCGTGATGCGCTTGTGCAAAGTGGCGGGTGAGCCTAAATGCGTTAAGCCAATGGCTTCACGAACGGTCATGACACGGTTTTCATACCAACGCAGCACAATTTCTTCAAGCAAAGCTTTTTCATTGGCGTCTAACTGCGGCGCGTCTGGCAATTGTTGAACTGCTTTGGCCAATTGCAAAAACCGCATGTATGCAATGGCTGTGGCTGATTTGTTGTTTGAATACATACCCAATTCTATAAGCTGTATTTAAATTTTTGCTAAGAAAGCATCACAAAATTTAAAAAACTTGATTCAAGTAAACATTTCTCACATTGCTTGAAGCTGTTCCCATAGGCGGAATGGTGTCATGGGCATTTGAATTTTGCTGGCTTGCTGGCCCCGACCATTTCTTGCAAAAGCATCTGCCACCGCATTGACCACGCAGGGGGTAGCCCCAATGGTGCCCAGCTCGCCAACGCCCTTCACGCCCAAGACATTGTTGGTACTTGGCACGGTTTGATTTGTAAATGTATGGAACATTTGCGGCATGATGTCGGCGCGAGGGGCGGCATAGTCCATCAAACTGCCAGTGAGCAATTGACCGCTTTCTGCATCGTAGACCAAGCCCTCTAAAAAGGCTTGCCCCAAGCCTTGCACCGCACCACCGTCAAGCTGGCCTTCCACAATCATCGGGTTGACGATGCGGCCGGCATCGTTCATGGAGGTGTACGACACCACTTTGGTTTCACCCGTCTGGGGGTTGAGTTCAATTTCGCAAATATGACAGCCATTGGGCCAAGTAGGTCCGCTGGCAGTGGTGCTTGATTGAACTTCAATGCGGGCGTCTGGCTGGCGCTTGGCCAAGTCGGCCAAAGAAATTTGGAGGTCAGTGCCTTTGACGCTGAACTTCCCCCCTTGGTAAGTCAAATCTGCAGGCGATGCTTCTAAGGCCTGACCTGCCAAATCGCGTGCCTTGTCCAAGGTTTTTTCTGCGCCCACACGCATGGCTGAGCCCCCCGTAAAGAGGGACCGGGAGCCTGCGCTGCCAAAGCCGTTGGCCCGGTCGGTATCGCCCAATACAACGCGAACCTGAGAAATGTCAACGCCAAACACATCGACCACCAATTGGGCCAGCGATGTGGCAATACCTTGTCCCATGGCATTGACGGCAGAGGCCACCTCAATCATGCCATCGGCCAAAATTTGAACCTGCACGTTTTCTTCGAGTGCATTGCCACCCGTCCACTCCAAGAAAGTGGCAATGCCCAAACCGCGCCACAAGCCTTGCGCCTTGGATGCCGCTTCCCTTTTGGCAAAACCATGCCAGTCAGCTTTTTCCAAAGCCTCATTCATGATCATTTCAAAAGCACCCGTGTCGTACACCTGACCCATGGGGTTTTTGTAGGGCATTTGTTCGGGCTTGACGAAGTTTTTGCGACGCAGTTCGACGCGGTCAATGCCGCTGACCCGTGCAGCCTCGTCCAACAAACGCTCCATGTTGTAAATGGCTTCAGGGCGACCTGCACCACGGTAAGCGCCGGTACTTGCGGTATTGGTCATCACGCCCGTGAAGTGGTAATCAATGGTTTGAATGTCATACACACTGCTTTGCACCCAAGGGCCAATGAGCATTTGGATGGCGAGGCCGGTCATGGTGGGGTAGGCACCCACATTGGCCAAAGTTTCAATTCGCAAGCCCAGAATTTTGCCGTCTTGTGCCAAGGCCAAAGACGCTTTGGTTTGAATGTCGCGGCCGTGTGCGCTGCTCAAAAATTCTTCGCTGCGGTCGGCAATCCATTTCACTGGCCGGGCTAAAGTGTGTGCACAAAAAGCAGTGACCACGTCTTCTGCATAGGCGCCTGTTTTCATGCCAAAACCACCGCCCACATCGCCTACAAGGACGCGGACTTTTTCTTTGTCAATGCCAATCAGATCAGAAACGGTGGTGCGAACGCCGGATGGCATCTGAGTGCTCATGCGAATGGTCAGCCGACCGTTTTCTGGGTAGGCCAACACGCTTCGGGGTTCAATGGCCAGAGCGGCGACGCGCTGGTTCACAATGTCCAAATGAACCACATGTGCGGCTTGTGCAAAGGCCGCTTGGGTGGCCGCGATGTCGCCATAGCGAGTTTCTGCCACGCGGTTGTCGGGCGCTTCGGTGAATAAAGGGGCATTGGGCGCCAATGCATCGGCCAAGGTGCTTGCACTTTGCAAGGGGTCAAACTCAATCTGAATGGCCTCAGCTGCATTGCGCGCGTTTTCTTCAGTGTCAGCCACAACCGCCGCGATGGGTTCTCCCACGAATCGAACGGTGTCTGTGGCCAGGGGGTAGCGTGTGGTGGAAGACAAGGCGCCACCATCTGCCCGTTTGAAGTTCATGGGACGGGCCATAGGCTTGACGCCTGCCACCAAGAGGTCTTGACCTGTTATGAGGCCATAGACGCCCGGCATGGCCTTGGCAGCGATGGTGTCTAGACGGGTAATTTTGGCGTGTGGATAGGGGGAGCGAAGGAAAACCAAATAAGACTGACCGGGCAGAGTGACGTCGTTGGTGTACTGACCTGCGCCTAAAAGGAGCTGCTGGTCTTCCAGTCGTTTGACCGATTTGCCGCTGCCAAAGCGGGTGGTCTCGGGTGATGAATCTAAAGATGAGGTGGCAAAAGCTTGGTTCACGGACGATTTCTCCTTAAAACGCAGTGTAGCTTTGAAGTGTATTTTTTGCTGAAGTGGGCGAAAATGGCCCATGACGAGTTGCCGCATGGGCGACAGTTGGGTAGGATGATGACAAATTGACGAAGTGAGGTTTGCTGTGGACAATTTTTTCCTGTTAGTGATAGCTGTCCTTTTTATCCTTTTGGCAGGTTTTCTGATTTTCTATTTTCAGACCCAGCAAAGCTTTCAAGAAATTACTGAAAAGCTGGATGAAATTCAGCATCCTCACGCTAGCATGCTTTCTTCAGAAACGCTCAAACGTGAGTTGGCAATGCACCACGACAAGCTGGTATTGCTTGAGGCTGACATTTCTAAAAACCGTCGTGAGTCCTTAACCGAAGAAGAACTGAAAATGTTTGATGTCGCGCGGCATCAAATCAAAGCCAGCATTGCCGGTCTCAAATCCAGTGGTGAATGGATAGGGCTTCCCTTTGAGCACGAGTGGACTGAAATGTTAGACAGATTGCCCAATGTGTTGGGCTTGTACAGAAAGTCTGAGTCCGACAAGCGGGCCAAAGAACTTGATCAAGATCAAGGCGGAACGCCTGCCAACTAAGACAGAGCGTTAAAATGAAAGGCAAAGTCATATTTGCCTATTTTTTTTTGACTTCTACCAATTCTGGATGGGCATCTTCTGCGATCATTCAGGCACATGTTCAGCGTTTCCAATCTTTGTTGCTCCCGCGGTGAAAAACGTCTGTTTTCAGGGGTTTCCTTTTCATTGCAAGTCGGTGAGTACTTGCATTTGGAGGGAGACAATGGCGTTGGAAAAACCAGCTTGCTAAGGCTAGCTTGCGGATTAAGCCCTCTGGAAGAGGGGCAGATTTGCTGGCAAGGC
>CANKOT010000100.1 GCA_947484245.1 Comamonadaceae bacterium
ACACCATGATCAAACCGTGCATGGTGGTGAGTTGATTGAACAACTCAGGATTGACCAATTGCAAACCTGGCTGGTACAACTCAACGCGAATGAGCAGGGCCAAAATGCCACCGATCATGAGCATGGTGAAGCTGAACAACAAATACAAAGTACCGATGTCTTTGTGATTGGTGGCATACACCCAACGACGCCAACCTTCTGGTGCACCGTGGTGGTCATCGTGACCGTGGGCATGACCGTGAGGATCTAGAACTGCGCTCATCTTGATTTCCTTTAAATACTTTTCAAAGTACCAAATTACTTGCGGGCCGCCAGCACTTCAGCCGGTTGCACCACTTGCCCAGTCTTGTTGGACCAATTGTTTTTAGTGAAAGTGATCACTGCCGCGATTTCGGTATCGGACAGTTGTTTCCATGCAGGCATGGCTTGGTTGTTTTGGCCATTTAACAAAACCATGATTTGTTTTGTTTTATTGGCGTCGAGCACCACGGCTGCGCCATCGAGGGCTTTGATTGAGCCGACGGCCTTGCCAGCGGCTTGGTGACATGCAACGCAATTGGCGGCATACACTTTTTCGCCACGCTTCAGTGAGTCTTCTAAGGCCCAAACTTTGGTAGGGTCATCGGCTTTGGCGGCCATTTTCTTTTTCTCAGCATCAACCCATTTTGTGTAGTCTTCAGCCGAAACAACCTTCACATGAATAGGCATGTAGGCATGCTCTTTGCCACACAGCTCTTGGCACTGACCATGAAAATCGCCCAAGCGTTCGGCGCGAAACCACGTATCCCGAACGAAGCCAGGAATCGCGTCTTGCTTGATGCCCAGTGATGGCACAGCGAAGGCGTGAATCACATCATTGGCTGTCGTGATCACACGAACTTTTTTACCGACGGGCACCACCAAAGCGTTGTCAACCTTCAACAGGTAGTCGTCGCCAGCGGGTTTGCCTGCATTGGACATTTCGCGGTGTGCATTGTCCAAGGTAGAAATGAAACCAATGCCTTCGCCTTCGCCCTTAATGTAGTCATAGCCCCACTTCCACTGATAGCCAGTGGCCTTGACGGTGAGGTCGGCGTTGGTGGTGTCTTTGGAGGCCACCAACACTTTGGTGGCAGGCAGAGCCATCAAGATCACGATGATGAAGGGCACGATGGTCCAAATGATTTCAACCGTCATAGACTCATGGAACGTGGCGGGCTTGTGACCCACTGATTTGCGGTGTTTCCAAATGGAATAAAACATGACAGCAAACACAGCCACAAAAATGACTGTGCACAAAATCATCATGAACACATGGAGGGAGTGCTGCTCTTCAGCAATTTTGGAGGCCGCAGGGTGAAAGTCCAACTGATTCACAGCGGGGCCGCCGGGCAGGTCATTGACCGCGTGGGCGGCTGTGGCCATCCAAGCGCCCGCCCAAATACTGGCTTTACTGACTTGACTCTGCAAAAAATCTAATTTTTTGGAAATGCGCTTCATAGTTTTAACTAACATCCAAGTTTCAAATGAAACCAATACTGTTACAAAAAGGGAATCTCTCAGTGTCACACCGCTGACGCTTAGAAAACATCAGTGATTCGGGTTAACGCGAAGAATTTTAACCGAGTTGAAGGGCTTCTTTGCGCTTTATCAAACTTGATCTTGTTTCTTTTGGGGGTTTTGAAGCATTTGACGCATGTCATCCAAGTTAATTTCACTTTGTGAACTTACTTTGACGCGCGCTTGTGGTTTGAGAGCATGGCCATAAACCACCTCGAAAGTGAGCGCCAGTCGGCCTTCCGGGTCAATTTGAGCTATTTGTAATAGAGCTTCATGCAATTGTTTCAGCCAATTTCGCCCTCTCAAACCAGCAAATCTGCTGACATGAAAATTACGCCCAAGCATGCGTAAATCTTCTAATAATTTTTCCGAATTGACGTAGGTCAAGGTGATCTTTTCCATGTCCATCACGGGTTCTGCAAAACCTGCGTGCACTAACATATCGCCCCAGTCGTGCATGTCGGTAAATTCATGCGCGGGCAGCGGCCAGCCCCTGAGTGCATAAACCGCTCTTAATTCTTGCAGGGTGTCAGGCCCCAAACAAGAAAACATCAAGAACCCATCAACCGCCAAAACGCGGTGCCATTCGGCCAACAAAGCTTGCGGGTCCGCAGCTTGATGCAGCAGCATATTGGCCCACACCAGATCCATGCTGTGAGGCTTCAAAGGCGCAGTTTTTAATTTTGACTGAAGCCAACTCGACGGCTTCCACCAGGGCGCTAGGACATTGGCTTGCACCCAATCCATTTCGGCCTCTCGATCGGCCAACAAATGCCCAATGGCTTGCGGGTAGCGCTGCCTTAACAAAGTTAAGACGTTGAGTCCAGCGCGAAGTGGGTTCCAACAAACCCAGGACTTGGGTTGCAAACGAATGAACGCCAGCCGCTCTTCCATTCTGCGCGCCACTTCTTCGTGAAGCCAAGGCGATAGGGCGCGTTCGGTCTTGCTAGGCTTTGGACCCAAGGCCAATGCCGCCCATCTGCGAGCAGCAACAGGGTCTAGGCTAGGAGGGCGTTCATGAGGCATGCGATTGAAAGCGATTGGTTGGTTATGCGCAGTATATTGATTCGCAATGTACTTCCCTAGCCAATGCGCCATTTGCAAAGCTTGGCCGTCCCATGTCATTTGCGATGCCTGTGTGACAGCGTTTGGCAGACCTGAAAACCGATGCCAGCTGTGCGCCTGTGCATCGCAGTCAATGCACTGCACCCATTGCCTTCAACACCCGCCCACTTTGAACGCCTGTTGGGCCGCCATGCCTTACACATGGCCTTGGTCAGGGCTGGTTGCTAAATTTAAGTTTCAAAATCAACCCGCTTGGGCGCAGCACTTTGCCAATCTGATGAAAAGTGCACCCTTTGTAGCCGATGCCATTGATCAAGCCGATGGACTGATTCCTATTCCGCTGTCTTCGAAGCGTTTGGCGGAAAGAGGCTTCAACCAATCATTGGTTTTGTCCCACCAATTGAGTCGGCAAAAAACCCACCTTCATACCCTGCTCAAAATGCGGCACACGCCGGCCCAAAGCACCCTGCCCCGGCATGAAAGACTCACCAATTTGAAAGATGTCTTTGCATTGGCACCGCTAGAGTTTGCCAAACTCAGGGGGCAACGCATCATGCTCATTGACGACGTCATGACCAGTGGCGCTACGCTCAATGCCGCAGCCTTGGTTTTAAAGCAAGCTGGGGTGTCGCATGTTTCGGCACTGGTGTTTGCCAGAACACCGCCCTAAAGCAAGGACAATAGAGGCATGTTTCAAATTGTTTTGGTTGAACCTGAAATCCCACCCAATACGGGCAACGTGATTCGCCTCGCGGCCAACACGGGCTGCGCTTTGCACCTCATTGAGCCGCTGGGCTTTTCGATGGAAGACAAGCACATGCGACGTGCCGGTCTGGACTATCACGAATACGCCAAAGTAAAACGGCACGCCAACTGGGCTGCATTTTTAGCGCTAGAGCAGCCCAACTTGTCACGCATGTTTGCGCTCACCACCCGAGGTACGCGCTATGTGCAAGAAACGTCTTTTCAAAAGGGGGATTGGTTTGTGTTTGGTGCAGAGACTCGTGGACTTGCCCCCGAATTGCGAGAAAGTTTTGAGCCCGCCCATCGATTAAAGCTGCCCATGCTGGAAGGCCAACGCAGTTTGAATTTGTCCAACAGTGTGGCGGTCACGGTGTATGAAGCTTGGCGGCAAAATGCTTTTGCCCTGCCCGCTCAAACGTAATATCGCGCCAAGGTTTCTGCGATACACGCAGGCTTTTCTGAGCCTTCGCGTTCGATGGTCATCTCCCAAGCAAACTGCATGCCATTGTTGTCAATAGGGGTTGCACTCAGAAGCTTCATGTGACCCCGCAAGTTACTGCCGACAGGCACCGGTGAAGTGAAACGAACTTTGTTGAGTCCGTAGTTGACACCCATTCGAACATCATTGATATTGATGGAACTTTCGGAAAGCATCGGGATCAGTGAGAGCGTTAAAAATCCATGCGCAATGGGTCCGCCAAATGGTCCTGCTTTGGCTTTTTCAACATCAATGTGAATCCACTGATGATCCCCTGTGGCGTCGGCGAACTGGTTAACTTGGGCTTGCGTAATTTGCGTCCAAGGCGAAACCGCCACGATTTGACCCACACAAGCGGCAAGATCTTGAAGTGTTTGAAATGTTTTCATAGAACACACTTTAGCCAGCTTTGAATGAGAGATCAATCACCACATTGCCTAATTGTCCGGCTTCAACGGCTTCATGCGCTTTCACAATTTGATCCAAACTAAAGCGAGCGCCAATGGTGTGTTGAAGTTGACCGGCTGCCAACAATGCGTTTAAACGATTGACACACCAAGTTCTGTCTGCAGGCAACAAGTTGTAAACCAAGAAAAATTTCAAACCAACTGAGTTAAACAGCAAGGGGCGGAAGGTCAAGGGAATATCGCCCACCACGTTGGAGCCATAGCCCACCAATTGGCCGTGGGTTGCCAAACCACCTGTCGTCACCCATTGCGATGCCGTCGCAAAGTCCATGTCAATGATCACATCAACACCCCGGCCTTGGCTGAAGGCTTTCAAGCGCTCCACCACAGGCTCTGTTTTGTAAAAAATAGTTTCTAAAGCGCCAGCTGCTTTGGCATGGGCCGCTTTTTCTTCAGAGCCCACCGTGCCAATGACATGACCCCCATGCAAGGTGACGAGTTGCGTGACGTAATGACCCACCGCAGAAGAGGCGCCTGTGACCAATACTTTTTTGCCGCGCAAATTGTCGTCGCCCGCCAAATGCACGGCTTGAACAGCCGTCAAGCCCGGAATACCCATGCAAGCGCCCGCGGCAAAATCGGTGTTGTCGGGCAGCTTCACAGCTTGCGCTTCAGGCACCACAATGGCTTCAGACGCGGTGCCGTGCGGGCGTTGCCACTGCGCATTCCAAATCCAAACGCGCTCGCCCAATCGCTGTTTTGAAACGCCTTCGCCCACGGCTTCAATGACGCCAGCGCCATCGCTGTGTGGCACCACCCAAGGGTCGGTTAAAGGCTTTGCGCGGCGCGACTTCACATCGGAAGGATTGACCCCTGAGGTTGCCAATCGCACGCGCACCTCACCCGCACTTGGTGCATTGAGTGGCAGTGAACCCAGCACCATGACATCGTGGGCCTCACCGTTTCTTTCATACCAAGCAGCGCGTGTTGTGAGAACTGTCGACATTTGCAAATCCTTAAACGCGTTCCAAAATCAAGGCAATGCCCTGCCCCACGCCAATGCACATGGTGCACAGTGCGTAGCGGCCACCTGTGGCATGCAAACGATTCACGGCAGTCGTGGCCAAACGTGCACCCGAAGCGCCCAATGGGTGCCCCAGTGCAATCGCACCACCCCACGCATTGACGCGCTCGTCGTCGTCTTTCAAGCCCAACATGCGAAGCACTGCCAAGCCCTGCGCAGCAAAGGCTTCATTCAATTCAATGACATCGATTTGATCGAGTGTTAAACCGGTTTGCGCCAACACCTTCAAGGTGGCTGGTGCAGGGCCAATGCCCATCACACGCGGCGCCACGCCTGCAGTGGCCATGCCCACCACGCGGGCTTTGGGGGTGAGACTGTACTTGCCAGCCAAAGTTTCGTTGGCCAACAACAAGGCACACGCGCCATCGTTGACACCACTCGCATTGCCGGCGGTCACGGTGCCATCAGGGCGCACCACCCCTTTGAGTTTGGCCAAGGATTCCATGCTGGTTTCGCGAGGATGCTCGTCTTTGTCCACCACAATGGCGTCGCCCTTTTTCTGAGGAAGGGTGACGGCTGTAATTTCACGCGCCAAGTGACCCGCCTTCTGGGCTGCCACAGCTTTCATTTGGCTGTTCAAAGCCATTTTGTCTTGGGCTTCGCGTTCAATTTTGTAATCGGTGGCCACGTTTTCTGCGGTCTCTGGCATGGAGTCCACACCATATTTTTCTTTCATCAATTTGTTAATGAAGCGCCAGCCAATGGTGGTGTCGTAAACCGCGTTGGTACGGCTAAACGCCGTCTCAGCTTTCGGCATGACAAAGGGCGCGCGGCTCATGCTTTCAACACCGCCGGCAATCATCAAGCCAGCCTCACCCGATTTAATGGCGCGGGCTGCAGAGCCCACCGCATCTAAACCTGAACCGCACAATCGGTTCAAAGTAGCACCGGGCACGTCGATCGGCAAACCGGCCAACAAGCTGCTCATGTGAGCCACGTTGCGGTTGTCTTCACCCGCTTGATTGGCATTGCCATAGAACACATCGGTCACGGCAGCCCAGTCGACTTGTGGGTTGCGTTGCATCAATGCGCGCAAAGGGATGGCACCCAAGTCATCGGTTCGAATACTGGACAAAGCGCCGCCATATCGACCAAAAGGGGTACGGATGGCATCGCAAATGAAGGCTTGAGTGATGTTGCTGCTCATGGTTTCGCTTTTGGAGGGTTCAATGTTGTCAGAGCCATGCAATATAGTGCATGCCTTGACATAATTCAAGCCGGACGCCACCTAAGCGACAATTCAGCCATGCTGATACAACCTTCTCAAGCCGATGTCAGGCGCTTTTTTTGCGGTGCTTATGCCAAATCCAGGTCGGGCGGGACCTTGGAGGCCATTGAAATTTTGGCGAGTCAGTGGATTGATGAGCATCCGGAATACCACGCCGAATTGGCGGATGTGGAGGCTGCTTTGGCAGCCATGCAGAACGCAGATCCGGCGAGGGACAATCCCTTCTTGCATTTGTCGATGCACCTGTCGATCAGTGAACAGTGCAGCATTGATCAACCGCGCGGCATTCGCCAGGCCGTTGAATTGCTGAGTCACAAAAAACAGTCCTTACACCAAGCTCATCACGCTTCGATGGAATGCTTAGGTCGCATGATTTTTGAAAGCCAACGCGCTGGCAAAATGCCGGATGGCCAGGTCTACATTGACTGCGTGCAAAGGCACGCTACCAAGGACTGAAGTCGATCAGCGGAATTTAGACTGGGGCACCGTCTTTAGCTCGCCATTCAAAGAGCCGATATAGGCAGCCATGGCTTTCAATTCATTGTTGGTGTATTGCTTGGCAATACCGCCCATGACGCCATTTGCGCGGCCCCAAGTGGCTTGGTTTTCAGTCTTGTAGGACTTCAAAGCCACAAACAAGAAATCTTTGTGCTGGCCCGCAATTTTGGGGTAGCTGGGGTCTAGCGGCTTGGAGAAATTGTCGCCGTGGCAAGACACGCAAGCGCCTTTTTTCAGCAACTCGGCAACTTTAGCGTCAGGGGCTTTGGCCACCACAGGTGCTGCGCCTTCAACCACGCCGTGTTGAGCGTAGTAGGCTGAAATATCAGCAATGTCTTGGTCGGTCAGGCTGGTGGAAATACCGCGCATGGTGGGGTGCTTGCGATCGCCTTTTTTGTAGGCGTTCAAAGAGGCCGCAATGTACTTGGCGCTTTGACCCGAGATCATGGGCACACGGTACACCTCAGGGAAGCTGGCTTGGTAGCCTTTAATGCCGTGGCAGCCGATGCACATGGCAATCTTGGCTTCGCCAGCTTTGGCGTTGCCCTGCACGTCTTGTGCATGGGCTGTGAAAATGGTCGCTGAAGCGACAGTTAAAGCGATCAATGAGGATAACAAAGCGTTCATTTTGCGAGCACAATCAAACAAAGACTGATGAAATTCAATGCGGAATTATATCTAGTGAGCCTACTCAATCCTGACTTTTGTCATTTCTAATAACTTTTAATCCACTTTTGCAGCCAATTATGAAATTCCAAGGGACCGAAAACTACGTTGCCACGCAAGATTTGAAGCTAGCCGTCAATGCCGCTATCACTTTAAAGCGCCCTCTTCTGGTGAAAGGCGAACCCGGAACGGGTAAA
>CANKOT010000101.1 GCA_947484245.1 Comamonadaceae bacterium
CACGCCAAGGTCATGGTCACGACGCTAGCAGTTTTGCATTCAAGGCAGGCGACGGTTTGTATGGCGCCTATGAATGTCGCACTGTCGATACATTGCTTGCCTTTGGCACTGCCCAAAAAGGCAGTGGCCGTGTTTACTCTGTGCCTGTGGCTGCGTTGCCTGGAGCGCGTGGCGATGGCCAACCTGTGACCACGCTCATTGAACTGGAACCCGGCACTCAGATTGCACATTACTTTGCAGGGCCTTCAAACGCTACGCTCTTGCTTTCGAGTTCGGGCGGCTATGGTTTCATGGCGACAGTGGACAACATGATTTCGCGTCAAAAAGGTGGCAAAGCTTTTCTCACAGTGGGTGATGGTGAATCGGTGTGCGCACCATCGCATGTGTCGGGCTCAAATGCTACGCCGCAACCAGGCGCAAAAGTGATGCCTGCCGCAACGCATGTTGCCTGCGCTTCCACAGGGGGCCGCATTCTCACTTTTGAAATCAGTGAACTCAAGCTGATGGAGAAGGGTGGTCGTGGCTTGATGCTGCTTGATTTGGAAGCCAAAGACACGCTGGCTGGCGCAGCCGCCTACACCCGCAGTGTGAAGCTCACGGGTATTGGCCGCGGCGGTAAAGACCGTGAAGAAACGCTTGAAATTAGAAGCTTGAACAATGCGCGGGCGGCTAGAGCGCGCAAAGGCAAGGCTGCTGATTTGGGCTTCAAGCCCACCCAAATTATGCGAGTCGAATAACGCAAGCTTCTAACACTTCAGCCCAGCCAAGTACCTTTTCAGATGCTTGACTTTGGGGCGGTGGCAGTCTTAGCGTTTGGGGGCTAAATGCATGTGAGGTACAAACTGATAAGTTGATCGCCAGCATGTGGCGAGCAGTTCTTCAGGGCCGTGCCTTTTTGTCAGTTTTTTTCGAAGGCGCGATACGCAGACTTGCAGGCGTTTGTTGTTGTAAAAATCGGAAAGACCCCAAATGGCAAGTTCGAGTGCATCGCTTCGAAGTGCTTGCTCAGGTGCCATGGCCAATTGGGTGAGCAACACAGTTTCCATGGCTGTTAAGTCAATGGCATTGTTGGTGGGTCCAGTGAGCAATGCCCTCACCGGATCAATGGTCCAACCACTTTTGATGGTTCTGGGCAGTCTTGCCGCCAGTTTTTCAATGATGGCAATTAACTCACTGGGGTTGAAGGGCTTGCTGATGCAAACATCAGCACCCGCAGCGATGGCTGCAATGCGCTCTTCAGGCTCGGTCGCTGGGGCAATCATGACAACCCTAAGCTCTGGGTGCTTGGCCAACTTGGCGGTGTAAGTCAATCGTTGCTCGCCCAAAGTGAGCGCGTCTAGCACCACCACATCGCTGAAGGGATGGGCGGATTGCGCGTTGAACTCGTTTGCGTCGGCAAAATGATGGGCTTTGATGCCAGCAGTTTGCAGGTGGGCAAGGACCTGTTCCGCCAGAGTTGAGTCTTGTTCGACGAAGCTGACGCAGAGTGGTTTCATGACGGATATCCTATAAAAATGTTTACTTAAGAATTCATAGTAATTCTTTTTGTATACATTTTTAAGACAAATTTAATCATCTTTGTAATTAAAAGTGATTTCATTTTCTTGTGAATGACCGTTCCTCCTCTTAAAACTATCAATATTTGCATTGCCTTTCCTCGAACTTGCAAATAAAGGCAGTGTGGCAATTTTGTTGAATTAGGCTACTTCAGCGATCAATTCGATCTCGACACAGGCTCCCATGGGCAGTTGAGCAACACCAAAGGCACTGCGAGCATGCACGCCAACCGCGCCAAAAACTTGGCCCAACAATTCGCTGCAGCCATTGGTGACCACATGTTGCTCCGTAAATTCAGAAGTGGAATTCACCAGACTCATGACTTTCACGATGCGTTTGACCTTGTTCAAATCGCCGACTGCGGCATGAAGCGTACCCAGCAGGTCAATGGCCACTGCGCGGGCAGCGGCTTTGCCTTCCTCTGTTTGAACATTCTTGCCCAATTGACCCGCCCATGCTTGCCCGTTTTTCTTGGCAATATGCCCACTGATAAAAACCAGATTGCCTGTTTGGACAAAGGGAACATAGGCTGCTGCGGGCGTTGCAACGGGGGGCAGCGTAATTTCAAGTTCTTCTAAGCGTTTGTAGATGGACATGGTGTCAGGCCTTGTGAAAGTTAAATAGATTGCAAAGGATAGGCTTAAGAGACTGAAGAGCTGTCACCTATTTTCACAATGTCTGAATTGTACGAACTGCAATGCAAGTCAGCGTAAGAGCGGCTGCATCGACATGGCAGCTTAGGCCTCCTAAACTGGCAAAAGCCAAGCCCAGGTGGGCACAGAGAAAGGTTTGACATGCTCAAGACAGCGCCTTGGTGCTTAGGTGGCTGGCTTATGGGCACGGCATGGCAGTTGCAACAAGCCAGCCTTTGGCCGCTTGATGTCGTGTTGGCAGTGAGTGGTTTGTCATTGTCACTTGGCCTGCTTGCATGGGTGTTGCATACCCGAATGCCTCATGTTTTTAAACTTTCTGAAGTTGCCAAATGGCTACTTGCTACTTTGGTCTTTTTCGGACTGGCTTTGTCGTGCGTCAATGCCCGTGCTCTTTGGCAGGCTCAACAAAGACTGAATCCTCTGCTGGAGGGACAAGTAATTTTGCTGCTGGGTGTGATTGCATCTTTGCCGCAGCAAACAGACATCAGCGTGCGATTCAGATTTCAAGTTATTTCCGCTTTCGAAGTGAATCAGACTTCAAGTGTCCTTGTCCCTCAATGGATTGATTTGGTCTGGTACGACAGAGAGTCAGCTGAGCTGATGAAGGGAAGCCGTTGGGCTGATCTCAAAGCAGGAGATACATGGCAATTCAGCGTTCGTCTCAAAGCACCGCATGGCACGCTCAATCCGGGTGGCTTTGATGAGGCTTTGTGGCGCTGGGAGCAAGGTGTCATGGCCACAGGTGCGGTAATTACAAGTAAACGCGCTGCAGTGCCACAAAAAATAAAGTCTTCATGGCTGTATTCCATTGCACAGGCGCGCCAATACGTTCGATCTGAAATTGAGAGAAAACTCTTGCAAGGTGATGCGCAAAGTCGTTCTTTGGCAGGTGTGATTAGCGCCTTGGTCATGGGCGATCAGGCGGCCATTCAAGCTGCTGATTGGGATCTTTTCAGAGCGACAGGTGTGGCCCATTTGATGAGTATTTCAGGTTTGCACATTACTTTGTTTGCTTGGGTCATGGCAGCTGCAATTCGAGGAATTTGGCGTATGTCAGCCCTTTGCGGAAGTCGCCTTTGTTTGCATTGGCCAGCCCCGCATGTGGCCCTCTTGGCAGGGACCTTGATGGCCACACTTTATGCCCTGTTCAGTGGCTGGGGCTTGCCATCTCAACGCACAGTCATCATGCTTTGGGTGGTTTGCTTGCTTCGACTCATGGGCGCAAGATGGCCCATTTTTTGGGGACTCGGTTTGGCTTTGTGGGTGGCGGTGGCATTGGACCCCTGGGCGATGCTTCAGCCAGGTTTTTGGTTGAGTTTTGCTGCCGTGGGTGTGTTGATGCTCAATGAACCAGTGCAATCCGCAGATCGCACCAAGTTGGAGGAGGGGGGCACCGCGATGGTGATCAAGATGGTGGGCCAGGCATTTCAGACATTGAGGACCTTGTTGCGAGAACAATGGGTGGTCACAGTGGCTTTGACGCCGCTGGTTGTTTTATTCTTTGAGCAGCTCTCTTGGGTGGGCCTGTTGGCCAATTTGGTCGCCATTCCTTGGGTCACATGGCTGGTCACACCTCTTGCTATTTTGGGCGTGTTCGCCTCGCCGCTGTGGGTTGTGGCATCTTGGGCTTTGCAGCCTCTCATGGCCGTATTGACGTGGATGGCCAGTTTGCCGGGCAGTGTCTGGTTGTTGCCACCCCCGCCACTTGTTCTGGCGGTCATGGCAATGGGGGGTGGCTTGTTGCTCTTGCAGCAATGGCCTTGGGCCCTGCGAAGCTGGGGGGTGTTGTTTATTTTGCCCATCTTCCTATGGCAAGTGCCCAGACCAGCGCCAGGCCAGTTCGATCTTTGGTTTGCCGATGTGGGACAAGGCAATGCAGTGTTAATTAGAACCACCCATCATGCTTTGCTATATGACGCAGGGCCCCTCTACTCAGAAACTTCAGATGCTGGTCAAAGGATTTTGGTGCCGCTGCTTCATCGATTGGGGGTGAAGTTGGACAGAGTCATGTTGAGCCACCGCGATGCCGATCACACAGGGGGGGCGCTCGCAGTGTTGCGCGCGCACCCCCAAGCAGACTTATGGAGCTCCTTGGAAGAAGGGCACCCCTTGTCGACCCTTCGCCCTGTCCATGCTTGTATGGCTGGTCAGAAATGGGAATGGGATGGAGTTCAGTTTGAATTGCTGCATCCTTTGTTTTCTGATTACGCCAAGTTGGCAGGCTCCAATGCTTTGAGCTGTGTTTTAAGAGTGGATGCAAGTCAACAGGCATCTTCAAAGATGAGCCATGAGCGCCAACAAGCCAGTGCCTTGTTGGTGGGAGACATCGAGGCAGCCCAAGAGTTGGCGATGCTTCAACGGCTGGCATTGCAACCGGTTGGCGTCTTGCTGGTGCCGCACCATGGCAGCCAAACCTCGTCTACAAGTGGCTTTATTGAAGCGCTCAAGCCACATTGGGCGGTGGTTCAGGCTGGTTATCTGAATCGATATGGGCACCCGTCCCCGCAAGTGATTCAGCGTTATGAATCTCAGGGTGTGCCCTTGACGCCCTCTTCAGAATGTGGCGCAGCCTATTGGCAAAGTACGCAACCGCAGCAACTCAGCTGTGAACGTGAAGTGCGTCGTCGATATTGGCACACACCAAGAAGAATGGTGTCCAGAAGTCCCGAGTAGCCAACAGTGAAGGTGTGGGCAGAACATCAAAGCATCTGCTGGCGCTTGAGCGCTCAGTAAATACCCTCTGTGAGTTTTTCCTTGAAAATGATTCAATCATTTTGTTATTTTTCGTACCAATGATTGACTTAAGGAGACTTCATTCATGACCACCCGTCGCCAATTGATGCAAGGTGTTGCCGCCAGTATGTTGGGCCTGACCCATCTGCCTAACTTTGCGCAAACGCGCCTGGAAAATCTGCGCATCATTGTGGGTTTTCCGCCCGGTGGCACGACCGATGCATTTTCCCGCCGCATTGCTGAAAAAATGCGTGGCACTTACGCCACCAACGTCATCGTGGACAACAAACCCGGCGCTGGTGGCCAGATTGGTGTTACCACCCTCAAGGCTGCGGCGGCTGATGGTGCGCACATCCTGTATTCGCCCGCTTCCATGCTGACCATTTACCCTCACTCTTACTCTAAGTTGAGTTACGCCCAATCCGATGTCACCCCCATTGGCATTGGACATTCCACTGACCACGCCTTAGTGGTGGGGCCAGCTGTTCCCGACTCGGTCAAAAACATCAAAGACTTTGTCGAATGGGCTAAAGCCAATCCAGGCAAAGCCAGCATTGGCAACCCAGCAGCGGGCTCCATGCCTCATTTGCTTGCGGGTCGTTTGGCCATGTTGGGTGGATTTCAAATTACCAATGTTCCTTTTGCGGGTTCAGGCCCTGCCATTCCTCAAGTCATGGGAGGCCAACTTGCGGGCATGTCATCACCTTTGGGCGATTGGGTGCAGCACCACAAATCTGGCAGGGTTCGTATTCTGGCCACCTCCGGCCCCGATCGCGCCATTTTCACCCTCGATGTCGCCACTTTCCGTGAGCAAGGCTTTGGTGAATTGATGGTTCGCGAATGGTTTGGCTTCTTTGCACCTGCAGGCATCAGTGATGCGGTCAGGCAAAACCTGAATACTGCGCTGCGCCAGGCCATGGGTCAGCAAGACGTCCGCGACTTTGTGACACCTTTGGCGGCTAATCTGGAAGCCAGTACCGCTGCTGAACACACACGTCGTCTTGGCGAAGACTCAGAAATGGCACGGCGTTTGGTCACGGCCCTTGGCTTCAAGGCCGACTCCTAATGGTCCATTGCGTGAAGGTCTGATGAAGACTCAAGCATCTTTCAAATTGAGTTGTTTTTCAAAGGCCCAATCTGTAGGGTTGGTGCTTGCCTTGCTCGTGATCAATTTGCCCTCAATGGCAGATGTTGCTATCAGCAGAGTTGATATTCCTGTGGTTGGTTCCAAGTGCAATGAACGTGTCAACGAGGTCAGCAGCGTTCAGGGCGAACTTCGCTTTCCAACCAAAATCACAGGACAAGTTCCAGCTGTGGTTATTCTTCACAGCAATGCGGGTGTTGTTGGGGTCGGTGGTTTTTATGCTCGAGCCTTAAATGCAGCCGGAATAGCCACATTGGAAGTTGATTCTTATTTGCCTCGAGGAGTGCGTAGCGGAAATGAGCGAAATGCACCGGTTTTGTGTGACCGTCTTCAAGATGCATGGGGAGCTTTGGTTTTCCTTGCGAGCGATGCAAGAATCAATCCGAAAAAAATTGGTACTGTTGGATTTTCTAGCGGAGCTGCAGTTGCCATCATGGCTGGCATGGGTGTCAGACCAGCGCGGTTGCGCCGTGAAAATTCAATTTTGCCAAAAGAACTGGTTTACGCCGCGCACTTTGCCCTTTACCCTTCGTGCGCCAACATCATGGACGACCAGCAGCGGATTCGATCATGGATCAATCCAGGGCGACCGCAAAACTGGGGTGCCACTGGAAAATCCATTCACATCGTTTCGGGTACCAGCGACGATTTTGATTTCAATCCAAAAACGGATTGTTTGCGAATGCGTGATGAATTCCCTGACATTGCCAGCCAATTGACAGTCCGCATGGTCGATGGCGCGACCCATGCGTTCGATTGGCCCAATCCGCCACCGCCTGCGTTCAGTCCGTTTGCCAAGGCCCAAACTGGTGGCATGGTCACCATGCGCTACTCAGCCAAAGAAGCTGAAATTGCTCAAAAGGAAATGGTCGAATATTTTCTCAAATATTTAAATTAGGCTTCTGGCCTTTGAATCAGTTTCACACATTCCTGAAGGAACAATTGTTAATTTGAAATACGATCCTAGCTCAGCTCAATTGGTGAACATCAAAAATAAGTGATCACTGTGCAGTCGTGAGACGAAGTTGAATTGTTTTTCGCTAATGGCGGTTATGTTTGAAGCGTCTATTTCACTTTAGGAATAACGTTCGTTTGTGGCGGCATGAGGAAATCAAAGTCTGCGCCTTTGTCGGCTTGCAGCACGCTGTCTAAAAATAATTTTTCATAGCCACGTTGTGCAGTAGGCGTGACGACAGGTTGTGTTTCTTTTCTGCGCGCCAACTCTTGGTCTGAGATTAAAAGGCTGAGCTCTCTGTTGGCCACACTCAACCGAATGCGGTCGCCGTTATGAACATAAGCCAAGGGCCCACCCAACGCAGATTCAGGCGTGACATGTAACACGATGGTGCCGAAAGCTGTGCCGCTCATTCGGCCATCCGAAATTCGCACAATGTCTTTACAACCCGCCTTGGCCAATTTTTTAGGAATAGGCATGTAGCCCGCTTCAGGCATGGCCGCGCCTTTGGGGCCAATGTGCTTTAAAACCAAAATATCGTCTGTGGTGACATCTAGGTCTTCCGAGTCAATGCGCAAAGCCATGTCTTGCAAATTCTCAAACACCACCGCACGACCTTCTTGCTCCATGAGTTTGGCGCTGGCTGCAGACTGTTTGATGATGGCACCACCCGGCGCCAAGTTGCCCTTCAAAACAGCAATGCCACCTTCTTTGAAAATGGGGTTGGCGCGGGTCTTGACCACATCTTGTTTAAACGCAGGGCCTGCCGCTTCAATCCACTCGCCCAAAGTGTGACCGGTAATGGTGAGCGCGTCTAAGTGCAAC
>CANKOT010000102.1 GCA_947484245.1 Comamonadaceae bacterium
ACATCGCCACAGGCGAAGTCTTGTTGTCACAAAACGTTGAAACGGGCGACATCTGGCGCATGTGCCAAGTGAAAGATGCACCCATTCGCGATTGGGTCAAGTTGGCCGTTACACGTGCTCGCAACTCTGGCACACCTGCTTTGTTCTGGCTCGATCCTTATCGTCCTCATGAAGCGGAAATGATCAAGAAAGTCGAAACTTACTTGAAAGACCACGACACCAAGGGCCTGGACATTCAAATCATGTCTCAAGTTCGCGCCATGCGCTACACGCTGGAGCGCGTGATTCGCGGTTTGGACACCATCTCCGTGACGGGCAACATTCTGCGTGACTATCTGACCGACTTGTTCCCCATCATGGAGCTGGGCACCAGCGCCAAAATGCTGTCCATCGTGCCACTCATGGCTGGCGGCGGCATGTACGAAACAGGTGCAGGTGGTTCAGCACCTAAGCACGTGAAGCAGTTGGTAGAAGAGAACCACCTGCGTTGGGACTCACTGGGTGAATTCTTGGCTTTGGCAGTTTCACTTGAAGATTTAGGCATCAAAACTGGCAACAACAAGGCCAAAGTTTTGGCCAAAACACTCGATGCAGCCACGGGTCATCTGTTGGATAACAACAAAAACCCCTCCTCCAAAACGGGTGAGCTCGACAACCGGGGCAGTCAGTTCTATTTGGCAAAGTACTGGGCCCAAGAGCTGGCTGCTCAAACAGAAGACAAAGAATTGCAAGCCAAGTTTGCAGGTTTGGCCAAATCATTGGCAGACAACGAAATGAAAATTGTGGATGAGTTGAAAGCGGTTCAAGGAAAACCCGTTGACATTGGCGGCTATTACAAGCCTTCAAACGACTTGGTCCAAAAAGTCATGCGCCCGAGCGCTACTTTCAATGCCATTTTGAAAGCTGCGCACGCCTAAGACGACTTGAGGGCTTCTATGCTTGAAGCCAATTTAACCTGATTCAGCAGCAGGTGTTTCAGGCAAAAGCCGCATCAATCAAGATGCGGCTTTTTTTCTATCCAAAAAGGTCGGTTTGATTTTCTGGCGCCGATGACGCTCGACCTTTTGCTTTTTTGGATGTCTTTGGCTTTGCGTCGGTCTTGATGAGAGAAAGCTCCAAAATAGCAGGCGACTTTTTAAGCTGGTTTTGCATACTTGTTTTTGGTGACTCTGGCAGCTTGCTGGTGAGATCTGCAGGCCACCTCTTCAAGCGTTTTAGTTCGCCGCGGTTCATGCATCGGTAAAGCGCCAGCAACTCTTCTGAAGACTCAGACTCGATTGCCACATAGTCCTTGCCAAGGTAATGAATCTCTCTGCCTTTGATTGACAAGCTGCCTTCGCTGCTTTTCAGATCTGTTCTAGAAAATGCGGTGATGGCACGCAAAATGATCTTGTTCATGAAAGTATAGTTGATTAACTTAATGTTTAAAAACAATGTGTTGATTGGCGTATAGTTTATCAGCAGAAGTAAAGTTTTAAAACAAGGCAATAGCTGGCTTCATTCCAAGCCCCAAAAAGCATCACAGACTTATTCGAAGAGTTTGGGGTACTTCAGGATGCGCCAGCAACTGTAGGTTGCCATGGCCGAAATGCCCAGGGTGATCCAAATCACAAGGGCATAACTTTGTGTCATGTCAAACACTTGACCTGCCAGCACAGGTCCAAGCAGATTGCCCAAGGCAGCACCAGTGTACAAAGTTCCAATAACGGCTGAGACAGCTCGCCCACCAAACAAATCCATGCAGATCGCTGGCAGCAAGGAAACAATGCTGCCATAACTCAGACCAAACCAAAGCGCAAACAGAGCAAACACCCAAGCCTCTTGAGCGCCAGCCCATATCAAATAAGACATTCCCATGAGGCACTGCATGAACATGAGTGTTTTAACCCGACCCAAGCGGTCGGCCAACCAGCCAATGGCAAATCGGCCAACCAAGCTGCCAATACCAATTAAACCCACCAAGCCGACAGCCTGAGCATCTGCCACACCGGCATCCCGAGCCGCTGCTGAGATGTGTGCGAATGGAATGAACATGACGGGCGCACCCAACAAAGTACCCATATAAAGCCACCGGAAAGATGACGTTTTCAAGGCGTCAGCCAAAGTTAACCCAGCAAGTTGGCCGCTTTGATGTCCGGGCAAAGAAGGCGCTCGCTTTAACAAAAAACCGGCCGACAAACCAATCACGAGCACGCCCCCTGCCATCATTTGCAGAGCAATTCGCCAATCAACCGCGGTCAGCAAGTAGCTCACCAGCAAAGGCAAAATGAGCGTGCCTGCACCGACACCAGAACTTGCGATGCCAGAGGCCAAGCCTCGTCGCTTGCTGAACCACGGCTGAACAGATGCGATCGAGGGGGTGTAAACAAAGGCAATGCCAAGACCAACCAGCAGGCCATAGCTTAAATAGACGGTCCCTAAGTTCTGCGCCAAGCTGGTTAAAAACAAACCCAATGCAATGAAACCCATTCCGGCCATGCAAACCAGTCGCGGCCCCCACCGATCGGCTAACACACCACCAAGCGCTCCCAAGACAAAGTAAACCAGGCCGCAAAGACCAAAGATCCATGACACATCCGCTCTTTGTGCTGAGAATTCTTTGGCAAAAATTTCAAAGAACGCTGCAAATGAATAAGACACGCCAAAAATGATGGCCAAACAAACAAAAGTTGCCCAGACTACCACCCAAGCTCTGCGGGATTCCATGCGTCTTTAACCCCGTCCAAAGATGGCAACTGAGTCGAAGTGGCAGTGACGTGGCATAGATGCCTTTCTGAATTCAAACAGTTCGAAGTCTAGTTGAGTATTTTCTCAAAGTGTCTGAATTTTTCTCCAAGTTCTGTCGCACAGGCCATCAAGTCAATTTATGCTCTGCCTACAATCATCATCTCTCCGATTTAGAAAGCACATCGAATGAGCTCTCCCATTACCCCTCGCCTGCCTGGCATCCGATTTGTGCACTCACCCGGCCCCACGCATGTGCCCGATGAAGTCATGCACGCCATGCAAAGGCCCATGACAGACTTGGCCGACCCTCGGGTTGGCGCACTCATTGAGGCTTGCGAAACAGGCATGAAGGAGTTGCTGCACTCCCCCGCCTCTGATGTGTTCTTTTATGCCAGCAATGGCCATGGCGTGTGGGAGGCCGTATCCGCCAACCTGGGATCAGATCAACACACTTTGCTGATTGCTGGATCCGGCCATTTCTCAGACCAGTGGGCCATTCAAACCAGCAGCCTCGGCTTGAACGTGATTCGAACAGCGCACATCGAAGGACAGCAAATTGATGTCGCAGCCATTGAAGCTGCACTTCGCGCAGACACTCAACACCACATTGCAGCCGTCATGGTGGTTCAAACCGACACGGCCAGCGGCATCACGAGCGATCTACAAGCCATTCGCAAAGCCATCAACAGTACTGGCCACCCCGCACTTTATGTGGTGGATGTGGTGGCCTCGCTGGGCGCCGCCCCCTTTGAGATGGATGCGCTAGGTGCCGATGTGTGTCTGGGCAGCTCCCAAAAAGGTTTGATGATGCCCCCTGGCCTTGGCTTTGTGGCGGTCAATGCCAAGGCTTTTGCTTGGTCGAAGGCGCATGCCAAACCTCGTTATTACTGGAGCTGGTTAGAGCGAAAAACGGACAACCAATCCGCCAAGTTTTGCGGCACACCCCCCTTGGCGCATCTGGCCGGTCTGGAGGTTTCTTTGGGCCTGCTCAAAGCAGAAGGTCTTTCAGCCGTCTTTGCACGGCACCATCGCTTGGGCGGCGCCGTGAGAGCCGCGGTCAATTGCTGGTCCACGGCTGGCTGCATCAAACTGCACTGCCAAGATCCGAAGGGGTTCTCCTCCTCAGTCACAGCCATTGAATTGACAAATGGCATAGATCCAGAAGCGTTGCGGGTTGTGGCTCGTGAAAAATTTCAGATTGCCATGGCGGGTGGTTTAGGACCTTTGGCAGGCCGCGTCTTTCGCATTGGCCATTTGGGTGACATGAATGAACCCATGATTTTGGGCGCACTGGCCGGCATTGAAGCGGCCATGACGGTCCAAAAAATTCCTTACGGCCCTAACGGCATGGCCGCTGCCATTGCTTATTTGGCAGAACACACACCTTAAAAACCACCCCCTCGCAGACTCATTCTTCCTGAGGGGGAATTTCTAATGTCTGATACAAAGGCAAGATGTCGCCACGAATGCGCTGGAAGTGGAAGGCGTAAACAAGTGCAGAGGCAAAGCCTATGGCACCAAATAGAGCCAAGGCGTATGGGCTGCCAATGTGGTCTGCCAACCACCCAGAACACAGCGACCCCACAGGCGACATGCCCAGAAAAGACATCACGTACAAGGCGGCGACACGCCCCCGTAATTCATCTGGCACGATGCTTTGAAGCACGGTGTTGGTGGATGCGGCTGTGAGCATCATGCTCAGAGCCGATACAAACAGCATGGGCAGCGCCAACCACAAACTCTCAGAGAATGAAAATGCGACCAAGGCCAGCCCCGCCACCCCCGCATTCCATCCAATGATTTTGAACAAACCTCGAATACTGGTGCGTGAGGCTAAGTAAAGCATGCCGCAAACTGCGCCAAGGCCGGCAGAGCTATACAGAAGCCCCAAGGTTCTGGAGTCGCCATGAAATCGTTCACTGGCAAACCACGGCATGAGCGAGGCATAAGACTGCAAGCAAAAACTGCTCACCGCCAACAGAATCAAAGCACAGCGGCTAGGAAAAAATCCGTAGGCATATTCAACACCAGCCATGAGTTGTTTGAACATACCTGCAGTGCCGTGACGGGCAACATGCGGTGCAATTTGACTGGCACGCAGTGCTGAAATGACGGCCAGGCGCATCACGCAATTGACGGCGAAACTCCAAACCTCACCAAAAGCAGCGGTGATCAAGCCACCCAACATGGGCCCAATGAATCGGGCGCCATTCATCACCGTTGAATTGAGCGCAATGGCATTGGTCAACTCTTGCCGGTTGGGTAGCAGTTTGGAGATAAGGGATTGCCTAGCAGGTGCATCAAAAGCGTTGCCTAAACCCAAAACAGCATTGCCCAGCACCACATGCCAAGCCTCAATGCGCCCACTCACCAAAAGAGCCAACATGACCATGGACTGCAACATGGCCAAGGTATTGGTGGCAAACAAAACGCGTCGTACGTCTAAGCGGTCAAGCAAGACACCTGCAAATGGCGTGACCAACAGCATGGGAATTTGCAAACAAAAAGCAGACAAACCCAGCATCAGCGTTGAGCCAGAAAGCTTGTAGACCAACCAGCTTGTAGCGACCAATTGGACCCAATTGCCAATTTGAGAAGTACCCTGCCCCATGATGAAAAGCCGAAAATTCCGGTGCTGAAGTGCACGCAGACTGTTCGGTAGTTTCATGTCTTGAGTTCCTGATCAAATGACTGGCAAAGCTTGGACTTCATTCTAGTGTCTGCTGCAATGGCAAAATGGCACTTTCCATTTCCAAATTCTCACAAGACAAGGATGTCAACATGATTCAGCGGTTTGATGTGGGTGCTAGGCTTTCTGAAATGGCCATTCACAACGGCGTGGTTTATTTGGCAGGTCAGATTCCCGAAGATCCCCATCTAGACATTGAAGGTCAAACCCGTCAGGTTCTGCAAGCCATTGACCGTTTGCTGGCACGTGCTGGAACAGACAAAAGCAAGCTGCTGATGGTTCAAATTTTTTTGGTAGACCTGGCTGATTTTGAGGGCATGAACCGAGTTTGGGATGCCTGGGTTGTGCCTGGCCATACACCCCCCAGAGCCACCGTCCAAGCCAACTTGGCATCTCCCAAATGGCGCTTAGAGGTGGTGGCCACTGCCGCTCTGTAAATTTACTTTAAGTGCGCATTCATTTGAGATTCATTGGGCAAAAACAAAACAATCAAAGCGCCCAATGCCGCCACCACCGACAAGCCCATCATCAACTGCGTAAAACCGGCAACCTTGACAACGGGCCCCAGAAGGTAAACAGCCATCGAACTGATGCCAAAGGAGATGGCAATCCGCGTGCCACTGACCCGCGACCGCATGGCATCGTCAATGTAACGGACCACCATGGTGTCGCTAAATGGAATCGAGCCAAAGACCATGACCATGTAGAAAATGGCTGCCACGTACCAAATCCAACCTGTCGTTTGTGAGGCTATGCCAAAAGCCAAAATTTGAAGGAACAGGATCGAAAAAAACAAAGGTTTGACAGGCAACCAGTCAAGCAAGCGACCTACCACCAATTGCGCCAGAGAAGCCACCGCATAAATGGCTGCCAACAAAAGGCCTAAGCGTGAAGGGTCGTTGACCAAGCCATCAAGGCGTTCAGCCAGTAACTGGGCATTGCCATTGGTCGTGATGTTGAACAACAGGCTGGTGGTTGTGGCTGTGGCAACCATGACAATAAAAGTACGCCATGCCAGATGTTTGGGCAATTGAACTGAGCTGGCTTTCTTTTTGGCTGGCGCGCCAGATTCATGCGGCGCAGTGATGGCAAACACAACGCCACATGCAAGAGAGACCAAACCGGGCACCACAAAAGCCACTCGCCACCCCTGCCAAGCCACCAGAAATCCTGTCGATAGCGCCGCCAACGCAATGCCCAAATTGCCTGCGAGGCCATTGACGCCAATGGTAAAACCTGGGCGCTCTGACTTTTGAACCAACATGGGAATCCCCACGGGGTGGTAGATGGCTGAAAAAATACCTAAAACCGTGAGTGCCATGCCCATTTGCAAAGGTGTTTGAGTGAACGCAACACCAATGGCAGACAAACCCATGCCAAAAAAGAACACCAGCATCATTTGCCGACGGCCCCACAAATCTCCCAACCGTCCGGCAGGGATGGAGCCCAGCCCAAACATCAAGAATGCGCCCACGGTGTAAGGCATCATGTCTTCCCACCGGCCCACCCCAAATTCGAGGGCAATGGTGCTGACAGCCGTCGCAAAAATCAATAAAAACAAATGATCAAGCGCGTGGCCCAAATTCAAAAGAAGAGATGGAATAGCTGGCATGCAAACTCGATAAAACAATTGAAAAGTCCCAAGGGACCTTTTTGAATAGCCCTATTAAACCTCGAATTTTGAAAATTTGTTGGGAGGTCAAATTCCACAATCAAGGGAATATCCTGTGCTTAAAATGCAAAAAGTCTAATAGGCTTGGGGCTCAATTTCGATCACTAGGAGCTTTACATGGCATCTTTCAAGTTACGCCCAACCTTCTCTTGGGTCTCTACTTTGGCAATTTCTGTTGGCATGGCAGGTGCACTGCTGTCTGCGCCCGCCGCTTTGGCACAAGCTTTTCCCAACAAAGCCATTCGCTTGGTCTGCCCCTTTCCCCCAGGTGGCGCTGTTGACATTGCGTCCCGCGCCATTGCCCTAGAGTTATCAAAAAATTTAGGTCAACCCGTCACGGTTGACAATAAACCAGGTGCAGGTGGCAACATTGGCGGCGCTGAAGTGGCCAGATCTAACCCTGATGGCTACACCATTTTCATGACCACCAGCGGCATTCAGGCCATCAATCCTGCACTGTATGCCAAGATGCCTTTTGATCCCAACAAAGACTTGATACCTGTCACAGCCTTGGTTTCCTTGAACAATGTGCTGGTTTTGCACCCATCGATCAAAGCCAACTCTGTCTCAGAAGTCATTGCACTTGCCAAAGCACAACCAGGCGCCATGAATTACGCTTCTAGTGGTAGTGGCACCAGCATTCACATGTCTGGCGAGATGTTCAAATCTTTGACGAATGTCAACATCACACACAT
>CANKOT010000103.1 GCA_947484245.1 Comamonadaceae bacterium
GAAGGCAGCAATGTGAGCGCGGCGCAGGCCATGGTTCAAATGATTGCGCAAAACCGCTTGTTTGACTTGAACATTCGTTTGGTTCAAGTTGCTGAGCAAAATTCGAAAACTGCAGGGACCTTGATGTCCCTGTCCAGGGTTTAAACACCCGTGAAATGAAGGAGCGAGAAAATGTTGAGATCACTATGGATTGCCAAAACAGGCATGGATGCACAGCAGACCAGCTTGGACACCATCTCCAATAACTTGGCCAACGTTTCGACCACTGCTTACAAGCGTGTTCGTCCTATTTTTGAAGACTTGCTCTATCAAAACATTCGCAGCCCTGGTTTGAACGAAGACTCTGGCAGCTACGTGCCTGCTGGTTTGCAAGCAGGTAACGGTGCTCGCATTGCAGCCACTCAGCGCATTAGCAGTGCAGGCTCTTTGGTTCAAAGCCAAAACCCCTTGGACATGGCCATCAACGGCAACGGTTACTTTGCGGTGACTACGCCCAATGGCGTGGCTTACACACGTGCAGGTAATTTCATGCGCAACGACAAGGGCCAAATTGTGACGGCCGGTGGCAATGTGCTGTTGGGCCAAAGCAGCATTACTTCTGCCAGTGCAAGTGCTGCTGGCATTGTGATTCCCTCCAAAGCAACCTCTCTAGCCATTGGATCAGACGGTACCGTGAGCTACAACTTGGCGGACTCTACAGCGCCCGCACAAGCTGATCAAATTGCCATGGTGAACTTTGTGAACCCCACTGGCTTGGCTTCTGCAGGCGGTGGTTTGTATTATGAAACCATGTCGTCTGGTGAAGCACAAGTGGGCGTTGCTGGCAAAGAAGGTTTTGGCTCTATCAGCCAGTACTACACCGAGCAATCCAATGTGAACGTGGCGGAAGAATTGGTCTCTCTGATTGCAGCACAGCGTGCCTATGAAATTACGGCCAAGTCTGTATCTGCTTCCGATCAAATTCTTCAGAAGTTAGGACAACTGTGATGAAAAAAATCGCTTTGCTTATTTCTGTGGCCGCTATTTTGGCGGGCTGCGCAGAATTACCTTCTGCCTCCAAGCAATCTTTGGTCAATGGCGACACGACAGCACGTCCTGCAGCTCAAGAAACAGTAGCTACTTCCAAAGGCTCACTGGTTCCAACCTCAAGGCCCGCTGCTTCAGCACACAAGGGTTTGTTTGAAGAGCGCCGCGCAGTTCGCGTGGGCGACACCCTCACAGTGATGTTGAATGAAACAACCCGTGCCAGCAAAGACATTGGCACCAATGCACGTCGCTTGTCTTCCAACGGTTTGAATGCTGGCTTTAACATGAGCACGGGAACCACTGCCACACCGACTGCCATCAATGGTGGTTTGAACACCAATGGCAATACCAACTTTGACAGCAAAGGTGGCTCTTCTGCCTCTAATCAATTCTTAGGCACCATTACCGTGACCGTGTTAGAAGTTTTGCCCAACGGCAATCTGAATGTGGCTGGCGAGAAGCGCTTGGCAGTGGGACACGAAGAAGAAGTGATTCGCTTTGGCGGCATTGTGTCGCCATCAACCTTGCAAGGTAATTCTGTTTTGTCGTCTCAAGTGGCCGATGCACGCATCGAGTACAGAGGCGTGGGCATTACCGATCAAATTCAGAATCCAGGCATGCTGACCAAATTGTTCAGCAAGTTTTCTCCTAATTGAGGAAGAGGCCATGACGTATCGCACGCTCTCTAAATGCTTTTTGATTGCAGCTTTTGTGTTGGGCATGTCTCAATCCATGGCTGCTCGTTTGAAAGACATGGCCGTGGTGTCAGGTCAACGGCCTAATCAATTGATTGGTTATGGCTTGGTGGTGGGCTTAGATGGCACCGGCGACAACTCAGGTTCTAACCTCGTCACAGGACAGTCTGTGATTACGATGTTGAATTCTTTGGGTGTGGCTGTGCCGCCAGGCATTAACCTTCAAGCACGCAATGCTGCAGTGGTCATGGTGACCTCTGAATTGGCTGCATTGGCTCGCCCTGGTCAAGCCATGGACGTGACTGTTTCATCCTTGACCAATGCGCGCAGTTTGCGCGGTGGCACACTTCTCATGACGCCTTTGAAGGCTGCCAATGGCCAAGTTTATGGCCAAGCTCAAGGCTCTATTGTGGTTCCTGGCGCTTCTGTGAGCACGGCCATGGCTCGCACCACCATCAATCAATTGTCCGCAGGTCGTATTCCAAGTGGCGGCATGGTGGAGCAAGCCGCCCCCGAAGCCGACATGGACCCTGTGGTTGAGTTCAATTTTCACAAAGTGGATTACGCACAAATTCAGCGTGCTGTAGAAGCCATCTCTAAAGTGGTGAGTGAAGAAAATGCTGTAACCGCAGTCGATGCCAGAACTGTTGCAGTTCGTGTGCCCGTTCAAAGAGCACAGCGCGTCAGTGTGATGGCGCAATTGCTTGAACTCGACATTCAGCCCGCCGTGGACATTGCCAGAGTGGTGGTCAATGCACGCACAGGCTCTGTGGTGGTGAATCAATCTGTTCGATTGGCACCTTTTGCAGTGACTCACGGTAACTTGACCATCCATGTTCAAGCCAACAACCAAGTGGTTCCACAATCTTTGATATCACGCAACCGTCCTGTGAACCAACGCAACGAACGTGTCAGCATCGATCCTGGTCCTGCAGGTCAAATGGTGCGGGTGGAAGAAGGCGCTTCTTTGGAGCAAGTGGTCCGCGCTATCAACTTGCTGGGTGCCACACCCCAAGACTTGATGTCTATTTTGCAAGCCATGAAAACTTCTGGCGCATTGCAAGCTGAGTTGGAGATTATTTAATATGGCCGACCTCATCGTCTCTGGTTTGGTTTCTGCAAAGCCGCTGTCTAGCGGCGTGGCAGACACCCCGCAGATTCAAAAAATCAAGCAAACAGCTCAAGAGTTTGAAGCTGTGTTGTTGCGCCAGATGATGCGTGAGATTCGAAATTCTGTGTTCAGCGAAAGCAGCAAGGGTGGCAGCAATGCCACCTACTTGAGTTTGGCAGATGAGCAGATGGCCAACAACATGGCAGCACAGGGTGGCTTTGGTTTTGGCAAAGCCATGGCCACTCAAATGATTCAGCAAGTTCAAGCAGCACAGTTAATCAACTCTGCTGCCAATGCCGTAAAGCCTTAAATACAACGGGACTATGAAGTGAGAACAGCAGCCCTCTTCGACAGCGCCATGGCCGGACTTCAGTCCGCTCAGTCGGGCATGCTGGTGACTTCCCAAAACGTCACGGGTTCGTCGGTTGAGGGATACGTACGCCGCACTTCGAGTGTTCGGGTGAATGGCTTGTCGCCTTCCTCGATTGACCTCACAGGCACTTCATTTGCCGTTGAGGGTTTCACGCGTTATTTTGACAATTTGCTGCAAGGTCAATTGCTGTCGCAGCAAAGCAAAACCAGCTACAGCCAAGCACTGACTCAGTCGGTGGCACCTTTAGATGCCATGCTGACTGAGCCAGCCACCTCCATTGCCACGGCATTGGGCAATTTTTTCAATGCTGCTGGCTCTATTGCCAATGAACCTACCAATTCGGCTTACCAACAAAGTTTGATTGGCAATGCACGCTTGGTAGCCGATCGGGTGCGCGGCTTGGCCAACGCAGTAGGCCAAATTTCAAGCAATGCGTCTCAGGCTTTGGCCGATGTGTTGAATCAGGCTAATTCTTTGACGCCGCAGCTGGCTTCCGTGAATTCCAAAATTCGCGCAGCAGCCATACCGGGCGTGGCCGCAGCCTCTCCCGATTTACTAGACGAGCGAGACCGCATTGTGGGCAAACTTCAAGAGTTGGTCGGTGGCAGCACCTTGATCAATGAAGATGCCTCGGCCAGCTTTTTGCTCAATGGACAGCACTTGGTGGACCGGGAAATTGCGAACACGTTTACCAATACCGCAGGCACAAGCGTGATTCGCAGTGACATGCCTTTAAGCGAGCTGAGAATCAAAGTAGCATCTTTAGATGGGCGCAATCCTGTTTATGTCAAACTTGTGTTGCCCTCAGTTGCACAAAAGCAAAGCAATGGCGTCACACCGGTGCTTGATGCCAATGGCAATTCTGTGATGGTTCCTGGCCAAACCATTTTGCAAGATGGCAAAGCAGGTGCCTATGTGCATCTGCTTCAAAACTTTGTGCCAACCGTTCAAAAGAGCATTAATTTGCTGGCCACACAACTTGTGCGAAGTATCAATCAAACTACCAATGCAGCTGGTACTGCCATTGCGCCGATATTTGGTTTTGCTTCAATCACCTCAAGCCCCACCCCACTGACTGGCATCAGCAGCGATACTGCTGGGAAAGCTTTGCTCGATGGCCTTTGGAAAAAAACGGATACTACTTCTTATGTGTACAGCGAGCTGGTTGAAGGCTCCAATCCTCAGAGTAGCAATTACCGCCAGACCATAGATGCTGCGCTAACTAAGGCAGAATTTGATGCGCGGCTTTTCAAGATGGTGGGTACATTTGATAACTCTCAGTTCACCAACATGGACGCCACAGCTTCTGCGGCTTTGCAAAGCAAACGTGACGCCTTCACATCACCCGTGACATTCATCACGAGCAGCGTGGCCACGACCATTGCCACTTGGAAAAATACCCTGCAATCTGATGAAGCCTTGCAAAAAAGTTTAGCCAGTCAAAAGTCTTCTATCACCGGTGTGAATTTGGATGAAGAAGCGGCCAACCTGGTCAAGTACCAACAGCTCTACAACGCCTCCAGCAAATTGATGCAAACAGGCAAACAAATGTTTGACACTTTGCTGGGCATGTTGTCGTGAGATTTTTTAAGCAAGGACCCACAAAATGAGAATCAGCAGCCAACAGGTCTTTGACAGCGGCGTGTCGTCGATGCAGCAGCACACCTCGGATGTGGTCAAGTATCAACAACAAATTTCTTCGGGTCGCAAATACCAACTGGCGTCTGATGATGCCTTGGCGGCTGGCTTGGGAGTGCAAATTGATTTGGACAATGCGCAATTTGCCATGTTCAGGGTCAATCAAAATCACATCAATGCTTCTCTGACAACCACGGACTCTCAATTGAGCGGCATTAACATTGCCTTGACCAAGTTTCAGCAGATGATGGTGCAAGCTGGCAATGGCACCTTGGGTGCGGATGGTCTTAAAACCTTGGGGCAGCAAGCTGGCACCTTGTACAACACCGTGAATCAAATGTCTTTGGCCAAGGATGCCAACGGCGAACAGATTTTAAGAACCACTGCACCCACCACTGTTTTGGTTGCGCCCAGTGTCACTTTAGAAACTGCCTTGAGTTTTTCTGAAGTCATGTCAGCACCAACTGGCATGGCTCAAAATGTCATCACTTTTCTAGGTTCGGTGCGTGACAAACTGATTGCTGGAACTGCATTGGCATCAACTGACATGGACAACATTCAATTGGTCTTAAAGCAAGTGACCAAGGCTCAGGTCAAAACAGGACTGCTTCAAAATCAACTGGATGCAGCCACTGAAGCCGCCGATGTGCAAAAAAACAATGTAGAAGTACAACGCAGTAACTTGCTGGACACTGATTTGGCCACCGCAACAGCTGGACTGGTTAAATCCAATGCGTTGTTGCAAGCCGCTCAGTCCATCATGACCAAGCTCGATTCGAATTCACTCTTCCAAAAATTGTGAGGTCCATTCGTGTCTGTTCATTTCAGACGCATTGATTTCACCGGATTTCAAAGTTGTAATGCTCTTCACATTATTTGATGCTAATATTTTGACTACTTTTAACCTCATAGCGCACTCCGCTTTTAAGATATGAACATTGGTGCCGGTTGGATCATTGCCTTTGGCTGCGCTATTTACGGCTTCGTTTGGCTCGGCGGGCATGTCGAACAGCTGTGGGTGCCTCAAGAATACTTGATCATTTTCGGTGCCGCTTTAGGCACCTTGATGGCTTCGAATAAATGGCGAAATTTAAAGAGCATGTTTCGCGCTTTTTTTCGAATTTTCCTGCCATCTAACAGCGGCAAAACTTCTAATTTAGGCTTGCTTTGCCTGATGTTTGAGTTGTTGCAAAGAATCAAACGAGATGGTGCTCTGTCGATTGAGTCTGATATCTCCGACCCGCTGCAAAGCGAGCTGTTTGCAAAGTATCCCTCTGTCTTAAAAAGCAAGCGCTTGATTGAATTCATCACCGACTACTTCAGAATGATGATGGATGGCACAGTGACCTTGGGTCAACTCGAGTCTGTTATGGCACAAGAAATTGAGGTCATGAACCAAGAAGCGCTAGAGCCCTCCGAGTCCATTGCCACCCTGGCAGACAGCATGCCTGCGTTCGGCATTGTGGCGGCCATCATTGGTGTGGTTCATGCATTGACATCCATTAAAACTGGCATCGGCCCCGATGTCATTGGCGACATGATTGCGCAGGCCTTGGTTGGCACTTTACTGGGTGTTTTCACAGCCTACGCCATGATGCTGCCCATCAGTCGCTCTATGGAGCAATTGGCAGCTGCTGACCTTAAACCGTTTGAAGCCGTGAAAGAAATTTTGATTGCCAATTACAGCAATTTCTCTCCCATGATTGCTGTGGAGTATGGCCGCAAAGTGATGTTCACAGACCAACGGCCCACCATGACCGAGCTGTCTGAAGGTGTCATGGCCACCTCTGGCAACAAGTTGACTGGTTAAGCCGATGCCTTCGGAAAACGTTTCTGAAGTGCCAGCTGACGGGGTTCCAGCTGGTGGAGTGCCAGCTGTAGGCGTTCAACATGAAACGCCGGAGCTGCCTCTTAAACCAGGGCCAGGCACCAAAACAAAACCCGTTGTTTCAAGACGTGTCTTCAAAAAACGAACCAAAAAGCTCATCGCTCATGGCGCCTGGAAGCTGGTTTATGCCGACTTCGTCACCGTGCTCATGGCCTTCTTCATTGTGGTATGGGTCATGTTGTTTGACAACATTTCAAAGCGCGAGCGCATTGACACTTCATGCATCGAACCCGTTGCCAACGAACTGAAAGAGCTCATCGCCGGCGATGCAGGTCTTCAATCTGGCAAGGCCCCCTTCGACATTGACTACTCCACAGACGGATTGCGCATTACCCTGAAAGATGCGGGTGAGCCTTTGTTCCAAAGAGGTGGTACCGTTTTGTCTGACTTTGCGAAAAAACAATTTCAAAAAATTGCGGCAGTGGCCAACAAATGTCCTACTCACAAATTAAAAATTGAGGGCTATACAGACGCAGAACCTTATGGCGGCGGCGGTACTGTGGGTTATAGCAATTGGGAGTTGTCTGCTGAGCGTGCAAATTCTGCAAGGCGCGAATTGATTTTAGAGAAGGTGCCCATTGAACGCATTTCACAAGTCATTGGCTATGGCGACAGCGTGCCTTCCATGCCGCAAGATCCTGTCAATCCTTTGAACCGCCGGATTTCCATCACGATCATCCCACCTAAAATTGGGGGTCAGGTCAAAATGGGCGGCATGTCCCCAGTCTAATCAAAGGCCCTTGCCTTTCATCAATTTAAGGCTTGGGCTTATTGGCCTTACTGGGCTCCGATTGATTGGTTGCCATTTGCACCGACGTGATGGTGACATTGGAAGACAACTTCAAACGTGAAATTGTATTTTTAGCACGATCGACAGACCTGAAGGGCCCCGTCATGATGGCAAACCTGGCTTCGTCTTTTCCTAAAGTAAACACAGGCGCAATGCGCGCATTGACCAACCACTCTTTGTCTTTGGTAAATGCCCTGGCTTCTTTCACGGTGTCAAAACTTTGATGCTCTAGAACGAAGGCGTCGGTA